>JADBZH010000034.1 GCA_020402585.1 Phenylobacterium sp. | reverse complement strand
GGCGTTTCCTTGGGTTCGGGCCGGACAGGCCCCGAAAGGCCGGCAACCTACAGGCCGGCTGCGGACCGGACAACCTCGCAGGACCCACAGGGCATTGACCCACGGGACCCCGACGCGGGACAAGGGGGTCCGCCAGAGCCCCGGAGGCCCCCGTGACCCCACCCATCCGCATCGCCGTCTCCGGCGCCCTCGGCCGTATGGGGCTCGCCGTGGCCGAAGCCGTGGAGGCGTCGCCTGATCTTGTCCTCGCCGGCCGGTTCGACCGCCCTGATGCGGTGGATCCGATCCTGACGGACCGGGCCTCCGCGCTCGAAGGCGCCGATGTGGTGGTCGACTTCTCGACGCCGGCGGCCTCCGTCGCCCTGGCCGGGGAGCCGGCGACCCTCGGTCGCCCGGCCCTGGTGATCGGCTCCACGGGCTTCTCGCCGGGCGAGATCGACGCCCTGGCTGAGGCGGCCCTGCGCATTCCCATTGTCAGGGCCGGGAACTTCTCCCTTGGGGTGAACATGCTCATGGGGCTGGTCGAGCTGGCCGCCGCGGCCCTCTCGCCCGCCGAGTTCGACATTGAAGTCTTCGAGGCTCACCACCGCCGCAAGGTTGACGCCCCCTCAGGTACGGCCCTCATGCTGGGCGAGGCTGCGGCGCGGGGGCGCGGGGTGGACCTGGACCGGGCCTCGATCCGCGCCCGGGACGGGATCACCGGCGCGCGCCCTGAAGGCGCCATCGGCTTTTCCGTCGTGCGCGGCGGCGGGGTGATCGGCGAGCACTCGGTCCTCTTCGCCGGCGAGGACGAGATCCTGACCCTCAGCCACTCCGCCCGGGACCGGGGCCTCTTCGCCCGCGGCGCCCTGGCCGCCGCCCGCTGGGCCGTTGCGCGCGAACCGGGCGCCTATGACATGCAGGACGTCCTCGGCTTCCGGCGCTGAGACCGGGTCCGGGCGCCGCCGAGGCCCTCCGGCGGCGGGTCAGGCCGGCCGGCGGACGTCGTCCAGCAGGTGGGCGCGCTCATTCAGGCTGACCACCGCCCTCTGGCCGCTGCGGGCGGCGAGGAAGCGGTTGAGGCTGGTGTAGTCGGCCTCAAAGAAGACCCGGGGCTCGATGCCCAGGACGTGGGCGGCCCAGACATTGATGACCCCGCCATGGCAGAAGACCGCCACCCGGCCTCCCGGGTGGGCGGCGATGATCTCCTCCATGCCGTCCACCACCATTTTCTGGAACTCGGCCATGTCCACGCCGTGGCCGCCGGTGGCCATGGCCTGCCAGGCCTCGAAGTTCTCCTTCTTGAGCTCCTCGGTGGGGATGTAGACGCCGGAGTTGCGGTCGAACTCCACAATGCCCGGATGACGCTGGACCTCGTGGCCGACGAGGCTGGCGAAGGCCTCCGCCGTCTGGACGGCGCGGAGCATGGTGGAGGACCAGGTGGCGTCGATGGGCTCCAGGGCCAGCCAGGCGGCGGCCCGGCGGGCCTGTTCCAGGCCGATCTCGTTCAGGTGGGGGTCGGAGGTGGTCTCCATCCGGGCGGGGCGTCCGTGGCGGACCAGGATCAGCTCCATGGGGTCTCTCCGTTCAGGGGGGTGCGGGCCTAGCGCCCGCCGGTGGATCCAAAGCCGCCGGCCCCGCGGTCGGTGGCGTCCAGCTCGCCCACCTCGCGCCAGGCGGCCTGAACGACGGGAGCGATGACCAGCTGGGCGATCCGGTCGCCCCGGCGGATGACGAAGTCCTCCTCGCCGAGGTTGATCAGAATCACCTTCAGCTCGCCGCGATAGTCCGCATCGATGGTGCCGGGGGCGTTGGCGACGGTCACGCCGGACTTCAGCGCCAGGCCCGAGCGCGGCCGCACCTGGGCCTCGAACCCGTCGGGCAGGGCGAAGGCCAGGCCGGTGGGCACGGCGGTCCGGGCGCCCGGGCGCAGGACCAGGGCCTCGTCCTCGGGCACGGCGGCCCTCAGGTCCATTCCCGCCGCCCCGGCGGTCTCATAGGCCGGCAGGGGCAGGTCCGGATTGTGCGCCAGGCGCAGGATGTCGACGACAGGCGTCATGCGGCGCCTCCGGCAAGGGCGGCGGCGATCCGGCTGGCGAGGCGGCGGGCGACCTCGGCCTTGGGCGCCTCTTCCCAGCGCTCGATCCCCTCGCGGGTGACGATGGAGACCGTGTTCTCGGTCCCGCCCATGACGCCGGGCCGGGACACGTCATTGGCGACGATCCAGTCGCAGCCCTTGCGCGCCAGCTTGGCCCGGGCGTGGTCTTCGACAGTCTCGGTCTCGGCGGCGAAGCCGATGACCAGGGTCGGGCGGTCTGGGCTGCGGGACAGGGTGGCGAGGATGTCGGGGTTCTCCACCAGCCGGATCTCGGGCGGCGGCGCCCCTGCGACCTTCTTGGTCTTGCCGGGAGCGACCTCCGCCGGGCGCCAGTCGGCCACGGCGGCGACGCAGACGGCGATGTCGGCGGGAAGGGCGGCCTCGCAGGCGGCCAGCATCTCCCGCGCCGTCTCGACGTCCACCCGGCGGACCCCGGGGGGCGTAGGTTCAGCCACCGGGCCGGCCACCAGGGTGACCTCGGCGCCCAGGGCGGCGAGGGCGCCGGCGATGGCGAAACCCTGCTTCCCGCTGGACCGGTTCGTCAGCACACGGACGGGATCGACAGGCTCGGCGGTGGGGCCAGCGGTCACCAGGGCCCGACGACCCGCCAGCGGGCGTTCCGGGGTCCCTGACAGGGCCTCGAGGATGGCCGCGCAGATCGCCGCGGGCTCGGCCATACGGCCCGGCCCCGTCTCGCCGCAGGCCATGTCCCCCACCTCCGGGCCGACCAGGCGGACGCCGTCCGACTGCAGGGTCTTCACATTCCTCTGGGTCGCCGGGTGGGTCCACATGCGCACGTTCATGGCGGGGACCATCATCACCGGGGTGTCGGTGGCCAGGAGCAGAGTCGTCGCCAGGTCATTGGCAAGGCCCGCCGCCGCCCGCGCCATCAGGTCCGCGGTCGCCGGCGCGACGACGATGAGGTCCGCCGACCGGGACAGGCGGATATGGCCCATCTCGGCCTCGTCGGTCAGGGAGAAGAGGTCGGTGTGGACCTTGTCCTCGCAGAGGGCGGCCAGGGACAGGGGGGTCACGAACTGGGCGCCCGCCTGGGTCAGGACCGGGCGCACGGCGATGCCCTGTCCGCGCAGCAGGCGGACAAGCTCCAGACATTTATAGGCCGCAATTCCGCCGCCCACGATCAGTAGCACTCGTCTGTCCGACACGATCCCGGCGCCTCCAACAACGCCCCGCCTCTTACGCCAAAACATCGGGACTCGACAAACCGGACAAGATGTTCCTAATTTGTTCCGGCCTGGGCGGGCGCAATGGGAGACCACAATGACCGTCCGGTCCATCAGCACCCCTGCCGTCCTGCTTCTGGGGACCTTTTCCCTGGCCTTATCCCTCTCTGGCTGCGAGCGCCCCTCCGCCGTCCGGGCGGATGGCGCCGCCGCCTCCGCTGCCGACACCGCCTACTCGCCGCCGACACCGGCCGATACGTCGGAGAGGAACAACCGTTATGACGGGGGTCGGTCCGGCGACCGCGCCGAGGCCCCGGCGCCCCTCCTGGACGGCAGACCCCTCTGGACGTCGAGCCGCCGCGGTTCGGCTGAGGAGAACGCCCAGCGCGCCTTCGCGCGGAATGGCGAAAGCTTCGGCGCCTCCAGCCTTGAGGCCTATGTACGCAAGGCGCGGACCTTCATCGATGACCCGCCGCAGGGCGCCCAGCGGCTGACCCGCCGGAACGGCGACGTCCTGATCTATCATCCGGGGTCCAACACCTTCGCGGTGGCCAGCCGGGAGGGACAACCCCGGGCCTTCTTCCACCCCGACCAGGGCGGCGCCTATTGGGAGGCCCAGAAGGCGAGGGAAACCCAGGCGCGCTCCGCCCGGGCCGGGAGCGACCGCGCCTCAGAGGGCTGAGGCGGCCAGGATGAGGGCCGCGAGGGCCGCGACGAGGGCGCTCCCCGCCAGGATGACGACCGCTCCGGGTCCCCGGAGCGGCGGGGGCGGCGGCGGGGGGGCCTCCGCCAGCGCGTTCAGGCGCGACAGCAGGCGTCCGGCCTGGTCGCCCAGCCGGGTGAGGCGGGCGGCGGGAGACAGCTCGCGGGTCATCCATCTGCGCACCACCGGATCGGCCGCCGTCCAGATATCGAGGTCGGGCCAGATCGACCGAGCGACCCCCTCGGCGGTCATCATGGTCTTCTGCAGGAGGACCAGCTCAGGCCGCAGGTGCATGTCGAACTGGCCGGTGATCTCGAAGAGCTGGATCAGGACCCGGCTCATGGAGACATCCCGGGCCGTCCGGCCGAAGATCGGCTCGCCGACGGCGCGAAGGGCCTGGGCGAAGTCTCCCACCGCGTGGCGGGCGGGGACGTAGCCGGCCTCGAAGTGGACGCGGGCCACCCGTTCATAGTCGCGCTGCAGGAAGCCCCAGAGGATCTCGGCCAGGTAACGCCTCTGCTCGGGGCCCAGCCGGCCGACAATGCCGAAGTCCACCGCCTCGATCCGGTCCGGGGCCGAGACGAAAAGGTTGCCCTCATGGAGGTCGGCGTGAAAGACGCCGTGGTCCAGGGCCTGGGCCAGGAAGGCGCGGATCAGCCCTGTCGCCAGGGCCTGCCTGTCGACGCCCTCCGCCACCAGGCTGGCGGGATCGGAGAGCGGCGTCCCCTTGGCCCACTCCAGGGTCAGGACCCGGCGTCCCACCCCCTCCCAGACCACCGCCGGGGCGGACATGTAGCCGTCCCGGGCCATGATCGCCCCCAGCTCGTCGGCGCCGGCCGCCTCCAGCCGCAGGTCCAGCTCCCGGCGGACGGACTCGATGACCGAGGCGGCCAGGGTCCGGGGCTCCAGGCGCTTGGCGTCCGGGGCGAACCGCTCGGCCAGCGCCGCCGCCAGGCCCATGACCCGGGCGTCGGCCTCGACCCGGCGCTCGATCCCGGGTCGCAGGACCTTCACCGCGACCCTGCGCCCGTCCTTCAGGCGGGCCGGGTGGGCCTGGGCCAGGGAGGCTGCGGCGACGGGCGGTCCGAACTCGACGAAGAGGTCGTCGGCCGGGCGGCCCAGGCTGGCGGCGATCTCCTCAAGGGCCGTCTCGGTCGGAAAGGGCTCCAGCCTGTCCTTCAGCCGGGCGAGGTCCTGGGCGAACTCCGCCCCGAAGATGTCCGCCCGGGTGGACAACAGCTGGCCCAGCTTGATCGCCACCGGGCCCATGCCCTCCAGGCATCGGGCCAGGCGCTCGCCCGGACGTCCGCGCCGGGCGCCGGGTCCGGCCAGAACCCCGGCCAGCCGGGAGAGCCGGTGGAGCGCCGGCGGGTAGAGAGCCCTCAGCTCCCGGGGCAGCAGGGCGTCGGCGCGGGCCAGGCGCCAGCCCGCCGCCGCCAGCCTCGCCGCCGCCCCCAGGCTGGCCAGCATGGTCAGGCCGCCCAGCCGTGGTGGAGCGCCGCGACCCCGCCGGTGAAGTTGGTGTAGCCCGCCCGGCGGAAGCCGGCCGCCTCGATCATGCCCTGGAAGGTCTTCTGGTCGGGGAAGCGGCGGATGCTTTCCACCAGGTACTGGTAGGAGTCCCGGTCCCCGGCGATCCGCTCGCCCATGAAGGGAATGACCTTGAAGGAATAGGCGTCGTAGAGGCGGGCCAGGGCCGGGGCGGGGGGGCGTGAGAATTCCAGGCAAAGGAAACGCCCGCCAGGCTTCAGGACCCGCCGCGCCTCGCGCAGGGCGGCGGGAATGTCAGTCACGTTCCGGATGCCGAAACTGATGACGTAGGCGTTGGCGCAGGCGTCCGGCAGGGGCAGCCTTTGGGCGTCGCCCACGGCCCAGTCGATCTCGGGCTCCAGGCCCCGCACCCGGCCCGCGGCGATCATCTCTGCATTGTAGTCCACGACCAGGATCCGGGCGTCGTCGCCGCCGCGCCGGTCCCGGGCCCTTCGGGCGAGGTCGGCGAAGCGCCGGGCCATGTCGCCGGTGCCGCCGGCGCAGTCGATGATGGTCTCGCCGGGCTGGGGATTGAGGCGCGCGGCGGTGGCGTCCTTCCAGAGCCGATGGACGCCGGCGCTCATGACGTCGTTCATGAGGTCGTAACGGCTCGCCACGCGGTCGAAGACGCCGCGCACCAGGCCCGGCTTCTCGTGGGGATCGACATCCCGAAATCCGAAGGTCGCGCTCATGACGGGCTCTTAGAACGCCGCAGGCCCGCGGGAAAGCCGCTTCCGGCGAATCCGGCCCCGGTTGCCGGGCGGCCGCGACCGTGCGAGGCAGGCCTCATGCCTGAGCTTCCCGAGGTCGAGACCGTCCGCCGCGGCCTGGCGCCCGTCCTTGAGGGGCGGCGCCTCGTCCGGGTGGAGGCGCGTCGGCCAGACCTGAGGTTTCCCTTCCCCGAGGGCTTCGTCCAGCGCCTGGCCGGGGCGCGGGTGGTCGCCCTGAGGCGACGGGCCAAGTACCTGCTGGCCGACCTCGACCGGGGCGAGACCCTGATCGCCCACCTGGGGATGAGCGGGCGGTTCCGCATCGAAGGGCCCGGGTCCGCTGCGCCCGGCCGCTTCCACCACGCCGTCGGCGAGGATCCCCGGCACGATCACGTGGTCTTCGAGACGGAGACGGGTGACCGGATCGTCTATCACGACCCGCGTCGCTTCGGGTTCATGGGGCTGGCGTCCACGGAGGACCTGGACCTGCACCCCTGGTTCGTCGCCATGGGGCCTGAGCCCCTGTCCGACGCCTTCGGCGGCGCCCGGCTGGTCCAGGCCTTCCGCGATCGCCGCCAGGGCCCCAAGACCCTTCTCCTGGACCAGAGGATCGTGGCCGGGCTGGGCAACATCTATGTCTGCGAGGCCCTGCACGAGGCGCGCATCTCGCCCTTCCGGCCCGCAGGCCGGATCTCGGCCGGTCGCCTGGACGTCCTGGCGCAAACGGTCAAGGCCGTCCTGGAGCGGGCCATCGCCGCGGGAGGCTCGACCTTGCGCGACTTCTCTGCGGCCGACGGGGCCCTCGGCTATTTCCAGCACAGCTTCCGGGCCTACGACCGGGAGGGGGCCGCCTGCGTCAACCCGGGCTGCGGCGGGACCGTCCGCCGGAAGGTCCAGGCGGGCCGCTCGACCTTCTGGTGTCCCGCCTGCCAGAGGTGAGCCGGCCAGGCCCGCCGGCCTTGGCGTTTGCCTCCGCGCCGCCTAAACCGGAGCCGTCATCCCGCCGGAGATCCCCATGGCCTACGAGACCCTGATCGTCGAAGCGCACGACGCCGTCGCCCTGATCCGCCTGAACCGGCCCGAGGCGCTGAACGCCCTCAACAGCCGCCTCCTGGAAGAGCTGGGCCAGGCCCTCGACGCCGCCGAGGCGGATCCCGGCGTCCGCTGCCTGGTCCTGACGGGGTCCGAGCGCGCCTTCGCCGCCGGCGCGGACATCAAGGAGATGTCCGACAAGTCCTATGCGGAGATGTTCGCCGCCGACTTCTTCGGTCCCGCCGCCCGGCGGATCGAGGCCTGCCGCAAGCCGATCCTCGCCGCCGTCTCCGGCTACGCCCTGGGCGGCGGCTGCGAGCTGGCCATGCTCTGCGACTTCATCATCGCTTCCGAGACCGCGAAGTTCGGCCAGCCTGAGATCAACCTGGGGGTCATGCCCGGCATTGGCGGCACCCAGAGGCTGACGCGGCTGGTGGGCAAGTCCAAGGCCATGGACATGATCCTGACCGGCCGGATGATGGACGCCGCCGAGGCCGAACGCGCCGGCCTGGTCTCGCGCATTGTTCCGGCCGACCGGCTGGTGGCCGAGGCCCTGGAGGCCGCAGCGAAGATCGCCGGCCAGTCGCCCCTCGCCGTGATGATGAATGTCGAGCTTGTCGACGCCGCCTACGAGACGACCCTGTCCGCCGGCGTGGCCATGGAGCGGCGTCTCTTCCACTCCCTCTTCGCCTTCGAGGACCAGAAGGAGGGGATGGCCGCCTTCATCGAGAAGCGGAAGCCGGACTTCCGCGGGCGATAGCGCCTGGGCGGGACGCGCCTGCATTGACCCGAGGGGCGCCTTACCGTATATCCGCGCCTCCGATTTCGGCTGGCGCCTGATGGCTGGCGCCGGTGAACTGTTTTGAGAGCTGAAGCATGGCCAACAATCCCGGCGCCCGGAAGGCGGTTCGCAAGATCGCCCGTCGTACGGAAGTGAACAAGGCGCGCCGGTCGCGGGTCCGCACCTACCTGCGCAAGTTCGACGAGGCCCTGGCCTCGGGCGACCTCGTCGCCGCCAAGAGCGCCTTCGTCGAGGCCGAGTCCGAACTGATGCGGGCGGTCTCCAAGGGCGTGGTCCACCACAACACCGGCTCGCGGAAGGTCTCCCGTCTTGCGGCGCGTCTTCGCAAGGCCGCCGCGGCCTGAACGACCTGACCCGTTATGGGTCAGATCTTGGTTATGTCTCTGTTTTATTTCAGGAAAAAGCCCCGCCCCTGGCGGGGCTTTGTCGTTTCGGCACAGGTTTCCCGAGCCTCCGGAGCCAGTTTGAAACGTCCCGAAATGGACTGTGAAAACGGCAGTTCCTTGCCGAAATTGGCTTTCCCGGAGTCAACGAAAATATCCGCCCCAGCCGCAAAGAATCTCCGTTGACCGGCCCCCCGCCGTCACTAGTGTTGGGCTCGTAAAGCGTTTTTCCAAGCGACCTCGATAGAGAAAAATCAGCTGCCGGCGACATGTGTCGTGGCAGCCCGGGGAAGCTGTTGCGCGGTTTCGGCGCGCTCTTCGGCGCAGTGGCGACGAGGGGCGAGAATGGGTCAGGACGGGTTGGTGATGGCGAACGGGAGCGTGTCCAAGGATGGTGTGTCGGGCGAAGTCTGGACCAAGACCTGCCAGATCCTGAGGCGGGAGCTCGGCGAAGCCACCTTCGGGTCCTGGCTGGGCCAGGCCTCGCTCCGGGAGCAGGACGGAGACGTGTGCCTGGTGGCCGCCACCGGGGTCGCCCGCGACTGGATCCGCAGGCACGCCTGGCGCCGGATCGGCGAGCTTTGGGCGCAGAATGATCCCATGGGTCGCAGCCTCGCCCTCAAGTCCAAGATGGAGTTCGAAGGGCGGGGCGCCGCCGCCCAGGCCGCCGCCGCGTCGGTCGCCACCACATCGACGCCGGCCGCTGCAGGCCAGGAGGCGCCCTCAACCGCCCGCCCGGCTCCGATCCCAGGGCCGGCGTCTGCGCCGCGCCGCGCGGCTCCGGACCCCGCAGATCTTCGCCCAGCGCCTTCCCTCGCCCGCCAGCAGGGCCTCCAGGACCGGTTCAGCTTCGACACCTTTGTCCCGGGCCCTTCGAACGAGTTCGCCTTCGCCGTCGCCCGCCGGGTGGCGTCCTGGGCGGACGGGCACTTCAATCCCGTCCTCTTCCATGGCCCCTACGGCTTCGGGAAGACCCACCTCCTCAACGCCCTGGCCTGGGAGGCCATGCAGACGGGGGAGGCGCGCCGGGTGGTCTACCTGACCGCCGAGCGCTTCACGTCAACCTTCGTGCGGGCGATCCAGGACCGGCAGACCGCCGCCTTCAAGGCGGAGCTGCGGAACGCCGACCTCCTCCTCATTGACGACGTGCACTTCGTCGCCGGCAAGCAGAACACGCAGGAAGAGCTCTTCCACACCCTCATCGCCCTGATCGAGGACGGGCGGCGCGTGGTGCTCACCGCTGACCGCTCCCCTTCTGAGCTCTCGGAGATGGAGCCGCGCCTGCGATCCCACCTCCAGTCCGGTCTGGTGTGCGGGATCGAACCGGCGGACCGCGCCCTGCGGCTGGGCATACTGGAGCGCAAGCTCGCCATCCTCGCCCAGGCCGGGGGCTTCCTGCCCTCCGCCCAGGGGGACGTGCTGCAGTTCCTTGCGGACCGTTTCACGGATTCCGTCCGTGAACTTGAGGGCGCCCTCAACACCCTGGTCGCCCGGGTCGGCGGCGATATCGCCCGCCTTGGGCTCGATGAGGCCCAGGCCATCCTGCGCCCGCATCTGGCCTGCAGCGAGAAGCGGGTGACGGTCGACCAGATCCAGAAGGCCGTGGCCGAGCACTACGGCCTGAAGCAGGCGGACATCATCTCCGAGCGGCGGGCCCGGGTGGTGGCGCGTCCCCGGCAGGCCGCCATGTGGATCGCCAAGCAGATCACCACCCGCTCCCTGCCCGACATCGGCCGCCGGTTTGGCGGGCGTGATCACACCACGGTTCTTCATGCGGTCCGTCGCATCGAGGCCCTCAAGCAGGACGATCCTGTCCTCGCCCGCGACCTGGACGCCATCATCCGCAAGCTGAGGAGCTGAGCCCCGGCTTCAGCCGGACCCGGGCCCCAGCCGACGGATCAGCGCCAGGGCGTCCGGCGGGGGTCGTCTCTCGATCCGCCGGTAGTCCCGGCAGTCGTCCGTTCGCGAGACCAGGCCGGCATGCACCATGGAGCGGCGCAGCAGGGCGGGATCACCGATCTGGCTGAGCATATTCAACTGCTGGTTGAAGCCAACCTCCGAGAAGACGGTTTCCGGCGGAATCCGCGACCACAGGCCCCAGAGGGCCAGAGACTGCAGGGAGGTCTTGGCGGGCCAGGTGGCGAGGCGGCCCTCAGCGTCGAAGTGGCGGGCGGTCCGCTCAATCAGGGCGCGATCCGGCTCCGGCGCCGGCTCCGGCGGTGCGGGGACTGCAGAGGTCTGCGCCCGGAACTGCTGAAAGTTCCGGCAGCCGGCCGCCCGGGCCAGGATGTTCAGCATCTCGACATGGCCGGGCGGCTCGGTCCGTGCGGAGAGCTGGGTCCGGAGAGACCTGGCGAGCGCCGAGATGTCCTCGACGGCGAAGGGAAGAAGGGTTCTGGGCATCACGCGTCCTCGTGCTGCGCCTGGTCCGCCGGGGGGCGGTGTCGGGGTCGCCGGCTTCGACCTGGCGCAGAGGGAGAGCGTCAGATGCGGAAGATGCCTGTCTGTGCAGGTTTAGCTCCCCTTGCGGGGCGTCGACGCCTGGGTGAACTGCGGACCCGCCTCGCCCATACAGCTTCCCGACCCACATGGAAAGGGCGGCCAGATCGCTCTGGCCGCCCCTGAAGTCTGACGGATGACCGGTCAGGTCAGCCTTCGGCGTCCTCGCCGGCGGCTTCCTTCTTGGACAGATCCTCGCCGGTCTCCTGGTCGACGACCTTCATCGACAGCCGGGTCTTGCCCCGGTCATCGAAGCCGAGAAGCTTGACCTTCACGGACTGGCCTTCCTGCAGGACGTCGGAGACCTTGTTGACCCGTTCCGAGGAGATCTGGCTGACGTGGACCAGGCCGTCCTTGGCGCCGAAGAAGTTCACGAAGGCGCCGAAGTCGACGATCTTCACGACCTTGCCGGTGTAGATGGCGCCCAGTTCAGGCTCCGAGGCGATGGACTTGATCCAGTCGCGGGCCGCGTCGATCTTGGCCTGGTCGGGGGCGGCGATGCGGATGGTGCCGTCCTCACCGATGTCGACCTTGGCGCCGGTTTCGGCGGTGATCTCGCGGATCACCTTGCCGCCCGAGCCGATCACTTCGCGGATCTTGTCCACCGGGATCTTGATGGTCTCGATCTTCGGCGCGTACTCGCCCAGCTGGGTGCGCGGGGCCTCCATGGCCTTGGCCATCTCGTCCAGGATGTGCTGGCGGCCGCCCTTGGCCTGCTCCAGCGCCTTGCGCATGATCTCCTCGGTGATCCCGGCGATCTTGATGTCCATCTGGAGGGAGGTGATCCCGTCCTCGGTGCCGGCCACCTTGAAGTCCATGTCGCCGAGGTGGTCCTCGTCGCCCAGGATGTCGGAAAGCACGGCGAAGCCGTCCTTCTCGAGGATCAGGCCCATGGCGATGCCGCTGACCGGCTTCTTCAGGGGCACGCCGGCGTCCATCAGGGCCAGGGACGCGCCGCACACGGTGGCCATGGACGAGGAGCCGTTGGACTCCAGGACCTCGGACACCAGGCGCAGGGTGTAGGGGAACTCGTCATGCGACGGCAGCATGGGGCGGACAGCGCGCCAGGCCAGCTTGCCGTGACCCACTTCCCGACGCCCGGGGGCGCCCATCCGGCCGGTCTCGCCGACGCTGAAGGGAGGGAAGTTGTAGTGCAGCAGGAAGCGCTCGTAGTACTTGCCTTCGAGGGCGTCGATCAGCTGCTCGTCATCGCCGGTGCCCAGGGTGGCGACCACCAGGGCCTGGGTCTCGCCGCGGGTGAACAGGGCCGAGCCGTGGGCCCGGGTCAGGACGCCGACTTCAGAGACGATCGGGCGCACCTTGTCCACAGTCCGGCCGTCGATCCGGATGCCGGTCTCGATGATGTTGCGGCGGACGACCTCGGCCTCGAGCTCCTTCAGCACGCCGGCCAGCTTCTGGCCGTCGGCGCCCGAGGGATTGGCGTCGGACTTGGCCAGGGCGGCCACGGCCTTGGCCTTGGCCTGGCTGACAGCGTCGTGGCGCTGGCCCTTGGCGACGATCTTGTAGGCCGCAGCCAGGTCGGCGCCCGCCAGCTTGCGGGCCTCGGCCTTGAGGGCCTCGGTGTCGTCCGGGGTGAACTCGAAGGGGTCCTTGGCCGAATGCTCGGCCAGCTCGATGATCGCATCGATCACCGGCTGCATGGCCTTGTGGGCGAAGGTCACGCCGCCCAGGACCACCTCTTCGGAGAGCTCCTGGATCTCGGATTCCACCATCATGACCGCGTCGCTCGTACCGGCGACGACCAGGTCCATGGCCGACTCCTTCATCTGGTCGAGGGTCGGGTTGAGGATGTACTCACCGTTGGCGTAGCCCACGCGCGCGCCGCCGATGGGGCCCATGAAGGGGGCGCCCGAGAGCACCAGGGCGGCCGAGGCGGCGACCATGGCGACGATGTCGGGATCGTTCTCGAGGTCATGGGCCAGCACGGTGGTGACCACCTGGACCTCGTTCTTAAAGCCCTCGACAAACAGGGGCCGGATCGGACGGTCGATCAGGCGCGAGGTCAGGGTTTCCTTCTGGCTCGGCGCGGCCTCACGGCGGGGGAAGGAGCCCGGGATCTTGCCCGCGGCGTAGTACTTCTCCTGATAGTTCACGGTCAGGGGGAAGAAGTCCTGGCCGGGCTTGGCGCTCTTGGCGAAGACGGCGGTGGCCAGCACCATGGTCTCGCCATAGGTGGCCAGGACAGAACCATCGGCCTGGCGGGCCATGCGGCCGGTCTCGAGGGTCAGCGCGCGGCCACCCCACTCGATGGTCTTTCTCTTGATATCGAACATTGGGTTTCTTTCTTGTCCCGCGGGCGTATTCCCGGCGGGGGCGGACAGGGCGTCGGACGACCGAAATCCTCTCCAGGAACGACAGGCGCGGTGAGGATTTCTTTGGAACCCCCGACGTAGGACGGAGGCCCCCGAAACGGACCTCCGCGCACCGCCCCTGGTCCCCCGGCCTGTCGCGGGGGCGGCGGTGAAATGAGCCGTGGCCCCTTGCGGGGCCCCGGGAACTAGCGGCGCAGGCCGAGCTTCTCGATGATCGACTGATAGCGACCGGCGTCGGAGGCTTTCAGGTGGTCAAGGAGCCGGCGGCGCTGGGACACCATCTTCAGGAGCCCGCGACGGGAGTGGTTATCCTTCTTGTGGGCTTTGAAGTGCTCGGTCAGGTTGGCGATCCGTTCGGACAGGATGGCCACCTGGACTTCCGCACTCCCGGTATCGCCTTCGGAGCGACCGTGGGTCTGGATAAGTTCCGCCTTACGTTCAAGCGTAATCGACATCGTAGGATCCCCGCTCTGGTCAGAGGTGAAAGACGCGTGCGGGTTCGAGCCGTCCCATGCGCATCTCGCAGAGCGCCACCAAGGACCCGCCCGCCAGGACTGACACCGTCCGGGTTCCGGCGGTGAGCCGGGACCTCAGGTCGTCAACCTGTCTGGGAACGAGAACGATGGGTCGTCCCTGCTTAAGCCTGAAGGCGTCTTCGGCGGTCACGGCCAGCTCCGGGATGTCGTCCAGGGCGGTCTCGACCGGAAGCAGGGCCTCCAAGAGGCCGGCCTTATGCCCCAGATCCTCAAGGTTTTCCAGCGTAATCGCCCGGTCCTCAGTGAAGGGGCCCACCCGGGTCCGCCTCAGCGCGCTGACATGCCCGCAGGCGCCAAGTCGCTCGGCCAGGTCCCGGACCAGGGCGCGGACATAGACGCCCTTGCCGCAGTCGATCTCGATCTCGACATGATCGGCGTCGGGCGCGCCGGTCACCCGGGCGTCGTGGATCACCACCCGGCGGGCGGCCAGCTCCACCGTCTGCCCGGCCCGGGCCAGGTCGTAGGCGCGCTCACCATCCACCTTGATGGCCGAGAAGGCCGGCGGGACCTGGTCGATCTCGCCAATGAAGGCGGGCAGGGCCGCTGCGGCCTCGTCGGCGGTGGGCCGCACGTCCGAGGCGGCCGAGGTTTCACCCTCCCGGTCCAGGGTGGTGGTGGTGCGGCCCCAGGCGATGGTGAAGCGGTAGGTCTTGCCCGCGTCCATCATGAAGCTGACCGTCTTGGTGGCTTCTCCGAGGGCGATGGGCAGGACGCCTGTGGCCAGGGGGTCCAGGGTGCCCGCGTGCCCGGCCTTCTGGGCGTTGAACAGACGCCGGACCCGGCCCACCGCCTGGGTCGAGGTCAGGTCGTAGGGCTTGTCCAGGCAGACCCAACCCGACACCGCCTCACCGCTCTTGCGCCGCCCCACCTCAGTCCTCCCCGTCCGTGGCGTCGGGCGCCCCATCTGGCCCCAGGTCGCGCGCGACGCGGGGATCGCGGAACAGGGCGTCCATGCGGGCCGCCTCTGTGAAGCTCTCGTCGTGGGCGAACTTCAGGTCGGGAGTGAACTTCATGTCGATCTCGCGACCCAGACGGCCCCGCAGGAACTTCGCGTGGCGGTTAAGGCCCGCCACCACACGCCCCGCATCCTGCCCACCGAGGGGCTCGACGAAGGCGAAGGCGTGCCTCAGATCCGGGCTCATCCGCACCTCGGTCACAGTCACGGACACGCCGGCCAGGTCGGGATCGGCGATCTCCTCCTCGCGGAGGATCTCGACCAGGGCGTGGCGGATAAGCTCTCCGGCCCGCAGCTGGCGCTGCGAGGGTCCGGTCGGGGCGCCGCGACCGGCGCCGGAATGCTTTTTCATGGGAAGGTCCCGGATGGCTGGCCCGGACCGCGGATCGGACGCGGGCTCGGGGAAAGGCGGCGGGTTCTAGTCGCGCGCAGGCCCCCTGTCCAGCAGCGCGGCCCTCAGGCGCCCGTCCGCTGCCGGAAGAAGGCGATCACCTTCTGCTCTGCGGCCTTGGTGGGGCCGTCCTCGCGCAGGTGCAGGGTCAGGACGGAATGCGGGGGCATGTCGGCGGGGGCGGCGTCGGCGTCGTCCAGCTCCACCGGGTCGAACCGGTCGCCGAAGGTCGCCTTCAGCATCTCGAAGCGGGCGTCCGGCACGAAACGGTCCGACTTGAAGCGCAGGCCCATGACGGTCAGGTCCTCGGCCTCCAGCCGGTCCTTCACGCAGCGCAGGTCCTCCGGCGAGACGTCGATGTCCGCCGCCCGCGCCCTGGAGCCGAAGGGCAGGGGCAGGGAGGGCTGGGACAGGACCGGCGCCACGACGGAGGGTTCCGTCATCATGGCCAGGGCGAAGCCGCCCGAGAAGCACATGCCCACGGCGCCCACCCCGGCCCCGCCGCACTCGGCGTGGGCCTTTCGGGCCAGGGCCCTCAGCCAGTCGGCGATCGGGCTGGTCCGTCCGGTCCGCCAGACGTTGAACTCGCGCCGGACGCAGAAGGCCGTGGCCATGGACTTGAGGGCGTAGCCGCCGCTGACCGGCCGGCCCGGGTCGCCGATCAGGCTGGGCAGGAAGACCGTCATACCGGCCTCGGCGACCCGGTCGGCGAAGCGGATGACCAGGGGGTCCAGGCCCGGAATCTCGTGGATGATGATGACCGCGGGCCCCTGCCCGCGGCGCCAGACCGGACGGGTCCAGGGACCGTCCTCGAAGGTGAACTCCTCGTAGGCGGAGAGGGCGTCTTCCCAGGCCATATCGGCTTCCTTCAAAGGCGGATCTTCAGCGAGGTGAGGTCGCCCTCGAAACCGCTCAACCGCCACCGGCCCTCGGCCGAGCGTGTGAAGATCAGGGTGCAGGGGCCATCCTTCTCGAATGTGGCGCAGACCCGGCCGTCAGGCATGGCCTTCAGGCGGCCGGCGATGGCCACGGTTCCGGGCAGGGGTTTGTCGCGTGAGTAGCCATAGGCTTCAGCCACCTGGCGGAAGACTCCTGGCTGGATCAGGGCGTCCCCGGCAAGGCTGGCGAGGGCGGGGGCCGCCACGACGCCGAGCGGACCCAGGTCGAGGCCGTCCACCTTCAGGCGGGAGGTCTCACGGGCGAGGCGGGAGGCGATCTCGGCCTTCAGGGCCTCGCGGTCGACACGGGCGTCGAAAGCCGCGCGGTCCCCGTCCCGGATCGCCACGAGAAGGGCGTGGACGTCATTGGCCGCATCCAGGCGGCCGCCCGTCGCGCAGGCCGCCAGGAGGCTGAGGAGTCCGAGGAGGACGAGGCGCTTGAGCATGGACCTCCCCGCTGGGCGCGCCCTAGAGGCTGCGCTTGACCTCTTCGATGGTGAAGCACTCGATGATGTCGCCTTCCTGGATGTCCTGGAAGCCCTGGAAGGCCATGCCGCACTCGACCCCGTTGCCGACCTCGGCCACCTCTTCCTTGAACCGCTTGAGGGTCTGCAAGACGCCCAGTTCGAGGACAACGATGTCGTTGCGCACGATCCGGACGCGGGCGCCGCGCCGGACCACGCCTTCGGTGACGCGGCAGCCGGCGACCTTGCCCACCCGGGTGATGTCGAACACCTGCAGGACCCGGGCGTTGCCGAGGAAGGTTTCCCTCTGCTCGGGGGCCAGCAGGCCGGACATCACGCCCTTCACGTCGTCGAGCAGGTCGTAGATGATCGCGTAGTAGCGGATCTCCACCCCTTCGCGCTCGGCGAGCTGGCGGGCCTGGGTGGTGGCGCGGACATTGAAGCCGAGGATGGGCGCGCCCGATCCCTTGGCCAGCATGACGTCGCTCTCGCTGATGGCGCCGGCGCCGGACAGGATGATCCGTGCACGGACCTCGTCGGTGGCCAGCTTGTCCAGCGAGCCGACGATGGCCTCCGCAGACCCCTGGACGTCGGCCTTGATGATGACCGGCATCTCCGAGATCTTCTTGTCCTGCATCTTGGCCATGAAGTCGGCCATGGAGACGCCGCCGCCCACAGGGGCTCCGGCCTTCTCCCGCTTCAGGCGGATCCGGTACTCGGTCAGCTCCCGGGCGCGCGCCTCGGAGTCCACCACGGCGAAGGCTTCCCCGGGGGCGGGCGCACCGTCCAGGCCCAGGATTTCCACGGGCTCGGAGGGCCCCGCCGCGAGAACCTGTTCGTCCCGTTCGTTGAGCAGGGCGCGGACGCGACCAAAGCTGGCGCCGGCCACAACGATATCGCCGCGCTTCAGGGTGCCGCGCTTGACGAGGACGGTCGAGACGGCGCCGCGGCCGCGATCGATCTTGGACTCGATGACCACGCCCTCGCCCGTACGGTCCGGATTGGCCTTCAGCTCAAGCACTTCAGACTGCAGCAGGATGGCCTCGATCAGGTCGTCCAGGCCGGTCTTCTTCAGGGCCGAGACCTCGATGATCTGGGTCTCGCCACCCAGGCTCTCGGCCACCACCTCGTGCTGGAGCAGCTCGTTGATCACCCGGGTCGGGTTGGAGTCCGGCTTGTCCATCTTGTTGACGGCCACGATGATCGGCGTCCCCGCCGCACGGGCGTGCTGGATGGCCTCGATCGTCTGGGGCATGACCCCGTCGTCCGCGGCGACCACCAGGACGACGATGTCGGTCACCTCCGCGCCCCGGGCCCGCATGGCCGTGAAGGCCGCATGTCCGGGGGTGTCCAGGAAGGTCACCTTCTGGCCGCTCGGCAGTCTCACCTGGTAGGCGCCGATGTGCTGGGTGATGCCGCCATGCTCCCCGCCGGCCACGTCGGCCTGGCGCAGGGCGTCCAGCAGCGAGGTCTTGCCGTGGTCGACATGGCCCATGACCGCCACGACGGGCGCGCGGACCTCCAGGCTCTCGTCCATGTCGTCGGCGCCCAGGAAGCCTTCCTCGACGTCGGAGTCCGAGACCCGCTTGACGGTGTGGCCGAACTCGGTGGCGATCAGCTCCGCCGTGTCGCTGTCGATCACGTCGTTGATCTTCACCATCATGCCCTGGCGCATCAGGAACTTGATGACGTCCACGCCACGGGTGGCCATCCGGTTGGACAGCTCGGCGACGGTGATGACGTCGGGGATCACCACCTCGCGGGCCACGCGGGCCTGCTCCTGCACGCCGCCCTTGCGCTTCTCGCGTTCACGCTCCCGGGCCCGGCGGACCGAGGCGAGGGAGCGCATCCGCTCGACGGCGCCCTCGTCGTCCCCGGCCACGGCCTGGATGGTCAGACGGCCTTCACGGCGCTGGGTGGCGCCCTTGGCGCGGCTGATGGGCTTGCTGGCCGCACCGGCGGCCTTGCGGCGCGTATCCTCGTCGTCATCGGTCCGGCGATCGAGGGTCTGGGAGCCTGGCCGGGGCGCCTGGCGGGTGGCGCGCTGGATCTCGGGGGTCGCCGGCGCTGCGGCCGGTGCGAGGCGCGGTGGGCGCGGCCCTCCCGGCCGGGCGCCATCGCGGGCGCCGGGGGCGGGGCGGGGTGAAAGGGCGGAGTAGCGGACGGGTTCGCCGCCGGGGGCCGCTGGGCGGGCGGGGCGAGGCCCGCGGTCGCCATCGCGCGGCCGGTCCGGCCCGGCCCGGTCCCGGGGCGGCTGGTCGGTGCGGGGCGCCCGTTGTCCGAAGCTGGTGTTCTCGAACCGTCCGGCGGGACGATCGGGCCGGTAGGTCGTGGTGGTCGGGCGGTCGTCACGGCGCTCGCGGGACGGCTCGTAGGTGCGCGTCTGGCCCGGAGCTGCGGCCCGGTTCGCCTCGACGGTAGGGCGCGGCGAAGGCGTCGCCGCGGCCGCAGGCGCGGGAGGGGGCGATGGCGCGGCCGGCGCCGGCGCCGGTGCCGGAGCCGGAGCCGGAGCGGCGGCGGCGGGCGCCTCGGCTGCCGGCGGGGGCGTGACCGGGGCTGGCGGGGTGGACTCCGCCTGGGCGGCGGCGCGCGCAGCCGCCTGGGCTCGGGCTTCGGCCTCGGCCTGGGAGCGCGTCTCGGCGGCCTGGCGGGCCTGTTGTTCCCGAGCCAGTTCGATGGCCCTCTGGCGGGCCTTCAGTTCATCTGCGGAAAGACCGCCGTCGGAGGAGGAGACAGGCGCCGCAGGCCGGCTTGCCGCCGCCGCCGGTGCTGGCGCAGTCGTACGGCGCTCGGCGGGAGAGGGCCCGGCGAGGTTGCCGACCGGGGGGGCTGCGGTTCGGGCGCGCTTGGTCTCGACCACAACCGTCTTTGATCGGCCATGGCTGAAGCTCTGCTTCACCGTGCCGGCGCTGACCGATCCAGCGCCGAGGCGCGGCTTCAGGGTCAGGGGCTGGCGTCCGCCGGGGGCGGAGGGACGGCCGTTGTCTTTTTCGTCGCTCATGCGCTCGCTTTACATCCGGCCGGACGGGTCCGGCCCACTTCACAATCCCAATGCCTCAGGCCGGGTCCGGACTCCCGGGCGTCGACGTCGGCGCCTCGATCCAGGAGTCTGGAACCAGGGGCCGGAAGCCTGAAAGCCGCTGGACATCTGATGTCCAGCGGTCGGAGCCCCGTCCCGCAAGGAAGGCGGTGTGTATCACATTCTCGCCGCCCAAGGCCAAACTCAATTCTTCCCCTGTCCAGAGGGCCGCGAGGCCAGGGGTCGGAGACGCCCTCCGCGCGACCCCGAGGATTTTCCGGCGGCCGTCCGCAGCGCCGTCAACGGCCTCGATCAGCCAGGCGGCGCGGCCGCCTGAAAGCGCCGCCGCGACCTTCTCGAAACCGAACACCAGCTCTCCCGCCCGGCGGGCGAGGCCCAGGCCGTCGAGCAGTCGACGCAGGAGCAGGCGCTCGACCTGGTCGGCCAGGTCCGGGTCAGCCTTGACGGCCGCCCGCGCCGCCCGGCTGAACAGGCCCCTGCGTGCGGCGGTCTCCACCGAGGTCCGGTCCGCCGCGACCCAAAGTCCACGCCCGGGGAGCCGGCCGGCCAGGTCCGGGGTGACCCGACCGTCCGGGCCTGCGGCGAAGCGGATCATCGTCTCGCGCGGACGCACCTCTCCGGACACCAGGTCCCGGCTCTCGCGCGAGGCCTCGGCGTGGGTCTTCGGCGTCCTGGGCGTTGCGATCGTCACTCCGGCGTCAGGCCTCCCGGGCGCCCGGCTGGCCGAAGACGATGTCTTCCTCGCTCAGCTCGGCCTCGATTTCCTCCTCCACCACTTCCGGCGGCGGCTCGATCCAGCCCATGGCGATGCGGGCGCGCAGGATCAGGGCCTCAGCATCGGCGGCGTCGAGGCCGAAGGACTCCAGGATGCCGGCTTCGCGCACCCGCTCGCCGTTGCGGGTCTCGAACCAGCCGCGGAGGTCGTCCGGCACCAGGCCGGCGAGGTCCTCGACGGACCTCACCTCGCCGGCGCCCAGGGCGACGGCCACCGGCAGGGTGACGCCCTCGATCTCCAGGAGGCCGTCCTCGACCCCCAGCTCCCGGCGGCGGGCGTCCAGTTCGGCGGCCTCGCGTTCCAGGTGGTCGCGCGCCCGGGCCTGGATCTCCTCGGCGGTGTCCTCGTCGAAGCCCTCGATGGCGGCGACCTCTGACGACTCCACGTAGGCGACGTCCTCGACGGTGGCGAAGCCCTCGGTCACCAGCAGCTGGGCGATGACCTCGTCCACGTCCAGGGCTTCCTGGAACAGGGCCGTACGCTCGGCGAACTCCCGCTGGCGGCGCTCGCTTTCCTGGCTCTCGGTCATGATGTCGATCTGCCAGCCGGTGAGCTGGGAGGCGAGGCGCACGTTCTGGCCGCGCCGGCCGATGGCCAGGGACAGCTGCTCGTCGGGCACCACCACCTCGACCCGCTCATCCTCCTCGTCCATCACCACCTTCGACACCTCCGCCGGCGCCAGGGCGTTGACGATGAAGGTCGCCTCGTCCGGGCTCCACTGGATGATGTCGATTTTCTCGCCCTGCAGCTCGGCCACCACGGCCTGGACCCGGCTGCCGCGCATGCCCACGCAGGCGCCGACAGGGTCGATGGAGCTGTCGTTCGAGATCACCGCCATCTTGGCGCGGCTGCCCGGATCGCGGGCCACGGCGCGGATCTCGATGACCCCGTCGTAGACCTCGGGGACTTCCTGGGCGAAGAGCTTGGCCATGAAGCCGCCGTGGGCGCGGCTCAGAAGAATCTGCGGGCCCTTGGCTTCCCGGCGCACGTCGTAGATGTAGCAGCGGATCCGGTCGCCGATGTTGAAGTTCTCCCGGGGGATGGACTGGTCGCGGCGCATGATGCCCTCGCCCCGGCCCAGGTCGACCACGGTGTTGCCGTACTCCACCCGCTTGACCACGCCGTTGACGACCTCCCCGACCCGGTCCTTGAATTCCTCGTACTGGCGCTCGCGCTCGGCCTCGCGGACCTTTCCGGTCACCACCTGGCGCGCCATCTGGGTCTGGACCCGGCCGAACTCGAAGGGGGGAAGAACCTCCTCGTAGGTCTTGCCGACAAAGGTCTCCGGGTCGTCCCTCAGGGCCTCGGACAGCCGGCGGATGCCGACGGGCTCGACGGGAAGGCCGTCCTCGTCCGTGAAGGTCTCGTCGTCCGGGATGACCCGGATCACCCGCTTGAGGGTCGTTTCCCCGGTCTTGGGGTCAATGCGCACCCGGATGTCATGCTCGGCCCCGTAGCGGGCGCGCGCACCCTTCTGGATGGCCTCCTCGATGGCCGAGATGACCACCTCGCGGTCGATGGATTTCTCGCGCGCCACCGCCTCGGCGATCTGCAGCAGCTCAAGCCGGTTCGCGGCGATCCCTGTCGGGCTCATGGGACGTCCTCCTGGTCGGAATCGGGATGGGAACCGCCGGCCAGTCGCCGGGCGCGCTCTTGGGCGCCCCGCTCCATGAGCCGGTCGGTCAGGATCAGTTTCGCCTCTGTGATCCAGGCGAAGGGGATGAGGGCGGTCTCGGCCTCGCCCTCGAGGTTCATGGCGACCTGGTCGCCTTCGACGCCGGCCAGCTCGCCACGGAAACGCTTGCGGCCCTCGGCCATGCGATCCAGCTCGACCCGGGCCTCGTGACCCTCGAAGACCTCGAAGTCCTTGAGGCGGGTCAGGGGCCGGTCGACCCCAGGGGTCGAGACCTCCAGGGTGTACTCCCCCGAAAGGGGGTCGGCGGCGTCCAGCACTTCGGAGAGGGCGCGCGACAGCCGGGCGCAGTCCTCGACGTTCATCTCCCCTTCCGGGGTCTCAGCCATGATCTGCATCCGTCGGGCGTGTTCGCCGCCCATCAGCCTGAGGCGCACGATCTCGTAGCCCGCGGCCTCCGCCACCGGATCGAGAAGCTCCAGGAGTCGGGCGTCCTCCGCCGTCCTGCTGCGCATTTGGTCTCTCCGCGCCCGGTCCGGGCGCCCCTCGGGTCCAACAAAAAAGCGGCCGGGCCGCAGCCCGCCGCTCGCAGACGTCATCCAACGTCACAAACGATGTTGCCGGGCTTATAGAACAGCTGGCGTCCCCTGTCAGCCCCTTCCGCCCGGCGCCCCTTTGCGCCATAGCAGCCTTCGGCCCGGCATGGTCTGGCCCAGGAGACCCAGATGGATATTTCCCGGATCCCGGTCGGGGTGAACCCGCCCTATGACGTCAACGCCCTGATCGAGATCCCCCAGGGGGGAGCCCCCGTGAAGTACGAGTTCGACAAGGCCTCGGGCGCCATGTTTGTCGACCGTTTCCTGCACACGGCCATGTTCTATCCCGGCAATTACGGCTTCATTCCCCACACCCTGTCGGGGGATGGCGACCCGATCGACATCCTGGTGGTCGGCCCCACCCCGGTGGCCACCGGCGCCATCATCCGCTGCCGGCCCATTGGATGCCTGATCATGGTCGACGAGGCCGGAGAAGACGAGAAGGTCCTCGCCGTTCCGGTGGACAAGCTCCACCCCTATTACGCCAGCATCGACTCCTGGCGGGCCCTGCCCTCCATCCTCACCGAGCAGATCGGCCACTTCTTCGCCCACTACAAGGACCTGGAGAAGGGCAAGATGTCCGAGGTCGGACGCTGGGCCGACCCCGAGGAAACCGGCGATCTGATCCGCCAGGCCATCGAGCGGGGGCGTCAGGCCGGCGTCTGATCCGCTTCCTGGCCGGCAAGCCGCCGGCGCTCCCGGGCGGCCACGGCGAGGGCGAGGATCACCCCCAGCACCCCCAGAAGGGCTGAATAGACGAAGAAGGCCACGTAGCCGGTTCCCAGGCCCGCGGCGCTGACCCCGGACTTGATCGCGGCCTCGGAGAAGGCGCCCGCCGGCGCCGGACCCAGGAGGGCGCGAAGGCTCGCGGTCGGCCCGCCGGCGTCCGCCATCCGCGCGACGCCCTCCACGAGCCGGCCGGACTGGGAGGCCACCAGCTTGCCCAAGAGGGCGTAGAGCGACGAAAAGAGGGCGTACTGCGAAGCGGTGAAGCCCTGGCTGGTCAGGCTCGACATGTAGGCGATCAGGCAGGTCCCGGCGAAGCCTGAGGCGATGTTGTCCAGGCTGATCGCCACCGCCAGGGCCCAGACCTGGGGGCCCTGCAGGGTCAGCCAGGCGAAGGCGAGGTTCGAGATCGGACCGGCGA
Source organism: Phenylobacterium sp. (assembly GCA_020402585.1). GTDB lineage: Bacteria > Pseudomonadota > Alphaproteobacteria > Caulobacterales > Caulobacteraceae > Phenylobacterium. The sequence goes on along the minus strand of JADBZH010000034.1, from coordinate 36,440 downwards.
AGGCGCCGATGACCAGGGCGCGGATCAGTCCCAGCCGGGCGACCGCCCACCCGCCCAGGCCCACCCCGGCCACCGACATGACCACCCCCAGGACCTTGCGCACCTCGGCGATCTCCAGCTTCGAGAAGCCGAGGTCGAGATAGAAGGGGTTCATGATGTTCAGGACGAAGTCGGGCAGGCGATAGACGCAGATCAGGGCCAGGATCAGGCCCGCGGCGCCGCTGTGCCTTCGGACAAAATCGGCGAGGGGCTCGCCCAGGGCCGAGAACAGGAAGCGCCCGGGACGGGTCGGCGCGCCCGGCAGGGGCAGGACGGCCGCCGCCAGGACCGCAAGGCCGCCGACGGCGGCGGCGACCTGGGCGATGGCGCCGCCGGGCCTGGAGGCCCAGAGGTCTGCGACCGCCTCGGCGAGGCCGGTCAGGCCCAGGGCGGAGAGGGGCGCCCGGATCAGGAAGGGATCTCCCGCCAGGCCGGACCCCAGGAGGGCGGCGGCCGCCAGCACCAGGGCGCCGCGCCCGGCCCACTCCAGGGCGTCGCGACCCGGACGGCGCGGCGCCCCGGCCCCGCCAAGGGGTCGGATCTCGTGGCGGGCCTCCCTCGGCGCGGCGAGGACGCCGGCGGTTCCCGCCAGCATGAGTCCGGCCATGAGGGCGTAGGATCCCCCCCAGCCCAGGGCGTCGCTGAGGACCAGGGGCAGGATCCCGGCCAGGATCATGGCGATCCGGTAGCCCCACTGGTAGGCGGCGGCCATGGCCCCCGCCCTCTCCGTCCCCACCGCCTCGATGCGCCAGGCGTCAATGACGATGTCCTGGGTCGCCGAAACGATGCCGACGAGGACGGCGAGGCCCGCCATGGCGGGCAGGCTGCGGGACGGGTCGACGCCGGCGATCGCCAGCAGGGCGACCATGATGAGAGCCTGGCAGACCAGCATCCAGGAGCGCCGGTGCCCCAGCCGCCCGGTCAGTCCGGGAATGGTCGCCCGGTCCACGAGGGGCGCCCAGAGGAACTTCACCGAATAGGCCAGGGTCGCCAGGCTGAAGATCCCGATGACCTCAAGGGACAGCCCGGCGTCCCGCAGCCAGGCGGACAGGGTGTCGAAGATCAGGAGGTTGGGCAGGCCCGAGGCGAAGCCCAGGGCCAGCATCACCAGGGAGCGCCGCTCCAGGTAGACCGCCAGGGCCTGGAGTGTTGAGAGCCGGGCCTGCCCGCTCTCCGACGGCGTTGTCTCACTCATCGGTCCGCCCGGAAGGCCGCCCGGTGCGCGGCGCGTCCAGAGTGCCGCGCGCCGCCGGCCCCGTCCAGCGGTCCGGCGCCTCAGGCCGAGCGGCGGCGGCTCGGGGCCTCGCTCCATCCCCGGGCGACCCGCGAAAGCGTCCGCCGCAGGGCGTCCGCAGAGACCGGCTTGACGAGGAACTCGTCCATCCCGGCGGCGAGGCAGGCCTGCCGGTCATCCTCGAAGGCGTTGGCCGTCAGGGCGACGATCGGGGTGGCGAGGCCCTGGTTCCGCATCTCCTGGGCGGTTTCGGTACCCGTCATTCCCGGCATCCGCATGTCCATGAGGACCAGGTCATAGGTTCCCACGGCCACGGCGGCCAGGGCCTCTGGGCCGCCGGCGGCATGGTCCACCACGCAGCGTTCCCGGTTCAGCATGGCGGTCGCCAGGAGGGCGTTGATGGCGTGGTCCTCGACCAGCAGCACGCGCAGGCCGGGCGCCACCGCCGGCGCGATCCGGTCGTCCAGGCGCCCGGCGCGGCTGCCGCCGCCCAAGGCCGACAGGACCTGTGCGGCGAGGGATCCCGGGCGAAGGGGCTTGATCAGGTAACCGGCGAACCCCCGGGCCCGGTAATCATCAATCAGGCCCCGGTCTTCCGGCGACAGGAGGATGATGGCCGGCCGATCATCAGGCGGCGACGAAGGGGCCAGCGCATGGTCCAGGAGCAGGACCTCGGCGTCCGCGGGCAGGTCTTCGAGCCCGGCGGAGGCCACGCCTTCCCCGCCCCGGGCGAGGATCTGCCGGACCGCCGCCTCGCAGACGACGGGACTGGGGCTGATCACACCGATCCGGCGCCGCGACAGGTTGCGGCCTGCCGAGCCGCCGGCCCGCGCCGCCGGGAACTCGAACCAGAAGCTGGCGCCGCCGCCGGGGGCGGTCTCGACGCTTGCTTCGCCCTTCATGGCGATGGCCAGGGACCTGACGATGGCCAGTCCGAGGCCGGCGCCGCCGAGGCTCACTCCGTCGACCCTTGGATCGGTCTGGATGAAGGGTTCAAAGATGCGCTCGCGCTCGCTTTCCGCGACCCCGGGTCCCGTGTCGGAGACGGTCAGCCGGATGCGCCCGCCCTTGACCGGCGCCGCAGAGACGAGGACGCCGCCGGTCTTTGTGAACTTCAGGGCGTTTCCGACGAAGTTGAGGAGGACCTGCCGCAGCCGGCCCTCGTCGGCGCGGATGCGACCGAGGCCCGGGGCGATCCACCACCCGATCTCCAGCCCCTTCTCCGACGCCCGCGGCGCCGTGAGCTCGCAGACGCCGCGCAGGAGGTCCTCGATGGCCATGTCTTCGTCTTGGATCTCCACCGCCGAGGCCCCGAGGCGGGCGAAGTCGAGAAGCTGGTTGACCAGTCCCAGAAGGTGCTCACCGGAGTCCCGCAGGGCGTCGACATAGCTCCGCTGCTCCCCGGTCAGGGGCGTGGCCTCCAGCAGGCGGGCGAGGCCCAGGATGCCGTTCAACGGCGTGCGGAACTCGTGGCTGAGCCCCGCCAGTTCCTCGACGGTGACCGGTACGGCGCGACCGTCTGACGGCGGGAAGTCTCCGTAGACGGGCTCGGCGGGCCGGGACTGGATGTTTGCAGCTCGAATCATGGCGGCATCCTCGCGCGTGAGGCTTAAGGGACCGTCAAACGCTGCGATGAACAGAGGATGAAGAGTCCGCCGGAGCCGCCATCACCCGGGCTCTCCGGCGCCGCGGTAGGCCAGGGCCTCGGCTACGTGCCGGCGGGCGACGGGAGGGGCCTCGCCCCCACCCCCGGCGTCGAGGTCCGCCAGCGTCCGGGCCAGCCTCAGCACCCGGCTCCAGCCCCGGGCGGTGAGGCCTGCGGCGTCGGCGGCGCGGGTCAGGAGGGCCCGGGCCTCAGGCTCGGGGTCGGCGATGGCCTGCAGCCAGTCGCCGGACGCCCGGGCGTTGGCGGCCTCGGTCTCGGGCCGCCCCGCCGCTGTCGCCCGGCGCACCTGGATTTCCCGCGCGGCCGCCACCCGGGCGGCGACCTCGGCCGAGCCCTCGGCGGCGGCGGGCAGGGCCAGGTCGGCGGCGCGGACGGCGGGAACCTCCACCTGCAGGTCGATCCGGTCCAGGAAGGGCCCCGACACCCGCGCCCGGTAGTCCACCTGGCAGCGCGGCGCCCGCCCGCAGGCGCCCCGGCCCTCGCCGCCCTTGCCGCACTTGCAAGGGTTCTGGGCGGCGACCAGCTGGAACCGGGCCGGATAACGCACGTGTCCCGCCGCCCGGGCGACGGTGATCTCGCCGGACTCCAGCGGCTGGCGCAGGGAGTCCAGGGCCTGGGCGCTGAACTCCGGCAACTCGTCCAGGAAGAGGACGCCGTTGTGCGCCAGGGAGGCCTCGCCTGGCCGGATTCGCGCGCCGCCGCCGGTCAGGGCCGCCATGGTCGCCGAGTGGTGCGGGGCGCGGAAAGGCCGGGCCCGGGTCAGCTCGCCCCGGGCGATCAGTCCGGCCACCGAGTGGACCATGGAGGTCTCCAGCAGCTCGGCGGCGGACAGGGGCGGCAACAGGCCGGGCAGGCGGGCGGCCATCATCGACTTGCCGGCCCCAGGCGGGCCGGTCAGCAGCAGGTTGTGGCCGCCGGCGGCGGCGATCTCCAGGGCCCGGCGGGCGGTCTCCTGGCCGCGCACCTCGCGCAGGTCGGGGGCGGGAGCGCCTTCGGTCAGGGCGCCGGGCGCGGGCGGCGAGAGGGCCTGGGTCCCGCGGAAGTGGTTGACCAAAGCCACCAGGCTGGGCGGCGCCAGAACCGGGGTCGAACCCGCCCAGGCCGCCTCGGGCCCGCTGGCCTCGGGGCAGATCAGGCCCAGCCCCAGGCCGCCCGCCGCCACCGCCGCCGGCAGGGCGCCGGCCGAGGCGGTGATGCGCCCGTCGAGGGACAACTCGCCCATGGCCGCCCAGCCGTCCAGGGCGTCTGGCGGGATCACCCCCATGGCCGCCATCACCGCCAGGGCGATGGGCAGGTCATAGTGGCTCCCTTCCTTGGGCAGGTCGGCGGGGGCGAGGTTGCAGATGATCCGGCGGCCCGGCATGGCCAGGCCCAGGCCGGCGAAGGCGGCCCGCACGCGCTCGCGGCTCTCGGCCACAGCCTTGTCGCCCAGGCCCACCAGGACGAACTTCTGCTCGCCGGCGGTCAGCTGGACCTCGACCTCCACGGGTCGGGCCTCAACGCCCAGGAAGGCCAGGGTGGTGACGCGGGCGGCCATACGCTCTCCTTGCGCTGCGCCCCGGTCCCCGAGGCCAGACAAGCACGCCGCCCGAGGGCAGGCAAGAACAAATACGGAACCTGAAGGCGCCTTCAGCCGCCGGCGCGCTTCGTCTCGATCACGTCCCAGAGCGCGGTGACGGCGTCGATGCCCGACAGGCGCTTCAGGGCGCGGGCCCCGGTGGGGGAGGTGACGTTGATCTCGGTCAGGTAGTCGCCGATCACGTCGACGCCCACGAACAAGAGGCCCCGGGCCTTCAGCTGCGGGCCGATGATGGCGCAGAGCTCGAGGTCGCGGGCGGTCAGCTCCACGGCGTCGGCCCGGCCGCCCACGGCCAGGTTCGAGCGGATCTGTCCCGGCGCCGGCACCCGATTGATGGCCCCGACCGGCTCTCCGTCCACCAGCAGGATGCGCTTGTCGCCCTTGGTCACCGCCGGAATGAACTTCTGGGCGATCACCGGCTCGCGGCTGATCATCCGGTGCAGGTCCAGGAGGGCGTCGAGGTTGGGGTCGTCCGCCAGCAGGCGGGCCACGCCTGAGCCGCCGCCGCCATAGAGGGGCTTGAGCACGATGTCCCCGTGCCGGGCGCGGAAGTCGTAGAGGGCCTCGACGTCCGAAGTGATCAGGGTCGGCGGCTGCACCCCTTCGAAGGTGGTGACGTAGAGCTTTTCCGGGGCGTTGCGCACCTCGGCCGGGTTGTTCACCACCAAGGTCCTGGGGTGGATGGCGTCCAGGAAGTGGGTGGTGGTGATGTAGGCCATGTCGAAGGGCGGGTCCTGGCGCAGCAGCACCACGTCGGCCTCGGACAGGTCGCGCTGTTCCCAGGGACCGAAGGCGGCGTGCTCGTCCTGGACGTCCTTGACCCGGACGGACCGGCCGCGGGCCATCAGGGTTCCGCCCTCCAGGGCCAGCCGTTCGGGCGTGTAGACGAAGAGGTCGTGGCCCCGGTCCTGGGCCTCCAGCATCATGGCGAAGGTGGAGTCCCCCTGGATGCGGATGTGCTCCAGCGGGTCCATCTGGACGGCGACGTTCAGCTTCATGGCGGGCTCCCTCGAAGACATCCTTCTAGCATGGGGCGCCGGCGCGGCGTCAAAGTCCCGCCCAGGCGTCTGGCAGATGCCGGGGCCTGCGGCCCGGGGCGAGGGCGACGAGGTCGAGCCGTACAGAACGCCCGGCGAGGTCCGGCCGGCGGGCGGCCAGGGTCCGCCCCGCCCGCCTCAGCCTCTCTCTCTGGTCGGGGCCGACGGCCTCGAGGGCCGCCTCAAGGCTGGCGCGGGACTTGACCTCCACCACCGCCAGGACCGGTCCGCGCAGGGCCAGGATGTCGATCTCGGCCTGGGGGGTCTTCAGCCGGAAGCCGAGGATCCGCCAGCCCTTGAGCATCAGCCAGACGAGGGCGACCCACTCGGCGCGGCGTCCGCCGGTCCGCGCCCGGGCGCCCAGCCGGCGCCGCCAGGGCCGCGCCCCGGCCTTCATCCGGCGCCCTTCAGGGCCAGGGCCCGGCGGTAGAGGTCCCGCCTCGGCAGGCCCAGGGCCCGGGCGACCTCCGAGGCCGCCTCGCCGGGGGAGAGCCGGGTCAGGGCCTCGGCCAGGGCCGCGTCGGCGTCGTCCGCCGTGGCGGCTTCCTCCCGGCCCGGCGCCACCACGATCACCACCTCGCCCAGGGGATGGTCGAGGGCGGCGTCCGCGGCCAGGACGTCCAGGGGGCCGCGCACCAGGGTCTCGTGCAGCTTGGTCAGTTCGCGCGCGACGGCGGCGGGGCGGGGCCCCAGGACGTCGGCCATGTCGGTCAGGCTCGCCTTCAGCCGGCTTCCGCCCTCGAACAGGATGAGGGTGGCGCGGACCCCCGCCAGCTCGGCCAGCTCCCGCCGGCGGGCGGCGGACTTCGGCGACAGGAAGCCGGCGAAGAGGAAGCGCTCGGCGGGCAGGCCCGAGACGGTCAGGGCCGCAATGGCCGCCGAGGGACCCGGCGCGGCGAAGATGGGCAGGCCCCGGGCGATGGCTTCCCGCACCAGGGGAAAGCCCGGGTCCGAGACCAGGGGGGTGCCGGCGTCGGAGGCCAGGGCCACCCGCCCGCCCTGTTCCAGCAGGGCCAGGGCCCGGGGCGCCGTGCGCCCACCGGCGTGCTCGTCATAGCGGGCCATGGGCTTGGACAGGCCGTAGGCGGCGAGGAGCTTGCCGGTGACCCTGGTGTCCTCCGCCAGGACCAGGTCCGCCGCAGACAGGATGTCCAGGGCCCTCAGGGTGATGTCCCTCAGGTTCCCGATGGGGGTCGCCACCAGGTAGAGGCCGGGCGCCAGGGGGGCGTCGGACAGGGGCGGCGGCGGGGGTCTGCGGCTCATGGCCCAGCCTTCGCGGCATTATGCGGCCAATGCAAGGCGCCCGTTTCAGCGCGCCAGCAGACGCTCCAGAACGGCGTTGAGCAGGCGGCGGCCTTCGGCGGTGACCCTCAACCGGTCCGGGTCGGCGGCCAGCAGGCCCGCTTCGGAGAGGTCGCGCACCTCGGCATGTCCGGGTGACAGGCCCAGGGCGGACAGCGCCCGGAAGGGGACGCCCTCGGCCAGCCGGATGCCGGAGAGAACCCGCTCCACGGCCGCGTCCGGCGCCTCAAGGACCTCGATCTCCCCTTCCCCCTCGCCGCGGGCGACGGCGGCGATGTAGTCGGCGGGGCGGGCGGCGCAGACCTGGCCCCGGCGCACCCCGTGCAGGGTCAGCCGACCGTGCGCTCCCGGCCCGACGCCCAGCCAGTCGCCGCCCCGCCAGTAGGTCAGGTTGTGCCGGGACCGGTCGGCGGGGGTGCGGGCGTGGTTCGACACCTCGTAGGCCTCGAAGCCCGCGGCGGACAGCCGGTCCTGGGTCACGTCCCACAGGTCCGCGGCGCCGGAATCGTCGGGCGGGACCAGCCGCCCGCGGCGCACCGCCCGCTCGAAGGCCGTCCCCGGCTCGATGGTCAGCTGGTAGGGCGAGATGTGGCCGGCGCCGAGGGCCAGAGCGGCGTCCAGCTCTGCGGCCCAGGCCTGAGGCGTCTGGCCGGGTCGGGCGTAGATCAGGTCGATGGAGACGCGGGAAAAGACCTCCAGAGCCGCCTCCGTCGCCCGCCGCCCCGCCGCCGCATCGTGGTTGCGTCCCAGCTGGACCAGGGCCTCATCCTCCAGCGACTGCAGGCCCAGGGACAGGCGGTTCACACCCGCTTCGGCCAGGGCGGCGAACCGGCCGGCCTCGGCGTCCGTCGGGTTCGCTTCCAGGCTCACCTCAAGATCAGGGACGGCCTCCCAGAGCCGCCGGCAGGCCGCGATGACCTCCGCCACGACCTCTGGGGCCATGAGCGAGGGCGTGCCGCCGCCGAAGAAGATCGAGCCCAGCCGCCGCGGTCCGGTTGCTGCGGCCCGCTGGGCGAGGTCGGAGACGATCGCCCGGGCCAGCTCGGCGGCCTCGCCGGGACGCCTGTCGCGGTGGACGTTGAAGTCGCAGTAGGGGCAGATCCGGGCGCAGTAGGGCCAGTGGACGTAGACGCCGAAGCCCGCCGCGTCGGGATCAGGGGTCAAGCCAAAGCCGCCTTCAGGCGGGCAAAGGCCCGGGCCCGGTGGCTCATGGCGTCCTTGGCGGCGGGGTCCATCTCGCCGAAGGTCAGGTCGTGGCCGTCGGCCCGGAAGATGGGGTCATAGCCGAAGCCCCGGTCGCCCCGGGGCGGAAAGACGAGGTCGCCATCGATCCGGCCCTCGGCCACCACCGCCAGGTCGTCGGGCCAGGCCAGGGCCAGGGCGCAGGTGAAAAAGGCCCGTCTGTCGGTCACGCCGCGCCCGGTCAGCTCCCGCTCGATCCGCGCCATCGCCGGGGCGAAGTCCTTGCCCGGGCCGGCCCAGCGGGCCGACAGGACGCCCGGCGCCCCGTCCAGTCCCAGAACGGACAGGCCGGAATCGTCCGCCAGGGCCGGCAGGCCGCTGGCCGCCGCCGCCGCGCGAGCCTTCAGGAGGGCGTTGCCCGTGAAGGTCGCCTCCGTCTCCTCAGGCTCGGAAAGGCCCAGCTCCCCGGCGGTGACGATCCGGTAGCGGCCTTCGAGAATCTCAGCCAGCTCCCGCGCCTTGCCGGGATTGTGTGTCGCCACCACCAGCCGGGACCCGGCCTCAAGTCTGATCGCCATGAGTCGCTCCCGGGCCGGCGGGCCATTACCGTATTTTAACGCGAAAACTGCGGAGGACGCGACATAAGGGCGGATGAGGCGGAACGGAACTAGGGGCGCCGATATGCCGATCATGAGAACCCTGGGGCCGGGTTCGCTCTCCAGCTTCATGAAGGCGGTCCTGGACGTCGTCTGGGTCTTTCTGCTTTTGACCCTCGCCATCCTCGCCGCAGGCCTGCTTTACGGGGTTCTCGCCGCCTTCAACCCGGACATGCCCTTCGCCCAGCAGGTCCGCTACGACGGCCTGGACCGGCTGCAGGCCTGGGCCGTGGTCCTGGCCAGGATGGGAACCGCCGTCCTTTTCGTCATTGGGGTCCTGGTGATCGTCAGCGGCCTCCGGCGGATCTTCGCCACCCTCAAGGCGGGCGACCCCTTCCATCCGGACAATGTCATCCGGCTGAGGCTCGTGGCCGGCGGCCTCGCCTGGATGGAGGTGGTCCGGTACATGGTCTGGACCCTTGGCGCGCTTCTTCCGCCCCAGGCCGCGCCGGACCGGCCCAACCTGTCCCTGACCGCCTGGTTCTCCATCCTGGTGGTGGTCGTCCTCGCCGAGGTCTTCCGGGAGGGCGCGAGGCTTCGCCGGGAGTCGGAGCTGACCATCTGATGCCGGTCCGCTTGCACCTTGACCGCCTGCTCGTCCAGCGCCGGATGTCCCTTGAGGAGCTGTCCGACCGGACGGGGGTCTCCGCAGCCAACCTGGCCATCCTCAAGGCGGGGGACGCCCGCGCCCTGAGGTTCTCGACCCTCGACGCCCTGTGCCGCGAGCTCGCCTGTCAGCCGGCCGACCTCATGACCTGGGAGCCCTGAGCCGACGGGTGTCGCCGCAATGCAACAATTGGGCCCCTCAGGCGCCCTGCGGACCTTGCGTGGCCAGGCGCACGGGACTATGTGCACCGCAACATTTGTTGCATTGCACAAGGAGCTTCCCATGGCTCATGTCCTGGACATCCGCGACATCCCCTTCTTCGAAGGCCTCCTGCGCCGGCTCGAGGCCCTCCTCGACGGCCTGATGATGCCGTTCGCCGAGGAAATCGGACGAGTCTCGCCGGCCGCCTTCCGCCACCTCCTGAACGCCCGCTTCTGATCGCGGAATCCGCCGGCCGTCGCTGTCTCTCCCGACGGCGGACCGGCGCGGGAACGGGCGGCCCCTCCGGAGTCGCCCGTTCCCTCTATCCGCCCCCTATCCGGCTCAGGCCGCCGCAGCCGCCCTCTGAAGGGCGAAGAGCTCTGAAATCCCCTTCTCCGCCAGGCCGAACAGGGCTTCGAACTCCGCCCGGGTGAAGCCGCGCTTCTCTCCGGTGGCCTGGATCTCGACAATGTCGCCCGCCCCGGTCAGCACGAAGTTCGCGTCGGCCTCGGCGTTGGAGTCCTCCTCGTATTCGAGGTCCAGGACCGGAACCCCCTGACAGACCCCGCAGGACACCGCCGCCACCTGGTCCAGCAGGGGCGAGCGGGCGATCACCCCCTCGCGGACCAGCATGTCGGTCGCCTGCCTGAGGGCCACCCAGGCCCCTGTGATGGCCGCCGTCCGCGTGCCGCCGTCCGCCTGGATCACGTCGCAGTCGAGGGAGATCTGCCGCTCGCCCAGCGCCGCCATGTCCACCACCGCCCGAAGGGACCGGCCGATCAGCCTCTGGATTTCCTGGGTCCGTCCCGACTGCTTGCCCTCGGCGGCCTCCCGCCGACCGCGGGTGTGGGTGGCGCGGGGCAGCATACCGTACTCGGCGGTCACCCAGCCCTGGCCGCGCCCACGCAGGAAGGGCGGGACGCGCTCCTCGACGCTGGCGGTCACCAGGACCCGGGTATGCCCGAAGGCGACCAGGCAGGACCCTTCCGCATACCGGTTGACGCCCGTCTCCAGGGTCACGGCCCTCAGGCTGTCGGCGGCGCGGTCGAAGGGTCGCTTGGCGGTCATGGAGAAGGCTCGTTTCAGGGGAAGAGGATCGGCGCCTTGCGCCGGCGGGGTGGGTGCTTATCCTGCAACTCAGGGCCTGCGTCCATGCCCGACCGGAAACAGGGATCGCCAGACCGTGACCGGCCAGTTTTTCCCCGGGGGACCCTCCCTCGCCGAACTCGACAGCCGCGCCCGCGACATCTTCCGCCGGGTCGTCGAGACCTATCTCCAGACCGGAGAGCCGGTGGGGTCGCGCACCCTGTCCCGGGGCGGGGTGCAGCTGTCGCCCGCCTCCATCCGCAACACCATGCAGGACCTGACTGAGCTGGGCCTCCTGGGCGCCCCGCACATCAGCGCCGGCCGCCTGCCCACCCATGCCGGCCTGCGCCTTTTCGTCGACGGCCTGATGGAGGTCGGCGACGTGGGCGACAGCGACCGCCGGGAGATCGAGCAGCGCCTGGCGGGCCGCGGGCGCTCCTTCGAGGACATGCTGAACGAGGCCTCGGCCCTTTTGTCGGGCCTGGCGGGAGGCGCCGGGATCGTCGTCGCCCCGGTGCGCGAGGCCGGCGTGAAGCATGTCGAGTTCGTCGCCCTCGGCGGCGGACAGGCCCTGGCGGTCATGGTCTTCGAAGACGGCGTCGTGGAGAACCGCCTCATGCAGCTGGCCGCAGGGGTCACGCCCTCGGCCCTTCAGGAGGCGTCGGATTTCCTCAACGCCCGGATGCGCGGCAAGACCCTGGCGGAGGCCGGCCAGGACATCCGCCTGGAACTGGAGCTCGCCCGCCGCCAGCTCGATGTCGCTGCAGCCCGCCTCGTGGAGGAGGGCCTGGCCGTCTGGGGCGGGGGCGAGGGCCGCGACCGCGCGCTCATCGTCCGGGGCCGGGCCAACCTGCTGGCCGACCGCGAGACCCTCGAGGACCTCGAGCGCGTCCGCATGCTGTTCGACGATCTGGAGCAGAAGGAACAGCTGATCAGCCTGCTGGACGGCGTGCGCGAGGCCCAGGGCGTGCGCATCTTCATCGGCGCCGAGACCCGACTTTTCTCGCTTTCCGGTTCCGCGGTGATTGCCGCGCCCTATATGTCAGGCCAGAAGAAGCTGCTGGGCGCCATCGGCGTGATCGGCCCGACGCGGCTGAACTACGCCCGGGTCATCCCCCTGGTGGACTATACCGCCAAGGTGCTGTCACAGATGGCCGGGGTCTGAAGCCAGTCCCTGGCCCGGCGAGCGGCGCCCGGCTCCCGGCGTCCGGGTCCACAAGGTTGAGTGAAACATGTCCGATCATCCCCAGTCCCCAGACGAGACCTCCCAGGCAGCGACCTCCGGCGACCCTGATTCCGACGCCCAGGCGACCCTGGCGGCCGAGAACGCGGCCCTGAAGGAACAGGTCCTCCGCTACGCCGCAGATGCAGAGAATGTGCGGCGGCGCGCCGAGCGCGAGACCAATGACGCCCGCGCCTACGCCATCCAGAAGTTCGCCCGGGACCTCCTCGGCGTCGCCGACACCCTCGGGCGCGCCCTCGCCGCCCCGCCGTCCGGTGAAGACGCCGGGGTCCGCAACTTCGTGGTCGGGGTCGAGATGACCCAGAAGGCCCTTCTCGCCGCCTTCGAGTCCAATGGCCTGAAGACCGTCACCCCCGCGGCGGGCGCCCGGTTCGACCCGCACCTCCACCAGGCCATGATGGAACAGGATAGCCCTGACCTCCCCCCCGGCGCGGTGATCCAGTGCCTGCAGCCCGGCTATGAGCTGCTGGGTCGCCTGGTGCGTCCGGCCATGGTCGTGGTCGCCTCCCGCAACTCGGGAGGCGCGGCCCCGGAGGGCGAGGCGCCGGGCGCTCATCTGGACACCCGGGCCTGACGCCGGACCCCTTTCCCAAGCCCAACAAATGATTAAAGTCGGGAGTCCACCTCCCGGGGCGGATTCGGCGCGGCCGGTCCTGTCCCCGGCCCACACCGGACCCGACAGATGAAGCTGACGATCGAGCGCGCCGCCCTGCTGAGAGCCCTGGGCCATGTCCAGAGCGCGGTGGAGCGCCGGAACACCATCCCGATCCTCTCCAATGTCCTGCTCTCCGCCGAGCGCGGGCGCCTCAGCTTCTCCGCCACCGACCTGGACATGGAGATCATCGACGAGGCCGAGGCCCGGGTCGAGCAGGCCGGCCAGATCACGGCCCCGGCCCACACCCTCTATGAGATCGTCCGCAAGCTGCCCGAGGGCGCCGAGGTGACCCTGGCCTGGACCGGCGAGGATCCCCGCCTGTCCGTCTCCGCCGGCCGCTCGCGGTTCAGCCTGCCCGTCCTGCCGGCCGGCGACTTCCCGGTCATGTCCTCGGACGGCCTTTCCGGCCGGGTGGGCGTGGACGTGAACGACCTGATCCGCCTGATCGACCGGACCCGTTTCGCCATCTCCACCGAGGAGACGCGCTACTACCTGAACGGCCTCTACCTGCACACGGTCACCGAGGGCGGCCTGCCCCGCCTCCGCGCCGTCGCCACCGACGGCCACCGCCTGGCCCTGGCCGAAATGCCCGCGCCTGAAGGTTCGGCGGGGGCGCCCGGCGTCATCGTGCCCCGCAAGACCATCGGGGAGGCCCGGCGCCTCCTCGACGACGCGGGCGAGAGCGTCGACCTCGCCGTCAGCCCCCAGAAGGTGCGCTTCGACTTCGGCGGCGCGGCCCTGACCTCCAAGGTCATCGACGGCAGCTTCCCGGACTACGCCCGGGTGATCCCCCGGGACAACAACCGGGTCATGATGGTCGACAACAAGCTCTTCGCCCGGGCTGTGGACCGGGTGGCCACCATCTCGGCCGAGAAGAGCCGGTCGGTCCGGATGTCGATCGAAGCGGGTCGGCTGACCCTGACGGTCCGCAACATGGAGGCGGGCCAGGCCGTCGAGGAGCTGGAGATCGACTATGACGGCGAGGCGTTCGAACTGTCCTTCAACGCCCGCTACCTCCTGGATGTGACGGACCAGATCAGCGCCGAGCAGGCCGAGTTCCGTTTCGGCGGCCCGAACGACCCCGCCCTGGTGCTGGATCCCACCGACCCCGACGTCCGCTACGTGCTCATGCCCCTGCGGGTCTGACGCGCCGATCGACCCTCACCCCGGCGTTCCGAAGCGGCTATAGACTGGGCCCGTGCGCTCGGTCCTTACACGCCTGTCCCTGACGGATTTCCGCTCCTACGAGCGGGCGGACATCGCGCTGGATGGCCGCATGGTGGTGCTGACCGGCCCGAACGGGGCGGGCAAGACCAACATCCTGGAGGCTGTCTCCCTCCTGTCTCCCGGCCGGGGCCTGCGCAACGCCGCCCTGCCGGAGATCGGACGCCGGGCGCCGGACGAGGCCGCCGGCCGGGCCTGGGCCGTCTCGGCCCGCCTGGAGGTGGGCGGCGAGGCGTTCCGCGTGGGGGTCGGCGTCGAGACGGCCGGCGCCTCCCGCCGCGCCGTGCGCCTGGAGGGCGAGACCGTCCCGCCGGCCCGCCTCACCGACCTTGTCCGCCCCGCCTGGCTGACCCCCGCCCAGGACCGCCTCTTCCTTGAGTCCGCCAGCGAGCGTCGCCGGTTCCTGGACCGCCTGGTCTTCGCCGCCGAACCCGGACACGCCGCCCATGCCCAGGCCTATGAGAAGGCCCTGCGCGAGCGCCTGCGCCTCTTGACCGACGGGCCGGCGGACGGCGTCTGGCTTGACGCCCTGGAGCAGCGCCTGGCCCTCAGCGGCGCCCGCCTGGCGGAGGCCCGGGCCCGCACCCTGGCCGCCCTCCAGGCTGAGATCGACAGCCGGGGAGACCGGCCCTTCCCCCAGGCCCGGATCGCCCCGACGGGGGACTGGGAGCAGCGCGCGGCGGCCGGTGAGGCCGGGCCCGCCCTCGAGCAGGCCCTCGCCGCCGCCCTGTCCGCCGCCCGAGGGCGGGACGGTGCTGCCGGTCGCTCCCTGACGGGGCCGCACAGGGGCGATCTGTCTGTCATTCACGCCGAGCGCGGACGGCCCGCCGCTGAGTGCTCGACGGGCGAGCAGAAGGCCCTGGTCCTGAACCTCGTCCTCGCCCAGGCGGCGCGTCTTTCCCGTGCCGAATCAGCGCCGGCGCCTGTATTGTTGCTGGATGAAGTCGCAGCGCACCTGGACCGCCGCCGGCGGGCGGCGCTGTTCGACGAAATCGAGGCGCTCGGGCTTCAGGCCTTCCTGACCGGCACGGACGACCCTCTCTTCGAGGAACTTGAGGGCCGCGCCCTCAGGCTCCGGGTCGAGGGCTCCCGGCTGGCTGTTGCGGACACCCCATGACCGACGAAACCCAGACCCCGACCGAAACCCCCGAAGAGGCCGCCGCCGCCTATGGCGCGGAATCGATCAAGGTCCTGAAGGGGCTCGACGCCGTCCGCAAGCGTCCGGGCATGTACATCGGCGACACCGATGACGGCTCGGGCCTGCACCACATGGTCTACGAGGTGGTGGACAACGCCATCGACGAGGCCCTGGCCGGCCACGCCTCCCGGGTCGAGGTGATCCTCAACGCCGATGGGTCCTGCACCGTCACCGACGACGGCCGCGGCATTCCCACCGACATCCATGAGGGCGAGGGCGTCTCGGCGGCCGAGGTCATCATGACCCAGCTGCACGCCGGCGGGAAGTTCGACCAGAACGCCTACAAGGTCTCGGGCGGCCTGCACGGCGTGGGCGTATCCGTCGTCAACGCCCTGTCCGACTGGCTGAAGCTCAAGGTCCACCGCGGCGGCCGCGCCTACGAGATGACCTTCCGCCGCGGCGACGCTGTCTCGCCTCTGGAGCAGACGGGCCCCTCTCCTCTTCGGGAGTCGGGCGAACCGCTGACGGGCACCGAGGTGACCTTCCTGCCCTCGCTGGAGACCTTCGCCTTCATCACCTTCGACCGGCGCACCCTCGAGCACCGGCTGCGTGAGCTCGCCTTCCTCAATTCCGGGGTCCACATCCGGCTGCGTGACAACCGCGAGGCCGAGCCCTGGGAAGAGATCATGCACTATGAGGGCGGGGTGGAGGCCTTCGTGCGCCACCTCGACAAGGCCAAGACCCCCCTGGTCAAGGCGCCCGTCGTGGTCCGCGGCCGCCGTGACAATGTCGAGGTCGACCTCGCCCTGTGGTGGAATGACGGCTACCACGAGAATGTCCTCTGCTTCACGAACAACATCCCGCAGAGGGACGGCGGCACCCACCTGGCGGCCTTCCGCTCGGCCCTGACCCGGATCATTTCGAGCTATGCCGAGACCAGCGGCACCGCCAAGCGCGAGAAGGTCAGCCTGTCCGGCGAGGACGCCCGCGAGGGCCTGACCTGCGTGCTCTCGGTCAAGGTGCCGGATCCCAAGTTCTCGTCCCAGACCAAGGACAAGCTGGTCTCGTCAGAGGTGCGCCCCGCCGTCGAGGGCCTGGTGGGCGAGGGCCTGGCCACCTGGTTCGAGGAGCATCCCGTCGAGGCGCGGATGATCGTCCAGAAGATCGCCGAGGCCGCCGCCGCCCGGGAGGCCGCCCGCAAGGCGCGCGAACTGACCCGGCGCAAGTCGGCCCTGGACATCACCTCCCTGCCCGGCAAGCTGGCCGACTGCCAGGAGAAGGATCCGGCCAAGTCCGAGATCTTCCTGGTCGAGGGGGACTCCGCCGGCGGTTCGGCCAAGCAGGCCCGCAACCGCGAGAACCAGGCTGTCTTGCCCCTGCGCGGCAAGATCCTCAACGTCGAGCGGGCCCGGTTTGACCGGATGCTGGGCTCCGACCAGATCGGCACCCTGATCACCGCCCTCGGCGCCGGCATCGGCCGGGACGACTTCAACATCGAGAAGATCCGCTACCACAAGATCGTCATCATGACGGACGCCGACGTCGACGGCGCCCACATCCGGACCCTGCTGCTGACCTTCTTCTACCGCCAGATGCCCGAGGTGATCGAGCGGGGCTATCTCTACATCGCCCAGCCGCCCCTCTACAAAGCCGCCAAGGGCCGGTCTTCGCGCTACCTCAAGGATGACGCCGAGCTGGAGGTCTACCTCACCGAAGAGGGCGTGGACGGGGCGACCCTCGACCTCGCCTCCGGCGAGCGCCTGACGGGCCAGGACCTCCTGAACCTGGTGCAGGCCTCCCGGGCGGCCCGGGCCAATATCGAGCGGCTCACCGCACGGGCGCCGGCCTTCGCCATCGAGCAGGCGGCCCTGGCCGGACTGCTTGGCGAGGAGGGCGACCCCGCCGCCGCCGCCCGCCGCCTGGACCTTTACGCCGAAGAGGGCGACGGCCCCTGGACCGGCGAGACCTCGGCCGCCGGCGGCTTTGCCTTCTCGCGCCGTCGCCGGGGCGTCACCGAGCGGGTGGTCCTCGACGACCTGCTGATTGGCGCCGCTGATGCCCGCCGTCTGGCGGAGCGGTCTCTGTCCCTCGCCGAGGTCTTCTCCGGCCTGGCGGTCTTCAGCCGGCGCGACCGCACCACGACCGTGCGCGGCCCCCTCGACCTGACCGCCGCCGTCATGGAGGCCGGCCGCCGGGGCCTGACGATCCAGCGCTACAAGGGCCTGGGCGAGATGAATCCCGACCAGCTTTGGGACACCACCCTCGATGCCAACGCCCGTACCCTCCTCCAGGTCCGGGTCGCCCACGCCGACGACGCCGACGACATGTTCACCCGCCTGATGGGCGACCTCGTCGAGCCACGCCGGGAGTTCATCCAGGAGAACGCCCTCGACGCCGAGGTCGACGTCTGATCAGTCGCCTTCCGCCCAGCGGGGGGCTTTGGCAAAGTCCCCCTCGCGGAACGGCGTCTCGTTGAAGATGTAGGGGTAGTAGAACCGGCGCAGCCGCTCGTGGAAGGCCCGGATCCGGTCCTGGTAGGCGAGCTGGGCCGCGAGGTCAGTTCCGGCCATCCTGTGGAGGGTTGTCTGGAGCCCCACCGCCGGCAGCACGAGACCGACCCGGGCGGTCCAGGCGTCCCGGGACTCAAGCCCTCGCCGGTAGGCGCGGACCGGGTCGGCGACGCTCAGGTCCCCGAGGTGCTGGAAGGCGTAGTACCACTTCCAGTGGAATCCCGAGGTGACCGGCGGCGTGTCCCGCCATTCCGGATGGACCTTGAAGAAGGCGGCGAGGGTGGCGTCCTTCGGCTTGTCCCAGCCGGCGTGGACGGCCTCGCGCTGGGCGAGGGTCAGTTCGACCCCTTGCCGGACCGGATTGGCGCTGTTGATGGCGATGTGCGCCAGGGCGGGCAGCACCAGGGTCAGGACGACCCAGGTCGCCGCCAGGACGGCGCCGTTGGCCACCGAGCTGCGTCCGAGGGCGCCGACGCCCAGGCAGACCAGGGTCCAGAACAGGAGATAGAGGCCGGCCACAGCCAGCACCCCCAGGACCTCGACGGCCTGCGCCCCGGACACTGCGGCGCCAGCGACGAAGGGCGCGGCCACGGCGACGAAGACCAGGCCCGCCCTGAGGCCCGCCCGGCGGGTCCAGAGCCCCGCCCGCCCGCCCGCCGCCTGCAGGGCCTGGAGCCTCCCGGCCTCCCGCTCTCCCGAGATCAGGTCGTGCAGGAGGACGATGAGGATCAGGGGGGCGAGGAAGGTCAGGACAAAGGCCCAATCGAAACGCCCCGGCAGGGCGAGCTCTGCATTGTAGGTCTCGCCTTCATGGATCTGGCTCTCGAGCGCCAGGGCGCGGACCCGCAGCACATAGGGCGCCACGTCGCGCTGCCCGAGGGCGGCGAAGGCGAGGGCGGAGGGCCGGTCCCAGGTCGCATGGAAGGTGTAGTAGGCGGCGTTTCCCGCGTCGCCGTCCCGCGACACCCAGGCCGCCACAACGGCCTCTTCCGCCGCCTGCAGGGGCTGGATCCGGGCGATGGTCTCGGCCTGGCGACGGATCTCCGTAACCCCGGCGGCGACGCTGACGGCGGCCAGGAGGGCGAGGAGGGCCAGCGTCGGGACCGCCAGCCTCTGGCGCAGGAAGAGCCGCAGCTCCTGTCCCAGACGGCTCATGCCCCCGCCCTTTCCAGCCGGCGGCTTGCCGCCCAGGCGAGGCCGCCCGCCAGGGCCAGCCAGCCGCCCAGGAGCAGCAGCCCGGGGGTCGCAGCCCCCAGGGCTTCGGTGGTGGAGGCTGGCCGGTAGATGAAGTCGGGTGTCTGGCGCCAGGCGCCCGGATCGATACGGACGCGCCGGCCGGCCTCCGGGTCACTGTTGCGTTTGCTGTCGTCTGAGAAGGTCAGGCGCTCCACCTGGAGGCGGTTCAGCCTCTGGACGATGGCGTAACGGTAGGCCTCCGCCTGTCGAAGGAACCGCCGATGACCCTCCAGGTCCGTCCCTGAGGCGGCCATGGACAGGCTCCGCACCGCCAGGGTCGGGCTGACCAGCCCCAGGGCGAGGGCGAGCCCGGACTGGCGCCTCTGGTCGGCGAACTGGCGCTCGGCGTACCTCTCGAAGAGGGATGAGGTCAGCCGCTCTCCCTCCATGGCGATCAGGCCCCGGTAGTTCACCGGCAGGTCCTCGACCCGCGCCACCCCGTAGGTCTTCAGGACAGAAGCCCGGAAGGCGTTGAAGTAGGGATCGTCGGGATTGTGGCTGTCGCCGATCTCTTTCAGGTCCCGCTGGATGGCGATGTCCGTCTCCAGCCGGGTTGGCTGGGGCGCCGCCAGGAGGGCGATGTCCGTCGCCAGCCGGGGGGCGAGGATCGCCGACAGGGCCCAGGCGGCGACAAGGCTGGCGAGGGCGGTCCGGCTGCTCGGCGCCAGGGCGGAGATCGAGGTGGTGGCCAGCACCCAGACCAGCAGGTAGGCCGCATAGCCCGCCGCCAGCGTCAGGGCGGCCACAGGCGCTGCGCCGCCGACCAGGGTGAGCCAGGCCAGGGCGCCGAGCGCCGGCGCCAGGATCAGCCCGGCGACAACCGAAAGCGCCGCAGCCTTTCCCAGAACCACCTGGCCGGCCCTCACCCCCTGGGTGAAGTGCAGCCGCAGAAGGCCCGAGTCCCGTTCCCGCGCAATGGCGCCGAAGCCGAGGAAGATCAGCACCAGGGGTCCAAGCGCCTGGATCACGAAGGCGGGGGTCAGCTGGCCGAACCGGACCAGCAGGGAGGACTGCCGGACATCCCCGAAGTTGGCGCTGTTCTGCCTGTGGCCCTCGAGGAACAAGGTCGATCCGGTGAAGGCGTCGACGCCCGGATCGAAGCCTGCAAGGGCAGGCAGGGGTCGGAAGACGAAGTGTCCGTAATGCACCATCCGGTGCGGGTGTCGGGCGGGCTGACCGTCGAACTCCCGGTCCGCCTGCGCCTGGAAACGGCTCCGGATCTCCTGGCTCTCCCGGCCCTGCGAAATGGCGGTCAGGGCGGCGACGGCGGACAGGATGACCACCAGGGCGATGGCCAGCTGGGCGACCCTCGCCCGGGCCATGAGGCGCAGCTCATTGGCGGCGATGTGCAGGACCGGACTCATCCGGCGGCGGCCTCGCCAAAGCGGCGGTGAAGCGCCAGGACGTCCAGCCCGTCGTCAGCCCGGACCTCCTCGACGATCCCGCCACCCGCCAGGAACCCGATCCGGTCGGCGCAGTCCGCCGCGCCCAGAAGGTCGTGGGTCACCATCAGGACCGCCGCCCCCCGCTCGCGCAGGCCTCCCACCAGGGCGTTGAAGTCCGACGCCGCGACCGGGTCGAGGCCGGTCGTCGGCTCGTCCAGGAGCAGGACCGGGACCTCCCGCAGGAGGGCCATGGCGATCGCCACCTTTTGCCGCATGCCCTTCGAGAAGCCGCCGGTCCGCCGGGTCCGGGCCCCGGCCTGGAGCCCCGCCGCGTCCAGGGCCGCATCCATCTCCGCCCTCGAGGGTCGGTCGCCGGACAGGCCCAGGAAGTAGGCGATGTTCTCGTAGGCGCTGAGGGTCTCGTAGAGGGCGACGGTCTCCGGCAGGTAGGCGATCCGCCGGCGCACCGCGTCGGCCTGTGTCGCGGGGTCGAGACCCATCACCTCCACCGATCCCCCGGCGGGCCGCAGCAGGCCCATCAGCACGGCCAGGGTGGTCGACTTGCCCGCGCCATTGCCGCCGAGCAGGGCGTAGACCTCACCAGCGTTCACCGACAGGCGCAGGTTCCTCAGGACGGGGGCTCCGCCCCTGTCAACGCAGAGGTCGCGGACATCGATGGCGGGTTCGGCGGCGGTCAGGTCCGGCATGTCTGACTGTTCCCGCGGGCCTGACGCCCTGTCAATGCTGATATAACATAGCATTGACAGGCAACGCCTGGTGGCTAAGACGATTACCGATACAATGTAACACCCCTGGGGGCCCCGGTGAACTCCGCATCCAAGTCGACCCTTCTTCTCGCGGCAGGCCTGGCCTGCATGGCCAACGCCGCCCTGGCGGAGGGCGCCGGAGGCGTCTCCGAGGTCGTGGTCACGGGTCAGAGGCAGGCCTACCTTGGCGCATTCTCTCTCGCCGAAACGCCCCAGAGCGTCGCGGTCATCTCGCAGCGCACCCTTCAGGACAACAACATCACCGGGCTGACGGAGGCCCTGGACCTCAACGCCGGGGTCGCCCGACAGAACAACTTCGGCGGCCTCTGGGACGCCTATGCGGTGCGCGGCTTCGCCGGGGACGAGAACCTTCCCAGCGGCTATCTCGTGAACGGCTTCAACGGCGGGCGCGGCTTTGGCGGTCCACGGGACGTCTCCGGCGTGGAGCGTATCGAGATCCTGAAGGGCCCCAACGCCGCCCTGTTCGGTCGCGGCGAGCCCGGGGGCACGGTGAACATCGTCACCCGCAAGGCGCGGTTCGGCGAGACCGGAGGATCGGTGAGCGCCAGCCTTGGCGGCGACAGCGCCCGCCGGGCGGAGGCCGACGTCAACCTCGCCGCCGGGGAGGTCTTCGGGGCCCGCCTGATCGGCTTTTACGACGAAGCCGACAGCTTCCGCCGGACGGTCAGCACCGAGCGTTACGGCTTCCTGCCCTCCTTCGGGTTCCGGCTGGGTGAGGACACCACGGTCACCTACGACCTGGAGGTCACCCGCCAGAAGGCGCCCTTCGACCGCGGCGTCCCGGCCATTGGCGGCGTCCTCGGCAAGGTGGACCGACGGACCTTCCTGGGTGAGCCCGGCGACGGCCCCATCAAGGCCGAGGCCACGGGGCAACAGGTGGAAATCCAGCACGACTTCAGCCCCGCCTGGAGCCTGCTGCTCGGCGCCGGCTTCCGGACGACAGACCTGACGGGCTTCTCCACCGAGGCCGAGCTCGCCGCCTCCCGGCAGAAGCTGAACGTCGACGGGAAGTCCCTCTCCCGCCAGAGGCGGTTCCGCGATTACGAGGCCGATCACGCCGTCCTTCGGGGCGAGCTGTCCGGCGAGTTCCAGGCCCTCGGCGTGCGCCACCGCATCCTTGCCGGCGCCGACTTTGACCGCTTCGAGAACAGCCAGTTCTTCCTGCGGTTCCGGCCGGCGGCGGTGAGCGGCAATCCCTCGGATCAGGCCGCCAACGTCATTGACGTCTTCGCGCCGGTCTATGGCCGGTTCCCCCTGCCGACCCCCGGGCCCCAGACGAATCGGCTTGATGTCCAGGAGGCCGTCGGCCTCTACCTTCAGGACCAGGTCGACCTCTCTGAGTCCCTGCAGGTCCGGCTTGGCGTCCGCTATGACGACTTCTCGCTGGAGAGCCTCAACCGGGCGACGGGCGTATCCCAGACCCGCTCGGAGAGCCGCCTCAGCCCGCAGGTGGGCCTGGTCTGGACCGCCGCACCGTCCCTGTCCTTCTTCGCCGCCTACGGCGAGGGCTTCCGCGCCAATATCGGCGCCACGGCCAAGGGCGAGATCTTTGATCCCGAAACGAGCCGGTCCTTCGAGGCCGGCGCCCGTTTCACCCTCTTGAACGGCGACCTGACCGGGACCCTGGCCGTCTTTTCGATGCAGAAGAGCCAGGTTCTCGCCGCTGACCCGGCCAATCCGGGCTTCTCCCTGCCCATCGGCAAGGCGGGCAGCCAGGGGGTCGAGTTCGACCTCAACGGGCGGCTCCCAGGCGGGGTGGAGGCCCTGCTCTCGTACGCCTATGTCGAGGCCGAGGCCCGGTCCGACGTCCTGGACCCCAACTTCTCCCTGCAGATCCGCAAGGGTGACCGGCTGATCAACATCCCGCAGCACAGCCTCAACGCCCAGGTCGCGCGCGACTTCACCCTTGGCGAAACGGAGCTCCGCCTCGGCGCCGGCGTCCAGCACGTGGGCGAGCGCCTGGGAGAGACCGCGACGAAGTTCGAGCTGCCCGCCTACACCCTGGTCCGGCTGTTCGGCGCCTGGCGCGCCACCGACCAGGTCGAGGTCTTTGGCGAGGTGCAGAACCTGTTCGACGAAACCTACTACACCAACAGCTTCGCCACCCTCTGGGTCCAGCCGGGCGCCCCGCGGACGGGGTCGGTGGGGGTGCGGCTGCGCTTCTGAGGCTCAGTCGCCGGGCGGGACCTCTCCGGCCACCAGGGCCAGGACGGCGGGGCCGTAGCGGGCCAGCTTGCTCTCGCCCACGCCGCTGACCCGCGACAGGGCTGCCGCATCGGCGGGCTTGCGGGTCGCGATCTCGGCCAGGGTGCGGTCGCTGAAGATGACATAGGGCGGCGCCTTCTGGCGGATCGCCTCGGCCCGGCGCCAGGCGCGAAGGGCGGCGAAGAGCTGCGGGTCGCCCTCGAAGATGGTCTCCGAAGCGTCGCGGCGGCGTCGCCCCGGCGTCGCGCCACCGTCGGGGGAGACGTCCCCGGACCCGGGGGGGCGCCCCTGGGGCAGGCGCCCCTCCACCCGTCGCTCCCCGCGGTAGACCGCGCGCACCGCCTCGGCGTCGCCCAGGCCGATGAGGGGGCGGCCGTCGTTCGGGTCCTCGCGTAGCAGGCCGTCGAAGATCAGCTGGTCGATCAGGCCGCGCCAGTCCCCCGCCGACAGCTCGGCGCCGACCCCGAAGGTGCTCAGGCCCGCCTCGAAGGCCGAGGGCTCCCGGGTCTTGCCCAGGAGGTGCTCCACCAGCCGGCCCCGGCCATACCGACCGTTCAGCCGGTGGGCCGCCGACAGGACCTTCTGGGCCTGCAGGGTCAGGTCCGCACCCTTCGGAGGGTTCAAACAGTTGTCGCAGCGTCCGCAGTCGGCGACCCCCTCCTCGCCGAAGTACCGGCGCACGGCCGCGGTCCGGCAGGCGCCCCCGTCCAGCAGGGCGTAGAGCTGACGCACCTTGCGGACCTGCACCGCCCGGACCTCATCGGACAGGGCCTGGCCGTCCAGCCGCCGCAGGGCCCAGGCCATGTCCGCAGCGCCGTAAAGGGTGATCCCTTCGGCGGGCTCGCCGTCGCGCCCGGCCCGACCCACCTCCTGCCAATAGGCCTCGATGGAGGCCGGCGGATCGGCGTGGATCACGTAGCGGACGTCCGGCTTGTCGACCCCCATGCCGAAGGCGATGGTGGCCACCATGACGGCGGCGTCCGAGGCCAGGAAGTCGGCCAGCCTCTGCTCGCGCACCTCACGGTCGAGGCCCGCGTGATAGGCCATGGCCGGCAGGCCGGCGGCGCAGAGCTCGGCGGCCAGGGCCTCGGTTCCGTCCCGCGAGCCGGCGTAGATCACCCCCGGCCGGTCGCGCCGCGCCTTGGCCAGCTCCAGCACCCGCTTGCGGCCCGTCCCGGCCTTGCGCTCGGCGGACAGGGCCAGCTCGGGTCGGTCGAAGGAGGCGACGAACTCCCGGGCCTCCCCCAGGTGCAGGCCCTCGCGGATGTCCTGCCGGGTGCGGGCGTCGGCGGTGGCGGTGACGGCGAGGCGCGGGACCCCCGAGAACAGGCCGGCCAGCTGGCCCAGCTGCCGGTACTCCGGCCGGAAGTCATGGCCCCACTGGCTGACGCAGTGCGCCTCGTCGATGGCGATGACCGAAAGGCGAACCTGGGACAGCCGCTCCAGCATCCAGGGCTGGAGCAGGCCCTCAGGCGAGACGTAGAGCAGGTCCAGGGTCCCGGCCTCGATCCGCGCCCAGGTCGCGGCCCGGGCCTCCGGGGCGGTGAGGGAGTCCAGCCGGGCGGCGGCCACCCCGGCCTGGACCAGGCCCGCCACCTGGTCGGCCATCAGGGCGATGAGGGGGCTGACCACCAGGCCGAGGCCGGGCCGCAGCAGGGCGGGGATCTGGTAGCAGACGCTCTTGCCCCCGCCGGTGGGCAGGACGGCCAGGGCCGGACGCCCGGCCAGGACCTCGGCGATCACCGGCGCCTGAAGCCCCCGGAAGCCGGGGTGTCCGAAGACACGGCGCAGGACCTCCTGCGCCTCCTTGAGCGAATCGTCGGACATGCCCCTCTATCGCGCGGCCCGACCCGGCTGCGAAGGGGTCGGGTCGGGACGACCGGGCCTATTCCGCCGCCAGGGCGACCGGGGCGTCCTGGGCGCCGCGCACCAGCCGCCCGGGCAGGGCGCCAGTGGGCTCGCCGTCGCGGTAGGTGACCTGGCCGGCCACCAGGGTGGCGACATAGCCCTGCGCCCTCTGCAGCAGGCGACGCCCGCCCGCCGGCAGGTCGTAGCCCACCGTCGGCGGCTCCACCGCCAGCCGGTCGAAGTCGATGACGTTGAGGTCGGCGCGCAGGCCCGGCGCCACCAGGCCCCGGTCCAGCAAGCCCACGGTCTCGGCCGTGGCCCGGGTCTGCAGGCGGACCATGTGCTCCAGGGGCAGGCGCGGACCCCGGGTCCGGTCCCGGGCCCAGAGGGTCAGGTTGGTGGTCGGGAAGCTGCCGTCGCAGATCATGCCCACATGGGCCCCGCCATCCGACAGGCCGGCCACGCAGTCGGGATGGCGCAGCATGTCGTAGGCCGGGTCCAGCCCGCCGTCGGCATAGTTGAGGAAGGGCAGGTAGAGCATGCCCCGCCCGCCGCGGCTCATCATGTGCTCCAGGGCGACCTGCTCAGGCGCGACGCCCCGGGCCGCGGCGCGGGCGGCGATGGAATCCTGACGGGTCGGCTCGTAATCCGGCGTCTCGGCCATCAGGTACATGTGGCCCCAGTCCCGGGTCAGGCGCGAGGCGATGGCCGCGCTGCCGGGGGCGACGGTATCGTCCAGCAGGGCGGCCCGGAACGAGGGGTCCGCCAGGCGCGCCATCCGAGCCTCGAGGGGCAGGCCGGCGACGGACTTCCAGGCCTCGGTGTGGCTGAAGGGATTGAGGGTCAGCTCGAAGCCGAGGAGGACGCCCACCCCCCGGCCGGCGACCTGGGCCCGCATGGGCAGGCCGTCGGCGGTGGCGGCGGACAGGTGGGCCAGGAGGTCGCGCCAGGCGTCGGGCGCCTTGGGGCCCTGCAGCAGGCTGAAGGACAGGGGCCGGCCCGAGGCCTCCACCAGCCGGCGCATCAGGCCGAACTCGGCGGCCGGGTCGGCGAAGTCGGAGACGAACTGCAGCACCCCGCGACCCGCGGCCTTCAGGCCCATGGCGATGCCCATCAGCTCGTCCTCGGCGGCGGTGAGGGTGGGCGTCGGCTGGCCGTCGGAGGTGCGGTGGTTGAGGGTGCGCGAGGTGGAGAAGCCGAGGGCGCCGGCCTCCATGGCCCGCTTCGCCAGGGCCGCCATGGCGGCGATGTCGGCGGGGGTCGCCGGCTCGCGTTTGGCCCCGCGCTCGCCCATGACGAAGACCCGCAGGGCCGCGTGCGGCAGCTGGGCGCCGACGTCCAGGTCGAAGGCGCGTCCCGACAGGGACTGCAGGTACTCCGGATAGCTCTCCCAGTTCCAGGGCAGGCCCTCGGCCAGGACGGGATGCGGAATGTCCTCCACCCCCTCCATCAGCCGGATCAGCCGGTCGTGGTCCTCGGGCCGGCAGGGGGCGAAG
The DNA here is from genome assembly GCA_020402585.1 of Phenylobacterium sp. GTDB lineage: Bacteria > Pseudomonadota > Alphaproteobacteria > Caulobacterales > Caulobacteraceae > Phenylobacterium. Next base: position 10,123 of record JADBZH010000034.1, on the reverse strand, counting down.
CCGACCCCGCAATTGCCCATGACCGCCGTGGTCACCCCATGCCAGGCGGAGGGGGTGAGGTGGTGGTCCCAGGTGACCTGGCCGTCATAGTGGGTGTGGATGTCGACAAAGCCGGGGGTGACGATCTTCCCGCGGGCGTCGATCTCTTCCGCGCCCGAGCCGGCGATGCGGCCCACGGCGGCGATCCGCCCGTCCTTCACCGCCACATCGGCCTCGAAGCCCGGCGCGCCGGAACCGTCAATCACGGTCCCGCCGCGGATCACCAGGTCGTAGGCGCGTTCCTGTCCGGCCATGACGTCTCCTCCGTCGCGGTCCCCGCCGCGTGACGGGATTCAGCGCCCATCGCGGCGGCGGGGTCAAGAGATCGGATCTGAGGTCGTCCTGTAGTCGGCGAACCGCGCCGCCCAGGGCTCCAGCGGCAGGGCGAGCCCGTTCGCGAGGAAGGCGACCTGATGGTAGAAGGCCGCCAGCTGCAGAATCTCGAGAATCTGGTCTTCGTTGAAGTGGCGGGCGAGCTCCCGGTACTCGGAGTCGCTGAGCGTGGAACGGTCGTGAAGGGCGTCCACGGTGGACAGAAGCGCCGCCTCCTTTTCAGACCAAAGACCGAGGTCGAGGGACTCCGACAGGGTCCCTGCGACCTCCTCCCGGGAGAGTCCGGCGCGTTCTGCGAAGAGATGGATATGAACCCCCCACTCGTACTCGCAGCCCGTGCGCGCGCTGGTGCGGTCGATCACAAGCTCCCTTTCACGGAGGGAAAGGGGCGACCCGCTGTCCAGCAGGGACCCGTTGCTGAAGCGGGTCCAGGCCCGCTCGCTCCGGCCGAGGGTGGTGAAAAGGACGAGGGGCTGGACCCCCCGGCTGGCGGCGCGCTTGAGATAGGTCTCCAGGTTCCTGGGAAAGGGGGGGCTGGCGGGGGCGATCCGACCCATGGCGGGTTCTCCATCAGGCGTCCGGTTCTTTGGGTCCGGCCGCGATCATGCTATGGAAAGCGTAACACTCAAGAGTGCTATCAAAAGCGTAGCATCTTGGCAAGCTCATCAGGAAGGCGCCATGCCAACCATTCCCCCCGCCGGGTCCTTCAGCCTCAATGGCGACCGACCCATCATGGTGCTTCTGGACCTGATCAGCCGGAGGTGGGCGCTGCGCATTCTGTGGGAACTGAGGGACGGCCCCCTCACCTCGCGCGCCTTGCGCTCCCGCTGCGACGATGTGTCGCCGACCGTTCTCCAGACCCGGCTCAGTGAACTGCGCTGGGCCGGAATCGTCGATCACCTCCCTAGACAGGGGTACACTCTGACGCCGTTGGGGACTGAGCTGGGCGCGGTCCTGTTGCAGCTCAACAAGGTCTCAGAGGTCTGGGCGTCTGGAATTCCTGACGAATGATCTGCGACCGCGCCTTGCGGCCTGGCCGGCGCTGAGTGCTGAGCCTCGTCTGGCTGGAGGGGCGCGGTCGACGGTCCCAAGCGCCGACCGGGGCCAATGTCTCTGTGAGGACGCCGAGGCCGCGCCCGCCGGCCGCAGGGTCGCCGAACCCGTCTTTCGTCCCAGTTGTCTTTCCGGATGAGCGTCAGTCGAGCGCCACCACCGCCTCGACCTCGAACAGCATGGGGTCGATCGCCAGTTTTGGCACAGAGATCAGCGTCTGCGCTGGAAGGGTCGCGCCGAACATCCGGATCACGCCTTCCGTCAGCACGCCGAGCTTCGTCATGTCGTGATCGACCACGAACACGTTGAGTTTGACGACCTGGCTGGGGCGCGCGCCGATCGCTTCGAGGGCGAGGCCGAGATTGACGTAGGCTTGCTTTACCTGGGCGGAGAAATCGGGGGACAGCTCGCCCTTGCTGTCAAATCCGCCTTGGCCGGAAACGAAGGCGATCCTCTTGCCCGCCGGAATGATGACCGCCGTGCTATAGCCCTTGGGCGCCGGATCGCCGAGGCTTGGCGGATTGACGACAACCAGATCCCTGGCATTGGCGCCGGTTGAAATGCCCATGAGCAGCAGGCCTCCGATGAGAAGATGTTTCAAGCTCGATGACGTCATGTGGGCTCCTTTGGATTGAACCCGACGCTGCATAGGCGAGAATGGAGCCAAGAACTGTCACCATTCATGCTATGTCGTCGCCGTGACCATTCGAGCTCGTCAGGACGCGATCATTCGCACCCTCAGGCGCACATCGGTCGCGACCGTCAGCGAGCTTGCGGTCGAGGTCGGCGTGTCACGCCGCACAGTGCTGCGTGACATCGTCGCCCTTCGCGATCAGGGCTTCGTCATTCACTCTGAATGTGGCCCGGGAGGCGGTCTTCATCTTGACCCGAGCTCCCTTCAGACCGCCTCTCAGGTTTCCGTTGTCGAAGTGTTTGCGCTCTTGATCAGCGTGGCCACGATGCGTGACGCGCAGACCTTTCCCTTCGCCGACGTGGCCGACGCCGGCCTCGCCAAGATCGAACGCGCCCTGACACCGGAGAAGGTGCGCGAGCTGCGCGCGCTTCTCGACTGTCTGCATATCGGGCGGCTGTCGCCGTTGCAGGACATCTCAGACGCCGGCCCTGTCGACTCCGAATTGCTTCCCGCCTTTGAGTTGGCGTTTCTTCAGCAACGGCTCCTGCGCTTCGATTACCGGGACGCGAATGGCGCTCGCACCGTCCGCGAGGTCGAACCGCAAGCCATGCTGATCCTGCCGCCGCTCTGGTATCTTGTGGCCTGGGACCCAACCCGCGCTGACTTCCGGCGCTTTCGGATGGATCGAATCGGCAGGCCCGTCGTTCTCGACGATTCGACCTTCCGCAAGAAACGGGTCCCCTTCGAGAACGACGTGTGCCCATTCCAGGCGCGACAGGGAAGCTGAGGGCTCGGCCAGTGTGGCCGACCTGGTCCCCTGTGCTGACGCCGAGGTCGCGCCCGCCTGCTGCAGGGCCGTTACCCGGGCAGGTCGCGGACGCAGAGGACGTGGTTGTCGCCGCGGATGTCGTCGCCCTGGGGGCCGAAGCCTGAGGGGAAGGCGCCGGGCCTCGCCGTCTTCGGGTCGCTTCGCATGGAGCCGGCGCCGTGGACGTCCATCCATTGCCGCCGCCCCGATCCGGGCGGCGCCTCCATGTATCCCATGGCCGGCCCGATCGCTGCATAGACGGCCAACTCGCCGGTCCTTGAGAACGCGCGGTTCCGTTCCGCCTCTGGCGGCGGACCCTCAAGATGGGTGGTGGAGGACCAGAGATAGACGTCGCGGCCGCTCAGGGCGAACACCGGGTCGAGGGCCGGAATGCGGGAATAGTCGACAATCGAGTGGAGTTCCTTGGCGTGGGGAAGGCGCCAGTCCTGGTGGCCGCCCAGCGACAGGCCGTCGCAATAGGCCAGGGCCCTGGCCCAGCTCAGGGCGCCCGCGGCCTCGCGCCGCTGCCAGATGAGGCCGGTCGCCCGGTCGGTCACGGTTTCGGCGTCCGGATGGAAGTCATTCAGGCCGTATGCGGGGCCCCTGACCAGCCGAACTGCCAGCCGGTGGGGCGTTTGCATGCGGTTGGCCGGGTCCAGGACCGGATAGCCCTTGATCCGGCCGTCGGCGAAGTTGACGCCAAAGACGGTTTCATCACGGCCCATCGTCCGACCGGCATAACGGGTGGCGCTCCACTCCTGCACGTCGATGGGTCGTCGGCCGTGCGCGGCGTCGCCCAGGCCTGAGCCCGCCGCATAGGCGAAGGCGAGGACGGAGGTGTCGATATAGGGCCGCGAGGCGCCGGGATCGCCCGTGTAGCCGCCGCGATAATCGATGAGCGAATAGAGCTCGCGGATGGTGGGGATGCGCCAGTCGTCATGGCCGCCGAGCCGGCTGGCGCGGGCGAAGGCCTCCAGGTCAGCGAAGGCCATTGGCGCGCTGGGCGCCCTGGCCCAGACCAACCCGGTCACCAGGTCCGAGACCGTACCGTCGCCCAGATCGCGATAGGCGGGCTTGCGGCCGGGGTGCTGAGCGTCCTGGCCGGACAGGAAGGCCCCCGGCGCCGGGCAGGCGATGACCTCGCCGGTCTCGCGGTAGCACCGGTCCTGCGCCGTTCCGACGACCGGATAGGCGCCGGCGGGGGAGGGCGCGAGGCCCTGGCTCCCGGGCTGGGCGGCGGAAAGGAGCAGGCCGCCGGCGGCGATGAAGGCGAGAAACGGGGACATCAACCTCTCCTGCGTGTGGGCCCGCCCCGCCCGGTCATGGAGCCATCAGGCGCTCATCCTAGCGTGGGGGCAACCCCGCGACATTGCGGAGGGGCGCGCGCCTTCCGTCCGCCGCCGGGGCGCCCCATCTTGGAGGGCGGTCAAACACGGAGACCCAGATGCTGACTTCGACCACCCCCCAGATCGCCGGGCATGAGATCGCCGAGACCCTCGGCGTCGTCACCGGCGAGGCCATCATCGGGGCCAACATCTTCCGCGACCTCCTGGCCGGCCTGACGGACATCGTCGGCGGCCGTTCCCGGGCCTATGAATCGGCCATGCGGGACGCCCGGGAGATCGCCCTGAAGGAGATGTGCGACGAGGCCCGCCGCAGGGGCGGCAACGCCGTGGTGGGCGTGGACCTCGACTATGAGACCCTGGGCTCAGGCAGCATGCTGATGGTCTCGGCCACCGGCACGGCGGTGCGGCTGAGATAAGGGCTCAGGTCCCCGGGCCCCTGAGGCTGCGGGCGAAATCCAGGAAGGCGGCGTCGAAGGCCTCGGGCGTCTCGAGGAAGGCTGAGTGGCCGGCGTCGAAGAGGGCGATCCGCGCCCCCGGGATCCGACGGGCGAGCCCCCTGACCAGGAACCAGGGCAGGATCCGGTCCCTCAATCCCCAGGCGAAGAGAACGGGCGCGGAAAGACCCTTGAGGACCGGACGGAGGTCCGCCGCAGGCTCCGCGAAGCTGCGCCAGGCCTGTGCAAGGACGGGCGCCGTTCGCGCGCCTGCGGCGACGATCTCCTCCCGGCGCCAGGCCGCCTCCGGGAGCGGCAGGACCTGACGGTAGAAACGCCTGAACCAGGCCGGGAAGGCGGGGTCCCCCGCCGCCCCTTTCTCAAATCGCCTGGCCATGTGACGGCAGAACATCCTGATGAAGAGGTTCACCGGGATGAGACCGCCGGAGTTACACAGGACGAGGCCGCGCACCCGGTCGGGATGGCTTGCGGCGCAGAGTATGGCCGCGGCGCCGCCGATGGAATTTCCCAGGAGGATGGCGTCCTTGAGATCCAGGGCCTCCAGGGCGCCGCCCACCAGCTCGGCATATCGCCCGGCGCTGGCCGGTATCGCCTCACGCTGGCTGTCTCCCTGGCCCGGCCAGTCGAGGGAGAAAAATGTGAAATCCCCGCCCAGTCGTTGGGTCAGCCGGTCGAAGTCCCGGGCGCCGTGACCTGTCGCGTGCAGGCAGACGACCGGAGGGCCCGACCCACAGCGAATGACATTGAGGGTCGCCCCCCGGACTTCGAGCAACTGGACCTCCCTCAGGTCGTTCGCCGGGCTGAGTGCTGGAAGGTCGATCATGGTCACGCCTCTTTCGCTCCAGCCCCTGCAGAGACCGTCTTTCGCCATTCAAACCCGCTTGATCGTCCGCCCCGGGCGGTATGCCATGGACCTCCGCGAGGCTGCTGCGGGAGGTTCAATAGCCGCCCTCCGACCAAGCGAGTATGCCTTGCGCGGTCTCCTCAGCGTACTCCAGGTGGGGGAAGTGCCCGGCCCGGTCGAGTTGGAGGGATTGAAAACGGCGCGAACCCTTGCAGCGGTCCTCCGTGGCGGTGACCATATCCTTCCCTGCAGTCGGATCGGAAAGGCCCACAACCAGCATCAGGGGCATCGTCGATTCGCAGAGTGCTTCTGTCCACCGGGGTTCACTCTCCTTTCGCTCCGCGACCGTGGGCAGGGTCTTGTGCAGGAGCCTGGACTCCCCCGGGTGGTTCAGAAGCTTCCAGACCTCGAGGAATTCGCTTTCGGGAATCCGCCTTTCAGGGCCTGTGATCTGGATTAGCCCGCTCATGACGGCTTCTTCGGACGCGCGCCGGTTCACGAGTCCTCCGAGAGGGCTGAGGAGCGCCGTTTGGGAAGCGCTCGGTTTGAACTGGTCTGCAAAGAGGGAGCCGTTGATCAGAACCACCGACTCAATCTCGTAGGGCAGGGCTTGCGCCCGTTCGCGTGACATCAGTTCCTGTACGACCGCGACGCCGATGTCTGAACCTATCAGTCGAACCCGATTGACACCAAGGTGCGCCGCCAAGGCCGATACGGCGTCCGCCTGACGCACGATCGTGTAGCTCGCCTGGTCGGATTTTCCCGAGTACCCGAAGCCTGGAAGATCCAGCGCTACGAACCTGCTCCGCTGGCCCAGTTTTTCGGCGATAAGCCGGAAATCCCAGGACGACGTCGGGTAACCATGAATCGCCAGTGTGGCCGACCCGGCGCCTAGGTCGATATAGAACACCGATTGATCTTGGAATGAGAACTGCTTCCCCATGGCCTTCCATTGCGCAGCGGTGGGCCTGTCCGCCGCCATTGTCGATGCTGCCTGCCGAATTTCCGCGCCGGTCTGTGCTTCGGTCTGCCCGTGGGCTTCGCGCGAATTCATGAGGACGAGGCTCAGAGCCGTGGCGCCCGCGAGGGCCAAGACCCCGGCGCCTATGCGTCGGATGTTAACTGGGCGCATGCCTGTCTCCTCCTCCTCCTCCTGATCATATGTGATATCTGTATCACTCAAGATTTGACGCCGTCAATCCGTTGCGCGAGGAAAGCGCATGGCCTCTTCAAAAACTCCCCGCCGACAACCGGATGCGACCCGCGCCGCCCTGCTCAAGGCTGCGCGGCTGGAGTTCGAAGATCCGGGGTACGAGACCACCCACACCAACCGGATCGCCGCCCGGGCGGGATTTGCGCCTCAGACCTTTTATCGCCACTTCAAGGACAAGCAGGCCATCTTCCTGGCGGTCTACCAGGGCTGGATCCAGGAGGAACTCAGCCTTCTGGATGAGGTGCGGGATGCGGAGGCCGCCGCAGAGGTCCTGATCGCGAGTCACCGCGTCTCCAGGAACTTTCGTCGATCCCTGCGGACGCTTTCGCTCACGGATCCCGCCATCCGATCAGCCCGCGCCGAGAGCCGGAGGCTCCAGATAGATCGGCTGACGGCGAGGTTGCCCCACCTCTCCGGCCGCAGTTTCCCCAGCGTCGCTGCGGATCTCCTGACCCTGGAGCGTCTTGCCGATGCTTGCGCCGAGGGCGAGCTCACGGACCTCGGCGTCCCTGACGCCGCCGCTTCGAAGGTTCTGGCGGAGGCCATCCACCGGGCATTCGGGATCTGAAGCCCCGTCGCCACCGCCCCTTCCGGCGCCTATGCTGGCGCCCATGAGTCGCAGTTTCCTGGAGTTCTTTGCAGGCGGGGGCATGGCGCGGCTGGGGCTGGGGCCGGGCTGGGCCTGCCGGTTCGCCAATGATTTCGACCCGGTGAAGGGGGCGGCTTACCGGGCCAACTTCCCGGACGCGGCGGCGCACTTTTCCGGTGAGGATGTCTGGACGCTTTCGGCGGAGGATCTGCCGGGGGCGGACCTGGCCTGGGCCTCCTCGCCCTGCCAGGATTTCAGTCTGGCCGGCGGCCGGGCGGGTTTGTCGGGGGGGCGGTCGTCGGCCTTCTTTGGCTTCTGGCGGCTGATGGAGGCCCTGGACGCGGCGGGTCGGGCGCCGCCCCTGATCGTAGTGGAGAACGTCGTCGGCCTGCTCACCTCCCGGGGAGGGGCGGACTTCGCCGCCCTCTGCGCCGCCCTGGCCGGGCGCGGCTATCGCGTCGGCGCCCTGGAGGCCGACGCGGCCGACTTCACCCCCCAGTCGCGGCCCCGCCTCTTCGTCGTCGCCTTCCGGGGGGAGCCGCCCCCGGCCCTCTGCGGCGGCGGGGCCTTCGTCACCCCGGCGGTGGCCCGGGCGCGGGACCGGCTGGAGGGGGTGGCGCGGACCGCCTGGGCCGACTGGTCCCTGCGGGCCCCGGCGGTGCGCAACACCATCCTGGCCGACCTCCTGGAGCCGGACGACCAGGTCGCCTGGCATCCGCCCGAGCTGACCCTGCGGCTCCTCGCCATGATGTCGCCCGTCCAGAGGGCCCGGCTGGAAGCCCTGAGGGCGGCGGGCGGCCGCCAGATCGGAGGGCTGTTCCGGCGCACCCGGCGGGAGGGGGGGCAAAGCGTCCAGAGGGCCGAGGCCCGGTTCGACGGCCTCGCGGGCTGCCTGCGCACACCCCGGGGCGGCTCCTCCCGCCAGTCCCTGGTCCTGGTCGAGGACGGGCGTGTGCGCACCCGCCTGCTCACCCCCCGGGAGGCGGCCCGGCTGATGGGCCTGCCCGAGGCCTATGTCCTGCCGCGGGGGGTCTCGGCCGCCCTGCATGTGGCCGGCGACGGGGTCTGCGTTCCCGCTGTCCGCTGGCTGGCCGACGCCCTGCTGGAGCCCCTGCTGGACGCCCTGCCGGCGCCGCGGGTTTAGATTTCCTGCGCCGGCCCCGCGAAAACCCGCCTTTCCAAAAACGCCCGGGCGCCTAAGGTCGTCCTTCACTTTTCCGGAGACTTCGCCATGGCTGAATCCGCCTACGACGCCGCCCGCTATCGTCGCGCCGGCCGCGGCAAGGTCTATGAGTCCATCGTCGACACCATCGGCGACACCCCTCTGGTGGCCCTGCCCAACCTGACCCGGGCCCTGAAGCCGAAGGGGCGGGTCCTGGCCAAGCTGGAGTTCTTCAACCCCATCGCCTCGGTGAAGGACCGGATCGGCGTCTCGATGATCGAGAGCCTGGAGGCCCAGGGCCTGATCAAGCCGGGCGCCACCCTGATCGAGCCGACCAGCGGAAACACCGGCATCGCCCTGGCCTTCGTGGCCGCCTCCAAGGGCTACAAGCTGATCCTCTGCATGCCCGAGAGCATGTCCATCGAGCGCCGCAAGATGCTGCTGCTCCTGGGCGCCCAGCTGGAGCTGACCCCCGCCGAGCGCGGCATGGCCGGCGCCGTGGCCCGGGCCAGGGAGCTGGTGGAGGCCACTCCGGGCGCCGTCATGCCCCAGCAGTTCGACACCCCCTCCAACCCCCTGATCCACCGGGTCTCCACCGCCGAGGAGATCTGGAACGATACGGACGGGGCGGTGGACGCCGTGGTCTCGGGCGTCGGCACGGGCGGCACCATCACCGGCGTCGGCCAGGTGCTGAAGGCGCGCAAGCCCGGCCTGAAGATGGTGGCCGTGGAGCCGGCGGCCTCGCCGGTCCTGTCCGGCGGCAACCCGGCGCCGCACAAGATCCAGGGGATCGGCGCGGGCTTCGTGCCCTCCATTCTGGACCGGGGCGTGATCGACGAGATCATCCAGGTCTCCAACGAGGACAGCTTCGCCATGGCCCGACGGGTCGCCAAGGAAGAGGGCATCCCGGTGGGCATCTCCTCCGGCGCGGCCCTGACGGCGGCCTTCAACCTGGCCGACCGCGACGACTACGCCGGCAAGACCATCGTCGCCATCATCCCCTCCTTCGCCGAGCGCTACCTCTCAACGGCCCTGTTCGACGGCCTCTGAGGACGTGCCCGACGTCTTTGACCCGCCGACCCGCTCGGCGGTCATGCGGCGGGTCAAGGCACGCGATACCGGCCCGGAGCGCACCGTCCGCCGGGTCCTGACCCGGCTGGGCGCCCGCTACCGCCTGCACCGGGCCGACCTGCCCGGCCGGCCGGACATCGTCCTGCCGGGCCGGCGCCTGGCGGTCTTCGTCCACGGCTGCTTCTGGCACGGCCACGACTGCCCGCGGGGAAGCCGGGTTCCGCAGGAGAGACGGGACTACTGGACGGCCAAGATCGACGGCAACCGGGCGCGGGATGCGCGGAACGCTGAGGCCCTGGCGTCGGCCGGATGGCGGGTCGAGACGGTCTGGGAGTGCGAGCTGAAGGCCCGGGCCCTGCCGACGCTGGAGGAGAGGCTCAGGGCGCTGCTGGCGGAGACGGCGCCTCGACCCTGATTTCAAACTTCACCGAGTTGGCGATGAAGCAGGCGGCGTGGCTGGCCTCGTGGAGGGCGTCCAGGGCTTCGGCGTCCGGGGCCGGGCCGACCCAGGAGATGTCGGGCCGCAGCACCACTTCGACCAGGCCCTTGCGGCCGGGCGCGACCTCGCCCATCCGG
>JADBZH010000033.1 GCA_020402585.1 Phenylobacterium sp. | reverse complement strand
TAATTGCTCCCCCAAGGGGGAGCTGTCAGCGAAGCTGACTGAGGGGGTCAGCTGAGATGCCGTTGACCCCCTCCGTCCCGCTGCGCGGTCCACCTCCCCCTGGGGGGAGGAATTGGTGAGCTCAGCCCCGGTTCAGGCGCGGCGCGCTTCCAGGAGTTCGGAGAGGTTGCGCACCGCCCGGGCGAGGTCGGCCAGTTCCTGTTCCTTCAGGGCGTCGAGCTTCTGGTGGAGGAGTTCGATCTCCAGCTCGGCCTTCACATTGACCTGGTAGTCGGTCTCGGCCTTGCGGCGGTCGATGTCCTGCTGGCGGTTCTGGCTCATCAGGATGAAGGGGCCGGCATAGGCCGCCTGGAAGGACAGGGCGAGGTTCAGCAGGATGAAGGGGTAGGGGTCCCAGTGCTGGATCCAGGCGATGACGTTGAGGGTCACCCAGCCCGCCATCAGGATCGACTGGACGATGATGAACGGCCAGGAGCCGATTGTGGCGGCCACCGTGTCGGCGATCCTCTGGCCCAGGGTCCCGCCATCCGGGCTCTTCCTGGCGTCGCGCAGGTTCCGGCGCTGGCGGCGCAGTTCCTCCAGAAGCCGGGCTTCGGCGTCGTGGAGGCGGGCGTTGAGGTCCGTCATGGGCGCTCCTGTCGAAAGGTCGCCCATTCCTTTCAGGTCCGGGGCCCCGGGCCAAGCCCGGGCGGGCCCCGGGGTCAGGAGCCGCCGAAGCCGAAGCGCCAGGTCAGGCCGGTGGAGAGGGTGACGGCGTCACGGGAGCCCTTCCGGACGAGGGGGCTGTCGGCGACCTCCCCCAGCCGGCGGTCCCAGCCGGCCTCGACCTGGAGCATGGCCCGGTCGTTGAGCGCCCGGCCCCAGCTGGCGGCGAGCCCCGCGCTGGCCAGTCCGCCGTCCGGTGCATAGGCGGTCAGCTTCCCGCCGGAGGCGGCGGCCTCGGCGGGGGTGACGCCAAACCAGGTCTTGGCATAGTCCCGACCGACCAGGTCGATCCGCGGACCCACCGCCAGGACGGTCTGCGGCGACGGCGCCCAGAGAAGGTCCGCCCCGGCGCGGGCGGTCAGGCCGCTATAGCCCTTCACGCCGGCCCGGACTTCGGCGAAGGCGCGCCAGGACTTGCGGTTCACGCCGGCGCCGAGGCCCAGGCCGAGGGTCCAGTCGAGGTCGCGCATGCCGGTGAGGTCGGCCTGGTCCGAGGCCTTCCGCTCGCCCTCGAACCGGACGGAGGGATAGACAATCACGCCCTCCGCCGGCCCGTCGCCGACGACGCCCACCCCCGGAAGCTTCAGCCGTTCGAGGCCGAAGAGGGGCCGGGCGCGCAAGGCCGTCTCGTCCGCCCCCGGGTAGCGGGGCAGGAGGCGCGCGGCGACCCCAAGATCGACGACAAGGTCGCCGGCGGGCAGGGCCATGGCGGCCGGCGGCGGCAGGGAGGGGTCAGCCTGGGCCGGCCCGGCCCAGAGGCTGAGGGCCAAGGCGGCGGGCAAAAGTGCGGCGGGGCGGGCGGGTCTGGACCGGGACATGAACTCTCCTGATGGGCGCCACCAATCTGGAGACGCAAGCCCCCGTCGGCAAGACATGCCCCTGCCTGCGCACGACTCGCGCTAGCGGGAGGTCCATGCCCACGACCCTGCGCCTCGGCCTGGTCTACGCCGCCCTCTATGTGGGCAACGGCGCCGGCACGCCCTTCATGCCGCTCTGGCTGAGCGAGAAGGGGCTGACGGGCGCCCAGGTGGGGCTGGTCCTGTCCCTGCCCATGCTGTTCCAGATCCTGACCTCGCCAGCCCTGGCCTTGTGGGCCGACCGGTTCCGGCTGCGCCGCACGCCCATCGCCTGGCTCGCGGCGGGGACCTGCCTGACCTATCTCGCCCTCGCCGGACTGGATGGCCTGCCCGCCCTGGCGCTGGCCTGGCTGCTGGCGGCCAGCCTCTATCTCGCCCTGCCGCCCCTGATCGACGTCATCGCCCTGTCCAGGGCCCAGTCGGAGGGCTTCAACTATGGCCTGCCCCGGGGCCTGGGTTCGGCGGCCTATATCGGCGCGGCCATCGCGACCGGCGCCCTTGTCACGGCCATCTCCGTGGATGTCGCCCTGGCCTGGATGATCCTCGCCGCGGGCCTGACGGCGTTCTGCGCCCGGTTCCTGCTGCCGGCGGATCCGGCGCCCGGCCCCGCCCCGGCCGGCCGCAGCGAGGGCGGCGGCCTGGCCGGACTGAAGACCCTGGTGCGGGACCCGGTCTTCCTGCTGGCGCTGGGATCGGCGGGCCTGATCCAGTCCGCCCACGCCTTCTACTACGCCTTCTCGGCCCTGGCCTGGAAGGCGCAGGGCCTTCCCGAGAACCTGACCGGCCTGCTCTGGGGCCTGGGCGTGGCGGTGGAGGTCGTCTTCCTCTGGTTCGGCGCCGGCCTCCAGCGGCGGCTGGGGGCGAGGAGCCTGCTGGTGATCGGCGGGGCGGCGGGGGTGCTGCGCTGGACCCTGCTGGCCTTCTCGCCGCCCCTCTGGGCCCTGGTTCCCCTGCAGGCGCTGCACGCCTTGACCTATTCGGCGGTCTTCCTGGCCTCGATCCAGCTGGCGGCCCGGCTCTCGGGCCCGCAAACCGCCTCAGCCGCCCAGCTGATCAACGCCGCCCTGCAGGGAGGGATCCTGAGCGGCCTCGCCACCCTGGCCTCGGGGCCGCTTTTCGACGCGGTGGGCGCCCGGGGCTATCTCGCCATGTCGGTCATGGCGCTGGCCGGCCTCGCCGGGGCCCTGGCCCTCTACCGCATCTCAAGGCTGCAGGACGGACGCTGAGGGCCCTTGCGTCCGGGGACGCTTCGGGGACTATGGCCCCAAGATTTCCAAGAACGGGGAGGACGTCCATGCGCGCCATTCAGGTTTCCGAGCCCTGGGGCGTCGACCGCGTCGAGGTGGTCGAGCGGCCTGAGCCCAAGCCCGGTCACGGCCAGGTCCTGGTGCGGATGAAGGCGGTCTCGCTGAACTATCGCGACCTGTTGATGGTGGGCGGGGTCTACAGCCGCGGGCCGGCCATGGCCGGGACCATCACCCCGTTTTCCGACGGCTGCGGCGTGGTCGAGGCGGTGGGCGAGGGCGTCACGCGGGTGAAGCCCGGCGACCGGGTCTCGACCCTCTTCTTCCAGAACTGGACCTCCGGCCGGGCGACGGTGGAGAAGCTGACCAGCGCCCTGGGCAGCCCCATTCCGGGCGCCGGCGCCGAGCTGCAGGTGTTCAGCCAGGAGGGGGTCTCCAAGGTCCCGGACTTCCTCACGGACGAGGAGGTTTCCACCCTGGCCTGCGCCGGCCTCACCGCCTGGCGGGGCCTGTTCGAGGACGCCCGCCTGGAGCCCGGCGACACGGTCGTGCTGCAGGGGACCGGCGGGGTGTCGATCTTCGGCCTCCAGTTCGCCCACGCCGCAGGCTTGCGGACCCTCATCACCTCCTCGTCGGACGAAAAGCTCGAGCGCGCCCGACTGCTGGGCGCCGACCACCTGGTCAACTACCGGGCGACGCCGGAGTGGTCGCGACCCGTGCGCGAGGCCACCGGCGGGGTCGGGGCGGACTTCATCATGGAGGTGGGCGGCGCCGGCACCATCCAGCAGAGCCTGAGGGCGGTGCGGATCGGCGGACATATCGCCATCATCGGCGTGGTGGCCGGGGCGGGCGAGGGGGTCAATCCCGGCGTCCTCATCGGCAACAACGCCCGGCTCCAGGGCCTGTCGGTCGGCTCGCGCGAGATGTTCGAGGCCATGTGCCGGGCCATCGCGCTCCACCAGATCCGGCCGGTGGTGGACAAGGTCTTCCCCTTCACCGAGGTGCGCGAGGCCTTCCGCGCCATGCAGGCCGGCGAGCACTTCGGCAAGATCGTCCTGACCTTCGGGGACTGACACCATCCCGCCGGCGCCTGGGTGCGGGAGGGCGCCCAGTCCCCGGAACCGCTGCCTGAAATCAGAGTGTTTTCAGGGGATTGCAGGGAACTTCTGAAGCGACGTCGGCCGCCGGCGGGGCGGCCTGCCGGGGAGGGGTGCGACTTCGGCTTCCTCAGGACGCAGCTTCGTGGTTAAGTCCTTTCCGTAGCGGATGAATTCGGCGAATGCTGAAGCATTCGCGTCGCCGTCCGGAAGTCCCTCGCCATGTCCCATCCTGCTGCTGAACGGCCCGAGGCCGTCGACCCGGAGCCGACCCTCCCGGAGACCGCTGCTGCGGACGCGCCCGAGGCGACTGAGACGGCGGATCCGCCCGCGCCGGCGGAGTCCCCGGCCCCGCCCGCCTTCCTGACGGCGCCGGTCGCGCCCCGGCGCCGGGCCCCGAAGCCCCCCTCGGACGCCCCGGTCTGGCTGGCCGCCGCCTTCGTTTCGGTGCTCTGGGCCTTTGCGCCCATCGCCTTCGCCCTGGGCTACCGGCAGGGCAAGGCGCCGTTTGACTATGACCCCTTCGTCCTCATGGTCCTGGGCGCCATGGCCATTGGCCCGGCGGGCCTGGTCTGGGTGGCCGCCAGCCTCTTTGTGGAGGGCCGCCGCCTGCGCCGGGAGAGCGGCCGGGCCGCGCGGCTGGCCGACGAGATGGTCGCCCCGGCCGTCGCCGCCGGGATCAGCGCCGGAGAGATCGCTACCGGCCTGCAGGCCGAGGTCGCCCGGGCGGGCGAGGCCGCCGAGCGCATGGCGCAGCGGCTTGAGGGCCTGCGCGCCGCCATGGAGGCCGAGGCGGGCCGGCTGGATGCTGCGGCCCGCACCGCCGGGACCACCGCCGGGGAGATGGCCGCCGGCCTGGGTCGCGAGCGGGAGCGGCTCGAGGGCCTGGCCTCCGGCCTCGACGCCCGCACCAGCGCCGTCACCGACGCCATCGCCCGGCAGGCCCGGCTGGTGGGCGAGGTCTCGGACCTGGCCGAGACCCAGCTGCGTGAGGCCGAAGCCTCCTTCACCGCGCGCTCGACCGGCTTCACCGAGGCGGCGGGCCGACTGGCGGAGGCCGCCCGGGCGTCGGGCGAGGCCCTGGGCCAGCAGGCCGTGCGCCTGGAGGGCGCGGGCTCCAGCCTCGCCGACCACATGCAGGGGGTGGAGACCACCCTCGATGCCCGCCGCAACGCCCTCCTGGCCGCGGCGGTCGCCCTCAAGGCCGAGCAGGAGGGCCTGGCCGCGCAGGGCGAGGCGCACCTGGCCCGGCTGGCCGAGGTGGGCGGCCAGGCCCGGCTGTCCGCCGCCGACATGCGCGACTCCGCCATCAAGGGCGGCGAAGCCCTCGCCACCCTGATCCAGGAGGCGGCCGGCCAGTTCCGCGAGTTCGCCGACGCCGCCCGCGCCGAGCGCGACGAGTTCGGCCAGTCCACCCGCCACGCCCTGGAGGCCCTGGCCCGGACCGCCTCTGAGGAGCGCCTGCGACTGGAGGCCCAGACCCGCGCCGCCATCGAGGCCCTCAGCGCCGCCGCCGAGGAGACCCGCAAGGCCGCCGACCGGAACGCCGACGCCGCCCGGGTCCAGGTGGACCAGCTGGCCGAGGCCGCCTTCTCGGCCGGCCAGAAGGCCAACCAGGTGTTTGAGTCTCGGCTGGAGGAGGCCCGCAGCCTGATCGCCCGCTCCGCCCAGATGGTGGAGGAGGCCGGGGACGCCACCGCCCGCCGGCTGGAGCAGGGCGCCTCCGCCGCTCGCCGCACCCTCGACGAACTGGCCGGCATGCTGGGCCGGATCGAGGACCGGGTGGCCAGCCTGCCCGAGAAGGCCCGCTCCCAGGCCGAGCAGGTCCGCGAGGCGGTGACCGAAAGCATGGACGGCCTGCTCGACCAGGCCCGCCGCACCGCCGAGGAGACCCAGGCCATCGACGCCGCCTTCCAGGACCGGGTCCGGCGCAACTTCGACATGCTGAGCGAGGCGGTGAAGATGATGGGCTCGGTGGCGGTCGCCGGCGGCGCCCAGACCCCGGCGCCGTCACCCGCGCCCGCGCCAGCGCCGGCCCCGCTGAGGTCCGCCGCCTTGAGCCCGCCCGCTCCCGCGCCGGCGCCCGCGCCTGTCGACGAGGACGAAACCCCCCGCCGCCGCCTGCGCCTCACCCCGGCCAGGCCGGTCAGCGACGAGACCTTCTCGGAGATCTTCGAGGCGGCCGGCGGCCCTCCCGAGGCCCTTGGGGGCCTCCGCCCCGAAGCGCCGGCGCCCGCCCCGGCCCGGCCCGCCGCTCCGACCTCGGGCCGCACACCCCCCGCCGCCGGCGGTTGGACCTGGCGGGACCTGCTCTCGACCGTCGACGCCAACGGCCAGAGGACGGGACCGGACTCGGAGTCCATGGACTTCCTGGCCGACGAGATCCGCGCCCTGGGCATCGATCCCACCGTGCTCCTGCCCATCACCCGGGTGGATGAGCTGTCGACCATGATCTCGGACGGGCAGGGGGACCTGGCCCGGGAGACGGTGCGCCGCCTCGCGCCCGCCGCCACCCGCAAGCTGTCGCGCCGCCTGCTGGAGGAGCCGCGGATGCGCCGCTCGGTCATGGACTTCCTGGCCCGCTACCAGACCGAGATCGAGACGGCGACCCGCCGCGACCGCTCGGGGCGCGAGGTCGGCGCCCTGTTGTCCACCGAGGCCGGGCGGCTCTACCTGCTCGCCGAGGCGGCGGCCGGCGACATCGTTTGAGCCGCCTCATGCCCCCCAGGGTCTTCCTGGCCGGGCTCGCGCTCCTGCTTGCGGCGGCCGGTCCGGCGCCGGGATCCGGCGGGGTGGAGGTCCGGACGGCGGACTATGTCTTCTCCTATCGCTGGCCTGCGGCGGTGGAGGCTGTCCCGGCCCTGCGCTCGCGCCTGGTGAAGGACCAGGAGGCGGTCCGGCGCACCTTCGCCGAGGAGGCCGGCCAGGCCCGGCAGGCGGCCGCCGCCGAACCGGGCCGCCCCTTCCTCCCTCATGAGCTTTCGGTGGAGTGGAAGGTGGCCGCGGCCTTGCCAGCCTGGCTGAGCCTGTCCCAGAGCCTCAGCGTCTTCGAGGGCGGCGCCCACCCGAACTCGGGCTTCGACTCCCTGGTCTGGGACCGGAGGGCGGGGGTCGAGCGACCTCCCCTGGACCTGTTCACCTCGCCCGAGGCGCTGGACGCCGCGATCCGCGCGCCCTTCTGCGACGCCCTGGACCGCGAGCGGGCGGCGCGCCGGGGCGAGCCGGTGGACCGCGCCAGCGGCGACGGCTTCGATGCCTGCATCCGCCCCTCCGGGCAGGCGGTCGTTCTGGGATCCTCCGACCGGAAGCGCTTCACCCGGATCGGCATCCTCGTCGCCCCCTACGCCGCCGGGCCCTATGCCGAGGGAAGCTACGACATCACCGTCCCGGTGACGCCCGCCGTGCTGCAGGCGGTGAAGCCGGAGTTCCGCGCGGCCTTCGGACTCTGAGCGGGGTCGGGTCCGACCCTCCTCTCCTAGGGAGTGGGCTGACCCGCTTCGCCAGCCAGGATGGCAAGGGCTCTTTGGACGTAAAAGGCCCGGGGCTCCGCATCGACGGTCTCGCAATACCCAGCACCCGCCAGGGTGGTGGTTGGCCCCCCTTCAGGGTTGCGCGTCAGGATCACAGTGGCGGCCACCTCTGAAAGGACCCCCAGGCCATCGCTCAGGAAGGAACCGTCAGCATGCAGTGGCGTTGCGACGATCGTTCCGGCCGTTGCGGTTGCGCCCGAGCCATCCCCCTGGGCTCCATTGAGCTGATAGGTCCATTCGGTCGGTTGAAGGACATCGAATAGGGTGTTGATGAGGGCGTCGAGGCGCCATTCCGCATCGACCACCTGTGTCACCCAGGCACCGTCCACCTTGGAGATGTAACCGCTGAAGGTCGACTTGAGGTTTGTCCGGAACGGCCCGTCCTGGAAGGTTGCGCCCGTGTAGGCGTCCCCATTCTCGAAGTTGAACTGGCACCATTGCCAACCGCCGTAGCCGCGATCGAGACTGTCGATTGTCGGCGGAAGAATGGGTGGCGGTGGATGGATAGGGTCAGGGGGCGTCGCCATCATCAACTGGTGGTCAATCCAGCCCGTTCCGGAAACTTCATAGACCTTCTCGCCGAGCGTCACCGTTCCGGTCACCTTCAGTTGCGGCCAGCTGTAATAGATGCCCGGCCGCGGCGGCGGCGAGCGACCGGCCATACCCTGCAGGAACCAAGCGTTCTGCGAGGGCATGTCCGTGGACAGGGTCAGATCGATGGCCATGTCCCCATCACCCGACTGGACCCGCAGTGGCAGCACCTGATCGCTTCCCCAGGTCATGACGTCGTCACCGCAACGATAGAGCGGCTGGTCCACAGACGGGAAAACCACGTCGTCGCCCCCGATCAGCCACTTCACGTTCGGCTTGCGGCGAACGAGGAAGCTGCGGGTTCCGTCATTCACCGCGACAGTGGTCGCGCTGTAGGCGACATGGCACTCAGCGTCGCTCCATCCGGCGCTGGCCTGGATGTCCTGGGGCACCAGCCGCGTGCTTTGGGTGGTTGTCAGCACGCCCAGCTTCGTCACGCCGTCGCTGGCGGTCAGATTGGCGCTGATCCAATACCACTCCTCGCTGTTCTCCAGGTGGACCCTGTGGTCGGCCGGGAAGCTGAGCGGGACGCCGACCGGAGGCGGCGTGGCGATGCGCGCGAACTGGGATCTGCCGAGGACGCCCAGGATCAGGGCCGCTTCGGTCGCTGAGCTGGACGTCAGAGCCTGGGCAGCCTCCAGTAACTGTCCATAGCCGAAGGGCCGTTGGCTGGGGGCGAGTGCTTCCAGCATGGCGGTCATCGCCTCGGCGGGGGTCATCTTGGTCATCGGAAACCCTTTCGTCTGGTGTGGTCGCTTCTGGCCTGGATCCTTCCTGGAACCGGAGCCTTGGAGGGGGTTCAAACTGTTACAAGGACGCTGGCCTGGGCCCGGAAATCGTAATCAACTTCATCGGCGCAGTCGGGCCAGTTTCCAGACCGGACCCAGTAATCGCAAAGGCCAAGCTTGGCGCACAGACGCAGGAACCGGGGGTCGGCCCGCAGAGCCTTCTGGTCGACGCCGAACAGGCAAGACAGCCCGAAGTCCGGTGGGGTGATCTCCGTACCCGCCGAGAAATAGGGGCTGAAGTCGGAGGCTTCGACCAGGGCGAATGCTTCGTCCTCAAGGCCCCACTGACAAAACTTCCCGAGGTGGGAAAGGGCGACCCGGCCTGTGGATTCAAGCAAGGCCTTCTGTTCCGCCAGGAGCCAGGCGGCGAGCCCAGGGGTCGCGACCTGGGCCTCGTGGGCGTAGGCCACGATCGTGTCGATCCACGGTCGGTAAATGCCGGGATCGCCCGGCGCCCCGGCCCAAACCTCGACGCGTTCCCAATCTTCAGCCTGCACGGCGCCTACGATGGCGCTTGAGCGAAGAAATCCGCCGTCAGGCCAACGACGCAATCCCTCGTCGAACTGGTCCCGGGCCTCCTGCCAGTTCCCCGCTCCCAGCAGGTAGATCGCGCGCACAGTGAAGGTCGCCTGATTGAGCGGGTCCAGATCGTAGGCCTGCTGGGCATAGGCCAGCGCCAATCGATTGCGGCCGACGTCGGTCGCAATGCCGCCCGCATGGATCAGGTCGAGGGGATCATTTGCCCGATGGGCCATGCAAAGATGGATCAACCGCTCGCTCTCGGCGAAGGCGCCACAGTGCGGCGCCGTCATCGCGCGGGCACGAAGGGGCACGACGGACTCTGGATCCAGGGTGAGCACCCGCTCCGCGGCGACTCCCATCCGCGCCAAATGGTCACTGGTGTCCGCAGCGTTCCTCTTGTAGCGGGCGCTGACCGCCTCGTTATACGTCAAGGCCTCCCAGGCGGGTACAAAGTCCGGCGCCCTTTCCAACGCCTCGCCAAGAAGCCGAGCGTCATAGGCCAAGCGATCAGGCCTGAGTTCTATAGACCGGAGATAAAGGTCGAGGACGACCGGATCGACAGACCGACTATCGCGCGGTGCGAACTTGCTCTTCAGGGCAGAGGCCACGGCCTGGGAGATCTCGTCCTGGAGTGCGAAGATGTCTGAAAGATCGCGATCAAACCGGTCGCTCCAGAGCATGGTCTGGCTGGCGCACTCGACGAGTTGGGCGGTGATGCGCACGCGCTCGCCCTTGCGCCTGACGGATCCATCCAGGAGGTGCGTCGCCCCCAGCCTGTCGGCGACATTGGCCGCCGACTTCTCGGCGCCACGCAGCTGGAAACTCGAGGATCGCGCAATGATCTTCAGGGGTGTCGTCTGCGAGACGGCGTGCAGGATCTCCTCTGAAATCCCGTCGGAAAAGTAGAGGAAGTCGGGATCACCCGACTGGTTCTCAAACGCGAGAACCGCCAGTACGGGCTCGATGCTGGGGGTCGACAAAGGCTTGCTGGCTTTGGGCACGGCGCGCTCGGCCGGAGGCCCGGCCCTGTTTTCGGCCTGGATCGCACGCTCCAGCTCGGCCCCCGGGGCGACGCCGAGTTCGTCGGACAGGGCCTGCCGGATGGCGAGGTAGCGGCGCTGGGCCGCCGACGGACGGCCGCTGGCGAGATCGGCGCGGATAGCCGCCGCCGCCACGGTCTCCTGCAGGGGATCGCGCCTGAGATAGTTTTCGGATAGCAGCCGTACGGCCTCCCAGCGGCTCGCCGCCTCCAGGCTGGCCAGCCGGCCGGTCAGTTCATCGAGAAGCGCCGCCTCCCAGGCGCCGCGCGCCTGGTCGAGCCATTCCTGGAAAGGGCCTGACAGGTCCATGCCCTCCAGCAAGGGCCCTGACGCGAGCTGTGACGCCGTTCCGGCCATCTTGTCCTGATCATCCGAATGAAGGGCGACCTTGAGCGTGTCGATGTCCGTCAGGAGGCTACCCGGGCGGATCGACACCCGTTCCCGCCCGACCTCCAGAATGTCGTCGGCGCGGGCGCCCAGTGCAGACCGAAGTTCGAACAGGCACTGGCGCAGACTGCCGCGGGCCTGCTCATCGGGCCGGTCCGCCCAGAGGAGACCACAGATCCGGTCCCGGAGAAGACCGCCCTGGCCCTCGAGGCAGAGCATCGCCATGAGTCCGCGGGCTCTTCGGCCGTTGATGCGGATCTGAACGCCGTCGAGACCATAGATCTCGAAGCCTCCAAGCAGCCTGACCCGTGCCGACGGACTGGACTCCACCTAACCCGTCTCCCTGACCCGACATCCAAGTTTACAACCTGGAGAAAGTATAAGGGAGCCGCTCGTGACGGCCAGCGTCTCTGGCGTGAAATTCGCGTGAAAGTGCGACCTTGCAGGACGTCGCGCTGAGCCAGGTCGGTCGCAGGGACTTGCTCCGCGTCCTGTGCGCAGGCGTTGAAACCTGCCGGGCCTCAGCGCAAGGGAGGGTTCCGGCCGGGACGCGCGCCCCGGCCGGAACCTCATGTCACTGGCCGGAAACCTTCTGGGCCAGGGCGAGGGTCGAGTCCCCCCCGTACACGGCGGTCAGGGTCGGCGAGTCGATGCCCGAAACCGTGCGCTTCACGACGTCCTTGACGCAGGGGCGAAACGTCTTGAAGCGGTCGATGCGGTTGGAGGGCTCGCCGCCGCAAACCTCGCCGGCCGCACGTTGGATGCGATGCAGAAGGGTCTTGGCCCCCGCCTCGGTATTGATGTCCAGGCCGGCGTAGGAGATCTTGACCTTGACCTCGTCGAGGGCGGGCTGGGCCGAAGCGCTGGCGCCGGACAGGGCGAGGAGGCCGATGGCGATCAGGGCGATGGAGTTCGTCTTCATGGCAGTGGTCCTGGTTTCGAGTTCTGTGAGGGAGCCTCCCGCCGCCTCGAAGGGCGTTGGCCGGCTCGCAGGACCTTTCTGGGGTGGGGGCGTCCCCCCGAACGTCAGGCCATCGTTAATCCATCGTCAAATCGACAGCGGAACGGATTTTTCTTCGCCCCCGGGATGAGGCGGTCATTGCTCCCCCAAGGGGTAGCTGTCAGCGAAGCTGACTGAGGGGGTCAACGGCGGCTCGGCTGACCCCCTCCGTCGCGCTTGCGCGCGCCACCTCCCCCTGGGGGGAGGAATTAAAGAGCCATTGCTCCCCCAAGGGGGAGCTCCGGGCGAAGCCCGGTGAGGGGGTCAACGGCGCTTCAGCTGACCCCCTCCGGCCCGCTGCGCGGTCCACCTCCCCCTGGGGGGAGGAATGAGAAGCGCCAAT
>JADBZH010000032.1 GCA_020402585.1 Phenylobacterium sp. | reverse complement strand
TGGGGGAGCAATTAGCTCAATAATTCCTCCCCCCAGGGGGAGGTGGACCGGGGCAAGGCCCCGGGACGGAGGGGGTCAACGGCATCTCAGCTGACCCCCTCAGTCAGCTTCGCTGACAGCTCCCCCTTGGGGGAGCAATTGGCGGTTTCATTCCCCAAGCGCATCGGAGGGGGTCAACGGCCTTGGCGCTTGCGCACAGGGGCCTGTCGCGGACAGGATGGGGAAAAGCGGGAGGCGCAGGCGATGGACCGGAGCAAGGACAGGGCCCTGAGGGCGAGGGCTGAGGCGGTGATCCCGGGCGGGATGTTCGGACACCAGTCCACCGCCCTCCTGCCGGACGACTATCCCCAGTACTTCGTGAAGGCCAAGGGCGCCCACCTGTGGGACGCCGACGGCGGCAAGGTCCTGGACCTGATGTGCGCCTACGGCCCCAACCTGTTCGGATACGGCGACGAGGCCATCGATGCGGCCTTTATCGACCAGCTGCGGCAGGGCGACACCCTGACCGGCCCCGCCCCGGTGATGGTCGACCTGGCCGAGGCCCTGGTCGGCATGATCGGCCACGCCGACTGGGCCCTGTTCTGCAAGAACGGCGGCGATGCGACGACCATGGCCCTGACCGTCGCCCGGGCCCAGACCCGCCGCAAGGTGGTGATCCGCGCCCGGGGCGCCTATCACGGCTCGACCCCCTGGTGCACGCCGCGCACGGCCGGGGTCCTGGAGTCAGACCGGGCGCACCAGATCCTCTGCGACTACAACGACGTGGCCAGCCTGGAGGCCGCCGTGGAGGCGGCGGGCGAGGACCTGGCCGCCATCTTCGCCGCCCCCTTCCGGCACGACGCCTTCATCGACCAGGCTGAGCCTGAGGCCGCCTACGCCGCCCGCGCCCGCGAACTGTGCGACCGCACCGGCGCCCTGTTGGTGCTGGACGAGGTGCGCGCCGGCTTCCGTCTCAGCCGCGACTGCTCCTGGTCGCGGATCGGGGTCGAGCCGGACCTGTCCACCTGGGGCAAGGGCCTGGCCAACGGCCACGCCCTCTCGGCCCTCCTGGGCTCGGACAGCGCCCGCAAGGGGGCCGAGGCCATCTACGCCACCGGCTCCTTCTGGTACCAGGCCGCCCCCATGGCGGCGTCCCTCGAGGTCCTGCGCCGCATCCGCGAAACCGACTACCTGGAGCGGCTGGAGACCCTGGGCGCGCGCCTCGCCTCAGGCCTCTCCGAGCGCGCGGACGCGGCGGGCTTCGGCTTCCGCATCACCGGCCCCGGCCAGATGCCCCTGTTCCTGTTCGACGAGGACCCCGACCTGCGGAAGGGCTTCTTCTGGTCCAGCGCCATGCTGGCCAAGGGGGTCTATGTCCACCCCTGGCACAATATGTTCCTTTGCGACGCCATGACCGAGGCGGACATCGATCAGGCCCTGGACGCCGCCGAGGCGTCCTTCGCCGAGCTCCGCGCCGCCGCCCCCGGCCTCGCCCCCGTGGCCAAGATGGCCTTCCTTTCCCAGACCCGGTGATC
This sequence comes from Phenylobacterium sp., assembly GCA_020402585.1. Classification (GTDB taxonomy): domain Bacteria; phylum Pseudomonadota; class Alphaproteobacteria; order Caulobacterales; family Caulobacteraceae; genus Phenylobacterium. The sequence goes on along the minus strand of JADBZH010000032.1, from coordinate 43,707 downwards.
CCATGACCCCCGAAGAGTACGCCGACCTCGACGGCCTTGGCCTGGCCGAGGCCATCCGCAAGGGCGAGACCACCCCGCTGGAGGCCGTGGACGCGGCCATCGCCATCATCGAGCGGCGCAACCCCACGTTGAACGCCGTGGTCCACACCGCCTTCGACGAGGCCCGCCGCCAGGCCGGGGGCGACCTGCCCGACGGGCCCTTCCGGGGCGTGCCCTTCCTGATCAAGGACCTGGCCATGCCCGTGGCCGGCTGGCCGCGCACCTCCGGCAGCCGCTTCGCCCGGAACATTGTCGACCGCGAGGATGGTGGCCTGACCGCCCGCTACCGCCGGTCCGGCGTCATCCCCCTGGGCAAGACCAACACGCCGGAATACGGCATCACCGGCACGACGGAGAGCGCCCTCCTGGGCCCCTGCCGCAACCCCTGGAACCCCGACCACATCGCCGGCGGCTCCTCAGGAGGTTCGGCGGCGGCGGTGGCCTCCGGCATGGTCCCCATGGCCCACGCCAGCGACGGCCTGGGCTCGATCCGCATCCCCGCCGCCTGCTGCGGCCTGGTGGGGCTGAAGGTCACCCGCGACCGGGTGCCGAACCTGCCGGACGGCTTCGACTACGCCGCCGGCTTCGTGGTCGACCACGTGGTCACCCGCACCGTGCGCGACAGCGCCGCCATGCTGGACGCGACAGACGGGCCCGAGCCCGACAGCCCCTACCCCGCCCCGCCCAAGGCCGGCCCCTTCCTGGACGAGGTGGGCCGCGCGCCGGGCCGCCTGCGCATCACCTGGTCGTCCGAGACCGTCTCCGGCCGGCCCATCGACCCCCAGGTCCAGGCGGCGCTGGAGCGCACCGCCGACCTGCTGCGCCGGTTGGGCCACGAGGTGGTCGAGGAGGGCCTGGGCATCGACTACCGCGCCCTCTACGCCGCCCGTGGCCCTGTCTCGGGCGCCAACTTCGCCGCCGGCATGGCGCGGCTGATCGACGAGATCGGCCGCGAGCCTGAGCCCGACGAGCTTGAACCCCTCACCTGGGTCTCCCTCAAGGGCGGGCGCAAGGTGACCGGCGAGATGGCCTTCCGTTCCCTGCAGGAGCTGCGGATGCTGAACCGGGTCACCCTGGCCGCTTTCCGCGACCGCGACGTGCACCTGACGCCGGTGCTGGGAACCCCGGTGCCGGAGATCGGCTTCATCGACCCGGTCAATCTGGAGCCCAAGGAGGTCAACCGCCGGCAGGGCCAGGTCTTCCCCTTCACCCCGCCCTTCAACTTCTCGGGACAGCCCTCCCTGTCCCTGCCCCTGGAGACGACGGCCGACGGCCTGCCCGTGGGCATGATGTTCACCTCCCGCTATGCCGACGAGGCCACCCTCTTCCGGCTGGCCGGCCAGCTGGAGCGCGAGGCGCCCTGGGCCGGACGGCGACCGGCGGTCTGGGCGTGAGGGGGCTCGCCCGGCGCGACTGGCTGACCCTGGCGGCGCTGAACGGCTTCTCGGCCATCGCCATGGGCGCCTTCGCGGCCCACGCGGTGAAGGACCCCAGGGCCGTGGAGTGGATCCGAACCGGCGCCCAGTACGCCTTCTGGCACACCATGGCGACCTTCGCCTCGGCGGCGATGATGGGCATGGGCGCCGCCCGCGCCCGCTTCGCCCCGGCCTTCTTCCTGACCGGCTCTGTGATCTTCGCCGGGACCCTCTACGCCATGGCCTTCGGCGCCCCGCGCTGGCTGGGGGCGGTCACCCCCATCGGCGGCGTCCTCTTCCTCATCGGCTGGGCCTGGCTGGCGGTCTCGGCCCGGGACGTGGACCGAACCGACCCCCGTTGACCCCCTCAGTCGGCTTCGCCGACAGCTCCCCCTTGGGGGAGCAATTGGCGCGATCTAATTCCTCCCCATCAGGGGGAGGTGGACCGGAGCGCCAGCTCCGGGCCGGAGGGGGTCAACGGCGGCTCAGCTGCCCCCCCCCTTCAAACCCGCGCCGTTCCCTTCAGCGCCAGAGTCCGCAGGGCCAGGGCTGAGCCGCTCATGGCCAGGAACAGGGTGATGGCCACGGGCCGGGCCGAGCCGTCGCCCAGGGCGGCCGTCAGGCTGGAGGCCGCCGCCCCCGCCGCGAAGGAGGCTGAGCCCATCAGGGCCGAGATCGAGCCCGCCCGGCGCGGGTCGACATTCAGGGCCCCGGCCATGGTGTTGCCGGCCATGAAGCCGTAGCTGGACAGGACCAGGAAGATCAGGGGCAGGACGCTCCACATTCCGCCCCAGCCCGTGAAGGCGGCGGCCAGCAGCAGGGCGGCGGCGACCACGCCGGCGGCGCTGGCGGCCCTCAGCACCTGTTCGGGGGTGTAGCGCAGCAGGAGCTGGCGGTTGAGCTGGCCGGCGCCGATCACGCCTGCGGCGTTCAGGCCGAAGACCCAGCCGAAGAGCGAGGCCGGTATGCCCCAGACGCCGATCAGCAGGCCCGGCGAGGCGGAGATCCAGGTGAAGAGGGTCGCCCCGTTCAGCCCGCCCGCCAGGGCGTAGCCCACCATCCGCGGGTCCTTCAGGAGGGCGCCGAGGGCGGCCAGGGGCGACTCCGAGCGGGCCTGGACGGCGGTCGCCTCGGACCGGGACTCCTCCAGCCGGAACAGGGTCGCCGCGCCCACCGCCACGCCGAAGGCGGCGAGGGCCCAGAAGTTGGCGCGCCAGCCGCCCAGCTGGAGCAGCACGCCGCCCAGCAGGGGCGCCAGGATGGGAGCCAGCCCCATGACCAGGGTCAGGAGGGACAGCATTCGCGCCGTCTCGGTGTGGTCGAAGCGGTCGCGGACAACGGCCCGGGCCACCACCCCGCCCGCGCAGCCGCCCAGGGCCTGGACGAACCGGGCGGCGACGAGGAACTCGGCTGACGGGGCCAGGGCGCAGGCGCAGGAGGCCAGGACGAACAGGGCGACGCCCGCCAGGATCGGGCCCTTTCGACCGAGCCGGTCCGACGCCGGGCCATAGAAGAACTGGCCGATGGCCATGCCCGCCAGGAAGGCCGAGACCGTGATCTGGGTATAGGCCGTGTCCACCCCCAGGTCCGCGCCGATGGCCGGCAGGCTGGGCAGGTACATGTCGATGCCCATGGGCGCGAAGGCCGTCAGGGCGCCCAGCAGGACGACCAGGCCCCATCCGGTTCCCTTGGCTCCCGCCCCGCCTTCGCCCGCCGTCGTCATGCCGCCTTCCCCCGCGCTGGCCCTTGCCATACCCCCGCCGGGTCTGGCCAAGATAGGGGAAGTTTCTTGAGGAGCCCCGGATGTCCGCACTCGCCCGCCAGATGCCCCCCGTCGCCAAGGCCCAGGTCAATGGGATCGACATGGCCTATTACGAGGTCGCCCGCGGCGAGGGCGTGCCGATCGTCTTCTGCCATGGCTTTCCGGAACTGGCCTTCTCCTGGCGCCATCAGCTGAAGGCCTGCGAGGCGGCGGGCCAGTGGGCCATCGCCCCGGACCAGCGCGGCTATGGCCTGACCTCCCGTCCGGATGCGGTCGAGGACTATGACATGGAGCACCTGGCCGCCGACCTGGTGGGCCTGCTGGACCATCTCGGCATCGAGAAGGCGGTGTTCTGCGGCCATGACTGGGGCGGCTTCGTCGTCTGGCAGATGGCCCTGATGCACCCCGACCGGGTGGCCGGCGTGATCGGCCTGAACACCCCCTTCATGCCGCGCGGCGACTACGACCCCATCGCCTCCATGCGCTTCGCCTTCGGCGAGGACATGTACATCGTCTGGTTCCAGAAGCCCGGCGAGGCCGACGCGGCCCTCGGCAAGGACGTGGACAAGACCATGCGCTTCTTCATGCGCCGCCCGCCCGAGGACATGCCCGCCCCGCCCAGCGTCGGCCTCAGCATCGACAAGGACGCCGGCCCCGCCACCACCTCCACCTTCGCCTTCCGCGACATGCTGGCCGAGTGGGACAAGTCCGACACCGCTAACCAGCTCCTGTCCGCGGACGAGCTGGCCGCCTTCGTGGAAACCTTCGAAGCCACCGGCTTTACCGGCGGCATCAACTGGTACCGCAACTTCACCCGCAACTGGGAGCGTTCGGCCCACCTGCCCAAGCGCATCGACCACGTCCCCTGCCTGATGATCTGCGCCGAAAAGGACGCCGTCCTGCCCCCCTCCATGGCCGACGGCATGGAGGACCGCATCAAGGACCTGGAAAAGGCCCTGGTGATGGGCTCCGGCCACTGGACCCAGCAGGAAAAGCCCGAAGAGGTGAACCGCTACATCCTGGAGTGGATGGGGCGGAAGTTCGGGGGGTGAGGGGGCCAGGGCTCCCCGAGGGGGGCGATTCGCCTTGCCATCAGGGCCTTGGGCTACAATCCTTTTCTGGAGCATGCAGGGAACGAAGGGTTCCTGATCGTTCCAAGGCCAAGCCTGCAGCCAAGCGGGGGGAATGAAATGAATATGCTGGAAGCCGTCACGGCCGTACTTCGCAAATTTGCCGATTTCAACGGCCGGGCGCGAAGATCTGAATATTGGTGGTTTGAACTCGCATATTTACTGTCTCTGATTTTCCTTGGAGCTATTGGCGAAATTCTGACGTCTCCAAGCTTTCAAAACTATGTTCTAGGAACACTGGCAACTATTATTGTTCTTGGTTCAATCCTTCCAATGCTGGCGGTGTCGGTGCGTCGCCTGCACGATATCGATAAATCCGGTTGGAATATACTCTGGTTTATCATCCCGATTGTTGGATTCATCCTCAGAATCATTTGGTTCTGCAGTCGAGGGACCGTCGGGGATAATCGCTTTGGCCCGGACCCGCTTGCGCAGACCACGGGCGAGATAGGGCTCTGAGACGCCTCAGGAATGCTGACGGCCGCTGATCTGGCGAACCCGCCGCCGAAGGGCTAGGAGGGGGCCATGAGCAGTGATCCCTGGTCCCCCGCCTTTTCCGCCTCCACCGGCCGCCGCGGCCTGTTCCGCGAGGTCGAGCCGTTTGCCCGGGGCCGCATGGCCACCGAGGGGGTCCACGAGATCTATTTCGAGGAATGCGGGCGCCGGGACGGGCGGCCCTGCGTCATCCTGCACGGCGGGCCCGGCGGGGCGATCAACCCCACCATGCGGCGCTTCTTCGACCCCGACCGCTGGCGGATGGTGCTGTTCGACCAGCGTGGCTGCGGCCTCTCCACCCCCAACGCCAGCCTGGAGGAGAACACCACCTGGCGGCTCATCGAGGACATGGAGCGCCTGCGGGTCCAGCTGGGGATCGAGAAATGGACGGTGTTCGGCGGCTCCTGGGGCTCCACCCTGGCCCTGGCCTACGCCCTGACCCACCCTGAGCGGGTCGAGGCCCTGGTCCTGCGGGGCATCTTCACCCTGACCGAGCGCGAGGTGCGCTGGTTCTACCAGGACGGCGCCTCGGCCCTCTTTCCGGACGCCTGGGAGCGCTATCTGGCCCCCATCCCGCCGGAGGAGCGCGGCGACCTTCTCCACGCCTATCACCGCCGGCTGACCGGAAGCGACGAGGCCGCCAAGGCCGCCGCCGCCACCGCCTGGAGCCAGTGGGAGGGCGACACCATCTCCATCCGGGGCCCCGAGGGCCGGCCCGCCAAGTTCGGCGAGGTGGACTTCGCCATCGCCTTCGCCCGGATCGAGTGCCACTACTTCGTCAACCGGGGCTTCTTCCCCGAGGACGGCTGGATCCTGAAAAACGCCCACGTCCTGGCGGACATCCCCGGCTGGATCGTCCAGGGCCGCTACGACGTGGTCACGCCCATGGAGACGGCCTGGGCCCTGAAGACAGCCTGGCCGAAGGCGAACTTCGAGATCGTCTGGGACGCCGGCCACGCCTCCACCGAGCCCGGCATCATCGACGCCCTGGTGCGTGCGTCCGAGGCGGCCCTTCGGCTCTAGGCCTCAGAGCCCCTTCAGCCAGGGGATGAGCAGGGCGTTGACCTCGGCGGGGCGCTCCTGCTGGGTCCAGTGCCCGCAGCCGTCCAGCACCTCGGCGACCTGCAGGTTCGGCACCTGGGCGCGCATGAGCTCGATCGGGTCGCCGCGTCCCATCATGTTGAAGGCCAGGTCGCGGTTGCCGGCGACGAAGAAGGCGGGCTGCTCGATCTTCCGGTCCTTGAAGGCCTGCTGCCAGGCGAAGTCCCGGTCGTGGTTGCGATAGCGGTTGATCGGCCCGCGCAGGCCCGAGGCCTCGAACTCCGCCGTGTAGTAGTCGAGGTCCGCCTCGGTCATCCAGGCCGGGAAGGGATCGGGGTCGACCAGGCCCTCCAGCAGGCTGGCGTCGGCGGTCTTGTTGTTGGGCCAGGTCCCGTCCGGCGCATCGCCCGAGATGGCGTAGTAGAACTTGCGAAGGAAGTCGCGGACGTTGGCTTCGGCTTCCGCCTCGGCCACGCCCTCCTTCTGGAAATAGGCCTGGTAAAAGAACTTGTTCCGGGCCGTGAACACCTCGTTGAAGACGTCGGAGAAGGACCTCTGCCCCACCCCGGTCCAGGGCACGGACAGGGCGCCGACCGCCGAGAACCGGTCCGGGCGCGACAGGGCCGAGTTCCACACGATGGGCGCGCCCCAGTCATGGCCCAGCAGGATGGCCGGCTGGCCGGGCGACAGGGCGTCGGCCACCCCCACCAGGTCACCCACCTTGTGCGGCATGGCGTAGTCGGCCACGGGATGCGGCTTGTCCGAGCCGCCATAGCCCCGCACGTCGATGGCGCAGGCGGTGAAGCCGGCCTCGGCCACCGGGCCGATCTGGTGACGCCAGGAGTACCAGCTCTCCGGGAAGCCGTGGACCATGATGACCAGGGGCCCCTGCCCCTGCACCACCGCACGAAGCTTCACCTCGCCGGCGTCGATCGTCGTGAATTCGGTCATCGGGTCCTCCCTGGGGACGGGCAGGAGACCCCGCCCACCGCCGCAAGGCAAGCCCCGGCGGAATTCGCCTCTGGCTTCGGAGGGCCAGCCGCGTCTAGGTTCGGTCGGGGCCTCCAGGGCGGCGGGCCCGTACCTCGGAGTCCTGCGTCCCATGTCCGACACCTCCGCGCAGGAGCCGGCCTCCACCACCGGCTTTCCCGGCTACCTCGTCACCCAGGGCGCCTGGTTCCTCGCCTTCGGCGTGCAGATGGTTCTCTTCCCCTACCTGGTCCGGGTGGTCCTTCAGGAGAACGAGATCCGCTTCGGCCTGGCGCAGATGTCCATGCAGCTGCCGACTGTCCTGTTGATCCTGCTGGGGGGCTACCTCGCGGACCGCGTCGACACGCTCCGGGTCGTGCTCATCGGCTGCGGCCTGAGCGCCCTCTGCTTCCTCGCCCTCGGCGCCTTTGTGGCCGGGGGGCGGCTGACCTACGCGACCGTCATCCTCTACGCCCTCGGGGTCGGGATCATCGGCGCCTTCGTGACGCCAGCCCGGGACGCCCTCCTCAGCCGCGTGGCGCCGGGCGGCGTCCAGCAGGCCGTGGGCATGGCCACCCTGGCCCAGTTCGGCGGGCAGATCGCCGGCATGGCGGCTGCGGCGGCCGCCCCCGTCATCGGGCTGACCACCCTCCTCTTCGGGCAGGCCGCAATGATGACCCTGGCGGCCGGCGCGGCTCTGAAGATCAAGCCGCGTCCTGCAGGACCGCGCCGGGTCCGCGAAGGCGGCGCCCTGGGATTCATCTTCAGCGAGATCAGCGTCGGCTTCCGCGCCTCGGCCGCCTCGCCGGTCATTGGGCCGGTGATCCTGTGCTCGGTGGGCATGGGGATCTGCTTCATGGGCGCCTTCTCCGTCCTGCTGCCCCTGATCGTCGAAAGCTATTTCCCGCGCGATCTGGCGGGGTCGGCGCAGGCCAGGATCGCCACCGCCCTGGGCGTCTTCAGCATCACCTTCTGGATCGGGTCGATCCTCTCGACGATCGTGCTGATCCGGTTCGGGGATCTCCAGCGCAAGGGGCGGGTCTATCTGGCGGCCCTCTTCTCCGGGGCGTGCGTCCTGATCCTCTGCAGCCTGCCCATGCCGTTCTGGCTGCTGTGCGCCCTCAACTTCGTCTGGGGCCTCGGCGGCGGCGTCGCCATGACCCTGGGCCGTGGCCTGGTGCAGCGGTACTCGCCCCCGGACAAGGTGGCCCGCATCCTTTCGATCTTCACCCTCGGCAATATGGGCGGCGCCCCCGCCGGCGCCGTGCTCTACGGCGTCCTGGCCCACGCCATCGGCCCTCGGGCGGCCATCCTGATCCCGGGCCTGGGCATGCTGATGATCGTCGCCGCCGTGACGCTCCGCTCCCAGCTCTGGCGCCTGGATGAGGCCTCTTCCGGCGAGGCGGCGGCGGCGTGATTTATCACTCTGTCGAGGGGGCCCGGGCGCCGAACTGAAGGGGCGCCAGAGTCCCAATGGCCACGAGGACGTTCAGCACGACGTTCCCCCAAACCCCGTGCACCGCCGAGAAGGTCGTATCCACGACAAACCAGCTGCCGAAGGACAGCAAGAGCGCCGATCGCAGGGGGAAGGGCAGGCCCTGGCGCGCATTGACCAGCCAGAGGGTCAGGGTCATCCACCCGATCATGACGGCGCCCAGGACAGCGTTCCCGAAACGGATGTAGCGGCGCGCCTCGTCAGAGAAATCCGCCGGGGGCGAGAACGACTGATAGTAGACTAGGTAGAAGACCTTCTCCCCCAGCATGGGAGCGAGGATCATCACCGCCCCCAGAAGAATCATCAGCACCATCGTCGCCTGCAGAAGCAGGCGGGGCCCTCTGCGGAGCCGGAATCCTGGATCTATGTCCATCAAATTGTCTCCCTCTTTTCATCAAACTCATGTGTCTGGCCGACGGCGATCGGCGTGACCGTCTCGCCGAAGGCCTGCAACAGCGCGTTAAGCGCCCGCCATCCGGTACAGTGACCCGGCAGAATGCGCTCGAGTCGGAACGCCGCCATATCCCGGACAGTCTCTGGAATGATCTTCTCATTCAGTGCGCCCGAGAGGTGGAGCCCGCCCATCACAGCGTAGAGGGGCGCGTCTTCGAAGGCGGCGCGCGCATGTCGAAGCACATTCACGATCCCGGCGTGTGAGCAGGACGAAAAGACAACAATCCCCTTGCCCCTCAGGTGAACGGCCAGCCAGCGCTCATCGAGGATCAGGGGATCGTCCCGCCATTCCGCCCCGGCCCGCGTCTGCGCCACATGTCCCGGCAGGCCGACCTCGTAGGGCGTCACCCTCGGCACTTCTCCGCTCAGATAGGCGACCCCGCCGGCCAGAAGTCTCGCCTGGTCGTCCAGGTGCAGTCGGGCGCCGAGCTCGCGCAGCCGGTCCGGAGACGGCGGGTCCCGGAAGGGAATGACATCACCGCCCGGCAAGCGCATTCCGCGCCGGACAAACATGCCCCTGTTCGCGTGAAACTCAGGCGCCCCCTCCGTTCCTCTCGCCCGGTTGTGCTGGACAAAAGGCTCGACCAAGCCGCCCGCATGATCCCAATGGCCGTGCGAGAGAACAACGGCGTCAAGGCCTGTGAGGTCGTAGCCAAGATGGGCGGCGTTTCGCTTCAGCGTGGGGCGATCCGGTCCAGCGTCAAAGAGCAAGCGGCGCGTCTGGCCGCCCCGCGTGATATCGATCGCCAGGGCGAGACCCCAGTTCGCGCAACACAGGCAGTTGCCCGACAGCCGGAGCCCTGGCCTCCGGCGCACAAGGTTTGACACATGCGGGGTCATGGACCGGGGTCCGGTCGACAGGATGTCCGAGGTGTTGTCGACGAGGACGTGGACCCGAACCTGATCGCATTCCAACAGCTGGCGGGCGGGGTCTGCCGATGCCGCAGGTGTCGATCCGGGTCTAGCCATGCTTGTGACCCTTGCCGTCCGCAAAGACGCAGGTGTCGTCGGCGACGATCTGATCAAGCGACCGGTCGCCATATCGCTCACGCGCCGAGCTTACTGCGCCGGGTACAATCTCCGCGGCGGAGAAATCCAGCGGCGCGCCCCTGCCCATTACGATTGACGGTCGGGTCAGACGCGAGAGATCCTCACGCGGGTCCTCATCCCAGATGACCAGATCCGCCGGCGCCCCTTCCTCAACGCCAGGAAGCCCCAGAGCCCGCCGGCCGACCGTCGTCGCCGCCGCAATCGCCTCCTGAACCGTCAGGCCGTGGCGGACCAGGGAGTCGACTTCACGGTCGATCGAGCCATGCGCGAGCTCGTCGGACCCCGCGAGGATGCTGACGCCCAGCTGCATGGCGAGCCTGAGCGACTCGGTGGTCCGCGCCGAGTAGGCGGTCCGGATCTCAGACGGGGCGCCTTTTTCCTCGGCGGCCCGGAGAAAACCCTCGACCGTTGCGATCGTCGGACACCATTGCGTCCCAAGTTCGGCCATTCGGCGAACATGATCAGGCGTGACGGACATTCCATGCTCAATCGAATCGACGCCGGTTTCGATCAAGGCACCGACTTCGGGGCCAGTGCTGTGGGCGAGCACCCTGACTCCAAGGGCGTGTGCGGCCTCCACCACCTCCCGAACCGTCTCGATGGGATAGGTCAACGGCGCCGCAAACAGGTTCATGTCCGCGCCCGGAAAGTCGGCGATGATCTTGAACCATTGGCATCCATGTTCGGCGACCTCTTCCAGCCGGGCGCGCAGCTGGCTGGGCGATGTCGCCTTGGAGACATCCACGCCGGGGAAGAACCGTCCCTCCGGAACGTGAATCCAGCCGCTGAGAAGGATTTCCGGCAGTTCCGGCATCGCGACATCGGTCAGATTCAACTGTTGAACAAAGCCCGCGTCGCGAACGACCGTAACGCCGCTGCGCAGATGCCGGCCAGCGTTGTGCAGCACCAAGGCCTCGGACGCCTGCGGCAAACCCGTGTTGGCGAAGTCAATCGACAGGTGAACATGTCCATCGACCATCCCGCAGGCGAAGAAGCTCCCTTGAAGGGTGATGGCGCCCTGGACAGGGGAATGCGTGAATCTTCCGTCCGCAATCCAAAGATCGACGTCCGGCTGCCCATCGGCGATGTTGACGCCATGTACGTGGTAGGATGGACCTGTCATCATTCTGTGTCCGAGTTTGCAGGGTCTATGGGCGTGGGTCCGGAAGAGTGCTGGATCACCATGCCGTAGCCGCCGCGCCGTCCTAGTGGACGCGGCGCCAGATTCTGGTCATTTGACGCCATGGCGATGAACGCTTCCCAACTGCCGATGCCGGCGTCCTACTTCATGCTCGTTCTTCGGGAATGGGGCGTCGCGCCGGAGCTGCGCCAGCAGCTGCTGGCGGGACTTGCAGATGGCGATGTCCGAACCGTTGAAGTCGGGCGGCAGGTTCAACAGCTGCGGGTCCTGAACTCGCGGCTTCCAGAAGGCTGGGGCCTGAAGCTCGGATCCCTGTTTGACGCCACAACCCACGGCCCTGTCGGCACGGCCGTGCTGAGCGCGCCGACGCTGGCCAGCGCCCTGGACGTCATTGTCAGGTTCGGACATGTCCGGACGCCCTTCATGCGTTTCGCCCTGGAGCGTGATCAGGGACGGGTCCGCCTTCGATTTATCGACAGCGAAGTCCTGACCGAGACGGACGCCCGCCCACTCCACGACGCGACACTTGTCGGGGTCCAGAGCCTGCTGAAGCACTTTCTGGCTGCAGATTTTCAGGGGGTGACAATCGAAGTCGATCACCCGGAACCCCGATACAGCGAAGAGTATCGAGTTCATCTCAAGGGCGACATCGCATTCGATAAATCAGAGACATCGATCGTTTTTCCGTCAGGCCTTCTTGAGAGACGATCCCCGTTTGCCGACTTCGATCAATTCCAAGCCTCGATCCGACAACTGCAGAGTCTGGCGTACGCGCTGGATGCTGAAGAACCTCTGCTCTGGAAGGTGCGCCGGATCTTTTCAGCCGATGGCAGACCCCCGACGCTTTCAGAGGCCGCCCGGCGACTCCGGTTATCGGACCGAACGCTGATCCGGCGTCTGGCGGATCTGAAGACGAGCTACAGGGCGCTCGCCGACGCCCACCGGCGCGCCCAGGCCGAGCTGCTCCTTTGCGACGACTCCGTTCCGATTTCGGAGGTCAGTCACAGGCTCGGATACAGCGACCTAGCCAACTTCGGACGCTCGTGCCGGCGATGGTTCGGCATCTCTCCCGGTCAGTATCGTCGGGCGGACCGCGCGACAAAGAGCCTGCAATCCGGGCGCTGATGCAACGGCGCCGCTTCTAGATCAGCGAGCTCTTCGAGGCGGTCACCTCGGTGTAGCGGTGCACTCGCACCGACTGGACGAGGCCGAAGCCGATCATCACCGTCAACATGACCGAGCCTCCGTAAGAGAGGAGCGGCATGGGCACGCCCACGACTGGGGCCATGCCCATCACCATGGCGCCGTTGATCAGGACGTAGAGGGCGAAGGTCGAGGTCACGCCCGCGGTGGTGAGCCGGCCGAAATGGGAATGGGCGAGGGAGGCGGTGCGCAGGGACATGAAGATCACCGCCAGATAGAGCATCAGGATGGCGGCGCAGCCAATAAAGCCGAACTCCTCGGCCAGGGTGGCGAAGATGAAGTCGGTCTGCTTCTCGGGCAGGAAGTTGAGCTGGCTCTGCGAACCCAGGCCATAGCCCTTGCCCAACAGGCCGCCCGAGCCCAGGGCGATCTTGGACTGCAGGATATGATAGCCGGTCCCCGAAGGATCGCTCTCGGGGTTCATGAAGGTCAGGATCCTCTGCCTCTGGTAGTCGTGCAGGACAAAGAGGATGAAGGGCGGCAGGGCGGCCAGGGACAGGCCCAGGCCCGCGAAGATGATCTTCCAGGACAGGCCCGCCAGGATCACCACGGTCAGGCCGGTCAGGGCCAGCAGCATGGCGGTGCCCAGGTCGGGCTGGTGCGCCACCAGAAGGGTCGGCGCGAGGATCATGGCGGCCGGGATCAGCAGCCACCAGGACATGCGGGCGCGGTCCGCGGACAGGCCGTGATAGAAACGGCCCAGGGCCAGGACGAGCCCCAGCTTCATGATCTCTGACGGCTGGAAGCTGCCCAGGGGGCCGAGGTCCAGCCACCTCTGGGCGCCCAGCCGGACATCGCCGACCAGCTCCACCGCCACCAGCAGGATCAGGCTGACCGCGTAGAGCGGATAGGCGATGGCGGCCCAGACCCTCAGGTCGATGACGGCCAGCGCCACCATCAGGACAAAGGCCACGCCGAAGCGGGTGATGTGGTTGGCCGCCCAGGGCTCCCAGCTGGAGCCGGCGATGGAGAACATCATCAGGGCGCCGGCGACGGCGATCAGGATGAGGGCGAGACAGAAGACGCCGTCGATCTGGGTGATCTTGTCGATCAGCCGTCCGCGTTCGGCGCGTAGGGTCAGGCCGGCCAGGCTCATGCCGGACCCCCCTGCCCGCCGGCGCCGCTGTCCGCGACCGAAACCGGCGGGGCGGGAGGCCGTTCGATCCGGCTGCGAAGCTCCGGATCCTTCAGGAGGGCGAGGCGCATCAGGTCCCGGGCCCGGGGCGCAGCCGCCTGGGCGCCAAAGCCGCCGTGTTCGACCAGCACCGCTATGGCGTAGCGCGGCGTGTCGTGGGGCGCAAAGCCGACGAACCAGGCGTGGTCGCGAAGATGCCAGGGCCCGTTGGTGCCATGGATGCCCCGCCCGCCATTGTAGTTGTAGCCCTGGGCGGTCCCCGTCTTGCCGGCCATCCGGATGTCGCCCAGCCCGATCTGGCCCGTGCGCGCCGCCGTCCCCCGGGTGGTCACCGATCCCATGGCCTCGCGGACCAGGGCCAGGTGGGCGGGATCGAAGTCCATGTCCGGGGCGGCCGCGCCGTCCGGCAGGGGAACGCCGCCGATGGCGCGGATCAGGCGGGGCGTGAGCGCCTTGCGGCCATTGGCCATCCGCGCCGCCGAGACGCATTGCTGGAGGGCGTTGACCAGGGTGTAGCCCTGGCCGATCCCCAGGCTGGGGGTCTCGCCCGGGTGCCAGCGGGGGTCCCGAGGGAAGTTGCGGCGCTTGTACTCGGTATCGGGCACCAGGCCCTTCTTCTGGCCAGGAATGCCGATGTCGTAGGCCTGTCCTAGGCCGAACCGGCGGGCGACATCGGCGATCTTGTCCGGGCCAAGTCGCAGCGAGATGGTATAGAAATAGGTGTCGCACGAGCTGGCGATCGCGTCGTGCATGTTGGTCGGGCCGTGGACGCCGTCGCAACGCCAGCGACGCCGGCCGAAGTACCAATGGCCTGGGCAGCCTATGGTCATTTCCGGATCGATCCCGTGCTCCAGGGCGGCGACGGCCACCAGGGTCTTGAAGGTCGACCCCGGCGGATAGGTGGCGGTGAGCGCCTTGTTGAACAGGGGCTTGTGGTCATACTCCGCCAGCGCCCTGTACTCCGCCGTGCTGAGACCCCGCACGAACCGGTTGGCGTCGAAGCTGGGGGCCGACACCATGGCCAGGAGGTCGCCGTTCCGGCAGTCCATCAGCACGGCCGCGCCGCTCTCCTCGCCGAACAGCTCCAGGCCGCGGAGCTGCAGGTCCATGTCCAGGCTGAGCTGGACCTCCTTGCCCGGGGTGGCCGGGATGTCGCCGCCGGGCGCCAGCCGGACCTGCCGGCCGCGGGCGTCGACCTCGACCTTCTGGGCGCCGGGGCGGCCCCGCAGCTCCAGGTCCAGGGCCTTCTCCAGGCCCTGCCGGCCGATCCGGAACCCCGGGTGCAGCATGATGGGCTCGGCATTGGGTCCGGTCCCGGTGATGTCCTCCTTGTTCACCTTGGCCACATAGCCGATCACATGGGCGAAGGCGCCGCCGTGGGGATAGACCCGGACCTCGCCCATGTCCGCCGTCACGCCCGGCAGTTCCGTGGCCCGGATGTTGACCGCCGAGAACTGCTCCCAGCTGATGTCCTCCATGATGGCCACGGGGGTGTTCCGGGGGGCGTTGCCCAGGTCGCGCAGGATCCGCTGCCGCCGGGCGTCGTCCATCGGGACATAGGCGGCCAGGGTGGAGATCATCGCCTCCGGGTCCTGCTCCTTCTGGCGGGCGTACAGCAGACGGAAGTTGGGCCGGTTGGTGGCCAGAATAGCGCCGTTGCGATCCGTGATCGTGCCCCGGGGCGGGGGCACCAGGCGGAAGTTGAACTGGTTGGAGGTCGACAGCTTGTCGTAGCGCGCGTTCTCCACCAGCTGCAGGTAGCCCAGCCGGCCCGCCAGGGCCGCTACCCCCACCGCAATGCCGCCCCCCAGCAGAAAGGCGCGCCGATGGAAGACGCTCTGCCGGGCGTTGACGTCGGAGAGGATGATGGACGGCTGGGTCATGGCGGTCAGCGGAACCGGACGTCGGCGTCGCGGAAGTGCTCGATGAGCAGAGCGGCGACGGGGAAGAGGAGGACGGTGGCCAACCATTGCAGGCCGGCCGCGGCGAGGGAGGGCGGTGCGCCGGAAATCCAGGCGGTGATCAGCCATCCCACCGACTGGGCCATCAGGCAAGCGAGACCGTACCAGACCCAGAGCACGACCGGCGACTGTCCGGCAAGGATGTTCCTCAGGGCCAGGAGCGGCAGGTAGGCCGCCAGCAGGGAGATCGCCCACAGGCCGGCGGGCGCGCCCCAGAGGCCGTCCAGCACCAGCCCTCCCAGCAGGAGGGCCAGGGCCGGCGACGCCGCGGGGCGGATCATGGCCCAGGCGAAGGCCGGGACCATGAGGGTGACGGGCTCCGGCAGGGGCAGGCCCACAAGGCGGATCGGCGCCGCCAGAAGCAGGCTCACCGCCAGGGCGGCCAGCAGGGGCCCGCCCACCCAGCGCGAGACCCGCAGGGGCCGGGCGACGGCGGTCATGGAACGGCTCCCCTCGGCTGTCCGGCGGGCGTTGTCGCCGCCGCAGGCGGTTCGGCGCGGGGCGTCGGCGTCGGCGGTGGCGGCGGCGAGGGGCGGTTCAGGACCCGCAGGTCCTCAAGCTTCACGAAGTCCTCGAACAGCAGGACCCGCACGAAGTCGACCGGCGCCGCGTCCGAGGCCAGGCGGACACGCCAGCCGCCGTCCACGCCGCGAACGACGCGCCCCACGGTAATCCCCCTGGGCAGGACTCCTCCGTCGCCCGAGGTCAGGACAAGGTCGCCCTCCCGGGCCGCATCCTGGCCGCGCAGGTAGGCCAGCTCCGGCGCCCAGCCGCCGTCGCCGGTCAGGATGGCGCGGGCGCGGGTGCGCTGGATCATCACAGGGGTCCGGGAGGCGGCGTCGGTCAGCATCAGCACCCGGCTGACCCGGGGCGAAACGCCGACCACGCGGCCCACGAGGCCGTTCTCGCTCAGCACGGGGTGCCCGACCCTGACCCCGCGGTCGGATCCGACATTGACGAGGCGCGTATTGGCGTAGGGCCCGCGGCTCTCGCTGACCGCCCGGCCGGTGACCATGGGAACCGGCGGGTCCACGGCCAGGCCCAGGAGGGCGCGGTAGCGGGCGTTCTCGTCCGCCAGGGCGACAGCCTTCTCGCGCCAGGCCTGGGCGGCGGCCAGCTCGGCCTTGAGGCGACGATTCTCGGAGACGGCGAAGAAGTAGCCGCCGATCCCCTCGCCGACGCCGCCAGCCCAGCGGACCGGGGCGGCCACGGCGCCGGTCACCGGCGCCACGACGCCGTCCGAGGCCTTGCGCAGGGCGTTGTAGGCGCCGGTCTGGTAGGTCTGCCGCCGGTCCACCATCAGGAGGGCGAAGGCCACCACCAGGGCCACCAGGGCGGCCGCCGCCGCGCCCAGCAGCAGGGGCAGCCTCACCTCGCCGAAGGGATTATCCCTGAAAGACACGGACCCGACGATCTCCCGGGCCCCCGAGCGGAGGGAGGCCCCTCATTCGCGCTGCCGATCAGCCCCGCCTAGTGTTCCCAGTCCTGCGATTCCCGCCAGACCCTGCGTCAGGCCGCGCCCGCGTCCATGACGCTCTTCATCCACGCCGGATGCTCCAGCACCTTGCCGCAGCCCAGGGCCACGCAGGACAGGGGATCGTCCGCCACCGTCACCGGCAGGCCGGTATGGTCGCGGATCTCGGCGTCCAGTCCCCGGAGAAGGGCGCCGCCTCCGGTGAGCATGATGCCCTTGTCGGCGATGTCGGACGCCAGCTCCGGAGGGGTGGATTCCAGGGCCATCTTCACCGCATCGACGATCTGCGACACGGGTTCGCTGAGCGCGTCGGCGGCCTGCTTCTCGGCGACGCGGACCTCCCGCGGCACGCCCTGCATCAGGTCGCGGCCCTTGACGTCGATGGCCAGGCCATCGCCTTCCTCGGGAACCCGGGCCGTGCCGATCTCCTTCTTGATCCGCTCGGCGGTCGTCTCGCCGATCAGCAGGTTATAGTTGCGGCGCATGTACGAGATGATCGCCTCGTCCATGGTGTCGCCGCCGACCCGGACCGAGCGGGAATAGACCACGCCGGACAGGGAAAGCACCGCCACCTCGGTGGTGCCGCCGCCGATGTCCACGACCATGGAGCCCGTCGCCTCGTGGATGGGCAGGCCCGCGCCGATGGCGGCCGCCATGGGTTCATCCATCAGGGCCACCCGGCGCGCGCCGGCGTTCAGGCAGCTGTCCTTGATGGCGCGCCGCTCCACCGCCGTGGCGCCGGACGGCACGCAGACGATGACCTTGGGATTCACGAAGCCCTTGTGGTTGTGAACCTTGCGGATGAAGTACTTGATCATCTCCTCGGCCACTTCGAAGTCGGCGATGACGCCGTCGCGAAGGGGGCGGATGGCTTCCATGTGGCCCGGGGTCCGGCCCAGCATCTGCTTGGCCTCGAGACCCACGGCGTAGGTCTCCTTGCGCCCGCCGACGGTGCGCAGGGCCACCACCGAGGGCTCGTTCAGCACGATCCCCCGGCCCTTCATGTAGATGAGGGTGTTGGCGGTGCCGAGGTCTATGGCGATGTCCTTGGTGACAGAGCCGAAAAGCGACGAAAACATGCAGTTTCCCGGAGGCGGAGGGCGGGGTCGGAGGGGCCAGGCGAAGTTCGGGGCCCGAGGGTCTCGTCGCCATCAGAGGCGCGCGCCGACGGACCCTGTCCCGGCCGGGCGGATCAGATGGTCCTCTGCCCTGCAAGTGGGGTGAATTCAAGGCGAATCCGTCCCTTGGCGTCCCGCCTTCCTGTGGATTCAACCTGTCCGGGGGGCTGCGGCCGCAGACGCAAAGGAATTCCCTCCGAATGGCTCTGAATCAGGGAGACGGACGGCGGCGGCTCAGCTGACCCCCTCCGGCCCGCTGCGCGGTCCACCTCCCCCTGGGGGGAGGAATTAATGAGCCCATTGCTCCCCCAAGGGGGAGCTGTCGGCGAAGCCGACTGAGGGGGTCAACGGAGCTGCAACCCTCCGGCTCAGGCCAGCGCCGTCACCACCACGCCGAGGGCCGTGGCCGCGCCGGCCGCCAGCTGGCGGGGGGTGAGCCGCTCGCGGAACAGGGTCCGGCCCGCCAGGGCGGCGATCGGCGCCTCGATCACGCCGATGGCGCGCACCGGCCCGGGCGGCGCCATGGCCAGGGCCGAGAACCACAGGGCCGAGGCGCCCGCCCCGCAGGCGCCCGCCCCCAGCGACGCCCGCCAGGAGACGAAGATCGCGCGCAGGGCGGCGGGCCTCAGGACCGCCAGGGCCCCGCCCAGGACGACCGACTGGAGGGCCTGGGCCGCCACCACCGACCCGATGCCGGCGAAGATCGGGTGCCGGGGCTCCAGGGCCAGGCCCGCCTGCCGGTAGCCGTTCATCGACAGGGCGAAGAAGGCCGCCGCCGCGAGCCCGAGGAGGGCGCCCGAATCCATCGTCCGGATCCCCTCCTTCGGCCAGGACAGGACCAGGAGGGCCACGGTCGTCACGCCCACCCCCAGCCACTGGAGCGGGTTCATGCCATCGCCAAAGGCGATCCAGCCCAGCACGGCGCCGAACGGCAGGGCGGCCTGCTGCAGGAAGGTGGCGACGGCGAAGCCCGCCCGCTCCATGGACACCAGCAGGCAGGCTGTGGCGCCGATCTGGGCCATGCCCCCCGCCCCCACTGTGACCAGGAATCGAAGGTCCGGTGTCGGCCGGGCGTCCGGCGTGGCCAGGACCGCGATCCCCAGCAGGGCCAGGGAGAAGGGCAGGCCGAAGAGGAACCGGACCAGGGTCGCGCCCCAGGGTCCGGCCTCGCCGATCATGCCGCGCTGGAAGGCGTTGCGGGCGACCTGGAGCGGAGCGGCGGCCGCGGCGAGCACGGCCCACAGCACGGCTCAGAACCCGCTGGCGATGCGCGAGGCCGGCGCCGTCTTCTCCCGGCGGGCGATGAGGTTGTTCAGTGCGTTGACATAGGCCTTGGCCGAGGCGGTCAGGGTGTCGGTGTCCGCCGCCTGGCCGGTGGCGATGCGGCCATCCTCCTCCAGCCGGACCGAGACCTGGGCCTGGGCGTCCGTGCCTTCGGTCACGGCGTGCACCTGGAAAAGACGCAGGTCGCTCTCGTGCGGCACGGCCTGGCGGATGGCGTGGAAGACCGCGTCCACCGGACCGTCGCCCGTGGCGGCGGCCACCCGCTCCTCGCCGTCGACGGTCAGGACCAGGTCCGCCGTCTGCGGCCCTTCGGTGCCGGCCACCACCCGCAGGCTCTTCACCTGGATGCGGTCGGCGCCCGAGGCCAGGGCGTCGTCGACCAGGGCGACGATGTCGTCGTCGTAGACGTCCTTCTTCTTGTCGGCCAGGTCCTTGAAGCGCTGGAAGGCCTCGTTCAGGGCGTTCTGGCCCAGCTCATAGCCCAGGCCCTTCAGCTTCTCGCGGAAGGCGTGGCGGCCGGAGTGCTTGCCCATGACCAGGTTGGTGCCGCCCTGCCCCACATCCTCCGGGCGCATGATCTCGTAGGTCTCGGCGTTCTTCAGCATCCCGTCCTGGTGGATGCCGCTCTCGTGGGCGAAGGCGTTCTTGCCGACGATGGCCTTGTTGTACTGCACCGGAAAGCCGGTGATGGCCGAGACATAGCGGCTGGCCCGGGTGATGTGCTGGGTCTGGACGCCGGTCTCATAGAGCAGCCGGTCGCCGCGCACCTTCAGGGCCATGACCACCTCCTCAAGGGCGGCGTTGCCGGCCCTCTCGCCCATGCCGTTGACGGCGACCTCGACCTGCCGGGCGCCGCCCTGCACGCCGGCCAGGCTGTTGGCGACGGCCAGGCCCAGATCGTTGTGGCAGTGGGTGGAGAAGATCACCTTGTCCGCGCCGGGTACGTTCTCGATCAGGTCGCGGAAGACCGCCTCGTACTCGGAGGGATAGGTGTAGCCGACGGTGTCGGGGATGTTGATCGTGGTGGCCCCGGCGCGGATGGCCGCCTCGACGCAGCGCCGCAGGAAGTCGCGCTCGGTCCGGGTGGCGTCCTCGGCCGACCACTCCACGTCGCCGCACAGATTGCGGGCGTGGGCCACCGACTTGGTCACCATCTCCAGCACCGTCTCGGGCTCCATCTGCAGCTTCCACTTCATGTGGACCGGGCTGGTGGAGATGAAGGTGTGGATGCGGCCGCGCTTCGCCGGGCGGATGGCCTCGGCGCAGCGCTCGATGTCGGCCTGCCCGGCCCGGGCCAGGCCGCAGACCGTGCTCTCGGTGACGATCTCGGAAATCCGCCGGACGGACTCGAAATCGCCGTTGGAGGCGATGGGGAAGCCCGCCTCGATCACGTCGACCCGCATGTCCTCGAGGATCTTGGCCAGCTCCAGCTTCTCCTCCAGGGACATGGAGGCGCCGGGCGACTGCTCGCCATCGCGCATGGTGGTGTCGAAGACAATGACCCGGTCCTTGGGGTCATGAACGGGGGACGCAGCCTGGGCGTCGGATGAAGTCATATTCATGGTGTGTCTCGCGGTTCGCGGGGGGTCTTAATCAGGTCGGGTGTGAGGGTCATCCCCTGAAACGCCCGGCCGCGATGTCGCGCAGCCTGAAGAGGCGCTCAGGGGCGACTAAGCCCCCGCTGAAGGCCAAGAAGGGGCGCAACCGCGATCATGGGGAGGTTCATAGCGATTTGGCGGCTACTGCGCAAGAGTCTTGCGCAAAGTTTCGTCTGGAGGCCCCATTCGGCAAGAACCTTGCGCAAATAGGCCGGCTCCGCGTCGCCTCAGGGCGATCCGCGCGACCGCAGCCAGTTCCGCGCCGCCAGACCCAGGGCGATCCAGAGCACCAGCCCGGCGGCCAGGGCGGCCAGGCTCTCGACGCCGCCGCCGGTCAGAACATGCAGGATCGACCTTCCCGCGAAGGCGGTCAGGGCGATCTTGGGGATGATGCCGAGGGCGGTCCCGGCGGCGAAGTCCCGGACGCGGATCGGCGTCACTCCCGCCGCCATGTTGACCACGATGAAGGGGGCGGACGGTACGACGCGCACCACCAGGCTGGCCAGGAACCCGTTGCGGGCGACCAGGGCCATGAAGCGGTCCAGGCTCTCGCTCGAGAACATCTGCAGGGTCCTGGCCCCGGCGGAGCGCCCGAGCCAGAAGCCGATCATCGCCGAGACCAGGGTCCCGACCCAGCTGTAGATCGCCCCGTTGACGGGCCCGAAGGCGACGACGGCGGCGGCGATCAGGACGAACTGGGGCGCGCCCAGGAAGGCCAGTCCGGCGAAGGCCGCCACCGCCACCGGCAGGGCCCAGGGGCCGTGAGCCGCGCCGAGCCAGCCCTCGAGGGCCGCCTCGCTGTCGAACCCCATGAGCCGGGCTCCGAAGACAAAGACCAGACCCACCCCTCCGAACAGGAGGAAGGACACGCCGAGGCTGACCCAGGCCCGGGCGTCCATATTGCTGACCATGTGGAACAGGCGGCGCATGCCCCCGAGTCGCGCGGTCCGGCCTCCGGGTCAAGGCGGCTTGGGGTCGGGTCGCTCAGGGTCGGGCGGCTCAGGGTCGGGCGGCTGTGGCGCCGCCGGCCTATCCCGCGGCGAAGGCTTGGGATAAACCCCGTCGCACGACGAGTCCTCGACGGGAGCCCAAGATGTCGCTCGAATCCGCCACCCTGTCCCGGGTCAAGCCCTCCGCCACCATGGCCACCGACCAGAAGGCCCGCGAGCTGAAGGCCCAGGGCCGCGACATCATCAGCCTCGGCGCCGGCGAGCCCGACTTCGACACCCCGGAGAACATCAAGGAGGCCGCGATCCGCGCCATCCGCGAGGGCAAGACCAAGTACACCACGGTCGACGGCATCCCCGAGCTGAAGGAGGCCATCGCCGCCAAGTTCGCCCGCGAGAACGGCCTGTCCTACAAGCCCTCCCAGGTGAATGTCTCGCCGGGCGGCAAGCCGGTCATCTTCAACGCCATGATGGCCACCCTGAACCCGGGGGACGAGGTCATCGTGCCGACCCCCTACTGGGTCAGCTATCCCGACATGGTCCTGCTGGCGGGCGGGACCCCGGTCTTCGCCCCGACCACGGCGGCCAGCGGCTTCAAGCTGAAGCCCGCCGAGCTGGAGGCCGTGATCACGCCGCGCACCCGGTGGCTGATCCTCAACTCGCCCTCCAACCCCTCGGGCGCGGCCTACACCAGGGATGAGCTCAAGGCCCTGGCCGAGGTTCTCCTGCGCCACCCGCAGGTCTGGATCCTGACCGACGACATGTACGAGCACCTGATGTTCGACGACATGACGTTCTGGACCATCGCCCAGGTCGAGCCGGCCCTCTACGAGCGCACCCTGACCATGAACGGGGTCTCCAAGGCCTACGCCATGACCGGCTGGCGCATCGGCTACGCCGCCGGCCCCGAGCCCCTGATCAAGCTGATGGCCAAGGTCATGAGCCAGTCCACCTCCAACCCCTGCTCGGTCTCGCAGTACGCCGCCGTCGAGGCCCTGAGCGGGACACAGGACTTCATCAAGCCCAACGCCGCCCTGTTCCAGAAGCGCCGCGACCTGGTGGTCTCCATGCTGAACCAGGCCTCGGGCCTCGTCTGCCCGACCCCCGAGGGCGCCTTCTACGTCTATCCCTCCTGCGAGGCGCTGATCGGCCGCACCGCCCCCTCGGGCCGGGTGATCGGCTCCGACAAGGACTTCGCCAACGAGCTGCTCGAGTCCGAGGGCGTGGCGGTGGTGTTCGGCGAGGCCTTCGGTCTCTCGCCCTTCTTCCGCATCAGCTACGCGACATCCGAGAAGGTGCTGGAGGACGCCTGCGGCCGCATCCAGCGGTTCTGCGCCTCGGTGAAGTGACGATGACGCTCGTCAGCCTCTCCAAGGCCCGCAAGGCCCGGGCGAAGGCGGCGGAAAAGGCCCAGGCCGCCGAGAACCGCGTCGCCTTCGGCCGCACCAAGGCCGAGAAGGCGCAGGCGAAGTCCGAAACCGCCCGCGCCGCCCGAAGCCTGGACGGCAAGCGCCTGGAGCCGTAACGGCGCCGCAGCTGACCCCCTCCGTCGCGCTGCGCGCGCCACCTCCCCCTGGGGGGAGGAATTAGAACTCAATTGCTCCCCCAAGGGGGAGCTCCGACCGAAGGTCGGTGAGGGGGTCAACGGCGCCTCAGCTGACCCCCTCCGGCCCGCTGCGCGGTCCACCTCCCCCTGGGGAGAGGAATTGATCGGTAATTGCTCCCCATCAGGGGGAGCTGTCAGCGAAGCTGACTGAGGGGGTCAACGGCCTCGCCGTCGCTCCCCTTCCCTCACACCGCCGGGATGATGTCGCGCGCTTCCGGGGGGATGGAGTCGTAGATCGTCGGCGGGGTGATGCCCAGGCGGCGGCGGGCCGCCTCCAGGGGTTCGGCGAAGAGGGCCTCGTAGTCCTCGCCCAGCAACCAACCGGCCGCCTTGCCGCGCCGGTAGCCCTGCACGATGGCCCGAGCGTAGGGATACTTGCCCTTGCGCGTGCGGGAGACCGCGCCCAGGGCGATCAGGGCCCAGCCCAGGCTGCGGGTCTGGGGATAGGAGAAGGCCACCAGACAGGCCTCGCCCAGGCCGTCCCGGCCATAGCCGCTCAGGACATGCCAGACGTCGTGGACGTCGCGGGTGCGCCGGGCCATCCAGGCCACGGGGTGCGGGGTGTCGATCTCGCTGCCCGTCTCACGGCTGACCTCGGCCAGGCCGTCGGCGGAGATCTGCTGGCTGCGGATGAAGTGACGGTAGGCCGCGCCGACGGACCCCTCAGGGAAGGTGTCGAGCCAGGCGTCATCCATCAGCTTGCGGGCCAGCTCGACCCGCTGGTAGGCGATCCGGCCGCCCCGGGGCGTGGTGTAGAGCCGCCGGTAGTTCTCGTTCATGGAGTCGCCGGTCAGGGCCCGCATGATCTCGAAGACCTGGCGGGTGTCCTCCTTGTCGCGCAGCAGGCGGCGCAGGGCCTTCAGGGCGGCGCCCCAGTCGCGGCGGGGCTTCGGGAGGGGGGTGTCGGCGGTCAGAACGTCGGCGGTCATGGCGTCCACTAAACAGTGCTAAGTTGCCGGGAAGTAAACCTGCGGCGAAAGGGATTCAAGGGCCTGCCGTCCACCGCCTGCATGATGTAATCCTGACGGGGCATGACCCTTATGAAGCGCTCCCTCAACCTGGCCGGCCACGCCACCTCCCTGGCGCTGGAGCCTGAATTCTGGGCGGTCCTGGAGACCCTGGCCGCCGCCCGCGGCCTGCGCCTGTCCGCCCTGGTGGCCGAGATCGACGCCGGACGCGGCGAGCGCCCCCTCGCCTCGGCCTGCCGGGTCGCAGCCCTGAAGTCGAAGGGCTGAATCCCCCGCCCCGCGCGTGCTACATCCGTTCCCATGTCGGAGACGGAATCACACGACGGACCTGAGGCGGAGCGCGGCCTCACCCTCAGCCAGAGGGCCAGCGCGGGTCTTCGCGCCGGGACCGAGCCGGACTATCTCAAGGGCCTGAACCCCGAGCAGCGCGAGGCCGTGGAGGCCGTCGACGGCGCCGTCCTGGTGCTGGCGGGCGCGGGCACGGGCAAGACCCGGGTCCTGACCACGCGGCTGGCCCACATCCTCGCCACCGGCCGGGCCCGGCCCTGGGAGATCCTGGCCGTCACCTTCACCAACAAGGCCGCGCGCGAGATGCGCGAGCGCCTGGCCGCCATCCTGGGCCCCGAGGCCGAGGGCCTGCGCTGGCTGGGCACCTTCCACTCCATCGCCGCCCAGATCCTGCGCCGTCACGCCGAGATCGTCGGCCTGAAGTCCACCTTCACCATCCTCGACACCGACGACCAGGAGCGCCTGATCAAGCAGGTGATGGAGGCGGCGAACATCGACGTGAAGCGGTGGACGCCCAAGGCCCTGGCCGGCCTGATCGACCACTGGAAGAACCGCGGCTGGACGCCCGAAAAGCTGCCCTCCTCCGAGGGCGCGGGCTTCGCCGGCAACAAGGTGCAGGAGCTCTACCGCGGCTACCAGGAGCGCCTGCGGGTGCTGAACGCCTGCGACTTCGGCGACCTCCTGCTGCACAACCTGACCCTGCTCCAGGCCCGGCCGGACATCCTGGAGGAGTACCACCGCCGCTTCCGCTACATCCTGGTGGACGAGTACCAGGACACCAATGTCGCCCAGTACCTCTGGCTGCGCCTGCTGGGCCAGTCGCGGGGCAATGTCTGCTGCGTGGGCGATGACGACCAGTCCATCTATGGCTGGCGCGGCGCCGAGGTGGACAACATCCTGCGCTTCGAAAAGGACTTCCCGGGCGCCAAGGTCATCCGCCTGGAGCGCAACTACCGCTCCACCGCCCACATCCTGGGGGCCGCCTCAGGCCTGATCGCCGCCAACCGCGGCCGGCTGGGCAAGACCCTCTGGACCGAGGCCGAGGGCGGGGCCAAGGTCCTGGTGCGCGGGGTCTGGGACGGCGAGGCCGAGAGCCGGCTGGTGGCCGAGGAGATCGAGCGCGCCCATCGGGGCGAGCGCGACGAGGCGCCCCTCGTCTATCGCGACATGGCCATCCTGGTCCGGGCCTCCTTCCAGATGCGCGCCTTCGAGGAACGCTTCGTCCTCATGTCCATCCCCTACACGGTGGTGGGCGGACCGCGCTTCTTCGAGCGGGCCGAGATCCGCGACGCCCACGCCTATCTGCGCCTGGTCCAGTCGCCGGACGACGACCTGGCCTTCGAGCGCATCATCAACACGCCCCGGCGGGGGATCGGCGAGGCCTCGGTCCAGAAGCTGTTCCAGATCGCCCGGGCCTCAGGCGTCTCGGCCCTGGCCGCCGCCCGCGAGGCCGCCGTCACCGACGAGCTGCCGGCCCGCACCCGCACCTCCCTGGCGACCTTCCTGCGCGACCTGGACCGCTGGACAGCCCTGGCCCGCGACACCCACCACGCCCGCGTGACCGAGGCCATCCTGGAGGAGAGCGGCTACACCGACGCCCTGCGCGCCGACCGCACCCCCACCGCCCAGACCCGGCTGGAGAACCTGAAGGAACTGGTCCAGTCCATGGACGCCTTCGACACCCTGCAGGCCTATCTCGAACACGTCTCCCTGGTCATGGACATGGACCGGGGCCCCCAGGCTGACGCCGTGCAGATCATGACCCTGCACTCGGCCAAGGGGCTGGAATTCCCCCTCGTCTTCCTGCCCGGCTGGGAGGAAGGGGTCTTTCCCTCCCAGCGCAGCCTGGATGAGACCGGGGAGAAGGGCCTCGAGGAAGAGCGGCGCCTGGCCTATGTCGGCCTGACCCGGGCGCGGAAGTCGGCGCGGATCAGCTTCGCCGCCAACCGCCTCGTCTATGGCCGCTGGACCAGCCAGCTGCCCAGCCGCTTCGTCGACGAACTGCCCGAGGCCCATGTGGAGGCCGTCTCCGAGACCGGCTATTTCAGCGGCGGGCCGGGCATGCAGGCGGCGTCGAGCCGTTGGGACGAGACCCCGGCCTTTGGCTCCGGCTACGATTCCCCCGGCTGGCGGCGGGCCCAGGACCGGCCCCGTCCGGCCGCCCCCGTCAACCGCAAGGCCGTCATTGAGGGCGAGGGCAAGCTCCTCGCCGTCTCCGATCCCCAGGCCAGCGCCTACGCCCGGGGCGACCGGGTCTTCCACCAGAAGTTCGGCTATGGCCGGGTCCTCGTCGCTGAGGGCTCCAAGCTGACCGTGGCCTTCGACAAGGCCGGCGAGAAGAAGGTGCTCGACAGCTTCGTCGCCAAGGCCTGAGCGCTTGCGGGCCGGCGGCCGGCGCGCCATCGTGCCGCCAACTTCACAGGAGACGGACATGGCGCGGCTGACGGCGAACGGCATCGGGATCGAGTACGACATCCACGGACCCGAAGGCGGCGAGCCCATTGTCCTGGTGATGGGCCTGGGCGCCCAGATGATCCGCTGGTCCATGGACATGGTCGGCGACCTGGCCGGGCGCGGCTATCGCGTCGTGCGGTTCGACAACCGCGACGTGGGCCTGTCCCACCGCTTCGATGACGCCCCGCCGCCCAGCATTGGCGACGTCGCCAAGGCCGTCCGCGAGGGCCGCCGGCCGGACGTGCCCTACTTCCTGTCCGACATGGCCGCCGACGCCGCCGGGGTGATCGAGGGCCTGGGCTTCAGCTCGGCCCATGTGGTCGGCGCCTCCATGGGGGGCATGATCGTCCAGATGCTGGCCGCCGAGCATCCGCACCGGGTGCGGTCCCTGACCTCGATCATGTCCACCACGGGCAATCCCACCCTGCCGCCCGCCAAGCCCGAGGCCGTGGCCTTCCTGGTCAACCGGGGGCCGGATCCGCACCAGGACCTGGACGCCTTCCTCGAGCATGGCCTGAAGTCCGCCCGGGTGATGGCGGGCCCCGCCGGCCTGCATGACGAGGCGGCCGAGCGCGCCGGGATCGAGGCCTCCTTCCGGCGCGCCTACTATCCCGTCGGCTTCCTGCGCCAGTACGCGGCCATCCTGGGCAGCGGCGACCGGCGCGAGGCCCTGCGGCGCATCACCGCGCCCACCTTGGTCATCCACGGGGCCGACGATCCCCTGGTGCCCGTCGAGGGCGGCCATGACACCGCCGCCTGCGTGCCCGGCGCCGAGATGCACGTGCTCGAGGCCATGGGGCACAACATCCCCGCGCCCCTGGTCCCGACGGTCTGCGACCTGATCGAGCGGGCCGTCCGCCGGGCGGCATGAAGGTTGAACTGGCCGGGGCGGTCGCCTTCGCCTGCCTTGGCCTGATCGCCGGCGCCCTGCTGCGCCCGCAGCCCGCAGACTTCCGGCCGGATCCGGCCTTCGAGCCCCCCGGCTTCAACGGCCCTCCGGGCGGACCCTTCGGCGGCGCCGATCCGACGGGCGGATGGAACGGCGGCGGCTGGACCGGGATCGGCCCGGTCCCCGACCATGTCGTCGGCACAGACTCCCTCCAGCCGCCCCCGGGCTCCATCCCGCCGCCGCCCGCATGGGAGGAGGAGGAGGCCGCTCCGGCGCCGCCAGAGGATCTTCCGCAGGGTCCAGCGCCCGAGGCCGCCCCGCCTGCCGGGACACCGCCGTCCGACCCGCCAGACGCCGAGAACGCCCCTTCACCCTCGGCGGATGGGGAACCTTAGTGACAGTCCCGAGGTGGCTGGATCAAAGCGAGCGAGAGGGATTCAAAGGAACGGATCGGCCCCGAAGGACCTACGGCCGCCCTGTGGGAAGCAAGGTCGGAGGTGGTGATCCTG
This sequence comes from Phenylobacterium sp., assembly GCA_020402585.1. GTDB lineage: Bacteria > Pseudomonadota > Alphaproteobacteria > Caulobacterales > Caulobacteraceae > Phenylobacterium. The sequence goes on along the minus strand of JADBZH010000032.1, from coordinate 15,283 downwards.
ATGTCGCATCCGACCGGCTGGAGCACTCTTGAGAGACTCCTTTGTGGCGGCGGACGCTTGGGTTTCCGCTGGCGCCCGACGCACCCTCACTGTGACGATCGGCCAACGGCTGCTCAGCATGGCGGTTTGAGGCCGCTTCTCGGGCGATGCTCTCATTCCTGGCACACCCATTGAATGCACGAACTCGAGTGCTCGGGAGATTGCGCCATGCAGATCATGAATCCGCCCGTCGTAGCTACGATGATGAAGACGGGGACTGATCGAAAGATCATTGAATCCAAACAAGATTCCGCACCTTCATCCAACGATCTCAGTGCGAAGAACCAGCCGGTGGGAGAGGACGCATCTGCTGGTAAGGCGGAAAATGGTCCGGAAAAATCTACCTATCAGGCAAGAAGCCTTCGCGACGCTATGAATCATCTGAGCTTGAAATACGACGTGAACGCGATCACCCCCGCTCAGGTTGATCAGATGGCGGCTGATCTGGGTGACAGTCTAAAAGAATTCTTTAAGAATGGTGATACGCAGGAGCATCAGGATGCACTTTTATTCATACTAAAGCTGTCAAGATACAGCGAATCTTATAATGAACATGCAAAATCTAATGGATTTCTGATAGATTATCGTGATAACTTTGGGCCAAATACAAAGATTAGCTTGATCGAAAAAACAAAAATTGAAATCGAAGACTCTAAAACATATGGTGCAAATTCGCTATCAAACTCGCGTGTCCTTCAGAATCAAATGGATGTTCTGATGGGTATGGTTGATAGGAATCAATCTGAGAAGATCACAGGTCCGCTTTCGTCAAGGATGATGGCCGAACTCATACGCTTTCAGGCGATCTAGTTCTCTCAGGGACCTGTTGAACAGACATAGAGCAATGGGTTTCGCGATGACGTGGGCTTGCCGGATCAGACCCCGTCTCTAGCGCGCCATGTCCAGCTCACTCTCTATCGGAGAGTCAACGGAGAGCGCTGGCCGCCAGGCGACTTCGACGACCTTCGGATCCGCCGCATCACGCATTGAGCTGTCTACAAACGGTCTCTAATGAGGGCGCATGAGCGAAGACGCCGTCCAGATCATCGCCCGGGGGCCCCGGGCGGCCGCCGAGTCCGCCGCCGCCGCCCTCGACGCCGACCCGGTCCTGGAGGGCGCGACCTACTCCATCCTGGAGGAGGACGAGGACCGCGACGTCTGGCGGATCGACGCCTTTCCGACGACCTCCGAGGAAACCGACGCCCTGAAGGCCCGGCTGAACGCCCAGCCCGGCCTGGTCGTGACCGTCGAGCCCCTGGCCGACGCCGACTGGCTGGCCATGTCCCTTTCGGGCCTGCCCCCCGTGCGCGCCGGCCGGTTCTTCGTCTACGGCGCCCATGACCGCGGCCAGGTCCCGCCCAACGCCGTGGCCCTGCGCATCGAGGCCGGCGCGGCCTTCGGCACCGGCCACCACGGCACCACGGTGGGTTGCCTCCAGGCCTGGAACGACCTCCTCAAGGCCCGCCGGTTCGACAAGGTGCTGGACGTGGGCGCCGGCACCGGGGTGCTGGCCATCGCCGCCGCCCGCACAGGCGCGCGCCTCGCGCGCGGCACGGACATCGACGCCCCCTCCGTCCGCATCGCCCGGGAGAACGCCGAACTGAACGGCGCCCGGGCCGAGTTCGTCCATGCCTCAGGCCTCGGCCACCAGCGCGTGCGCTCCGCCGCGCCCTATGACCTGGTCTTCGCCAACATCCTGGCCCCGCCCCTGGTGGCCCTGGCCCAGGACATCCGAGGCGCCCTGCGGCCCGGCGGGGTCGCCATCCTGTCCGGCCTCCTGCGCACCCAGGAGCGGCGGGTGCTGGCGGCCTACCGCTCCCGCGGCTTCCGCCTCCTGAGGCGCATCCACCGCGACGCCTGGGCGACCCTGGTGCTGGAGCGGCCCTGAACCCGGCGCCGAAGCAGGGCCTTTGCGCACCCCACAAGTCGGGCCTAAATTGCGCTCATGCGCCAGAGTTTCAAAGAATCCGCCGATCCGTCCTTCGGGTCCCTCCACCTGCCCCGCATCCGCGCCGCCATGGCCGCCCAGGGGCTCGACGGCCTGCTGGTCCCGCACGAGGACGAGCACCAGAACGAGTACCTGCCCGCCGCCAATGACCGGCTGGCCTGGGCCACGGGCTTCACCGGCTCGGCCGGGGCCGCCATCGTCATGGCCGACCGGGCCGCCGTCTTCGTGGACGGTCGCTACACCATCCAGGTCCGGGCCCAGGTGGACGCCTCCCTGTTCGAGATCTGCGACCTGGTGGTCGGCGGGGTCCCCGGCTGGATCGAGGCCCACACCCGCCCCGGCCAGGTGATCGGCTACGACCCGCGCCTTCACAGCCCCGACGCCCTGGGACACCTGCGGAACGCCGCCATCCGGTCCGGCGCGACCCTGAAGCCCGTCGATCCCTACCCGCTGGACCTCGCCTGGGGCGCCGACCGACCGCCCCAGCCCGCCGCCCCGGTGCGCCCCCACGCCCTTGAGCTGGCCGGCGAGGACTCCGTCGCCAAGCGCGCCCGGCTGGGCGAGGGCCTGGTGGCGAAGGGGGCGGAGGCGGCGGTCCTGACCGCCCCGGCCTCCATCGCCTGGCTGTTCAATGTGCGGGGCGGCGATGTCAGCCGCACGCCCCTGCCCCTCGCCCAGGCCATCCTGAACCGCGACGGCTCGGCCCGCCTCTTCCTCGATCCCGCCAAGGTGACGCCGGAACTGCCCGCCTGGCTGGGCAACGGGGTGCGCCTGGAGACCCCTGCCGACCTGCCCGGCGCCCTCTCCGACCTGAAGGGCAAGGTCGTGCTGGTCGATCCGGCCCAGTCCCCGGCCTTCTATTTCGACGCCCTGGAAGCCGCCGGCGCCCGGGTCCTGCGGGGCGAGGACCCCTGCGCCCTGCCCCGGGCCTGCAAGAACCCGGTGGAGATCGCCGGGTCCCGCAGCGCCCACGTCCGCGACGGCGTCGCCCTGACCCGCTTCCTGCACTGGGTGGCGACGGAGGCCCAAACCCTCCTGCCCGACGAGATCGAGGTCGCCAGCCGGCTGGAGGCCTTCCGCGAGGAGGTCGAGGGCTTGGCCGACCTGTCCTTCGACACCATCGCCGCCGCCCAGGGCAACGCCGCCCTTCCGCACTACCACCCCACCGAAAAGACCAATGCGCGCACCTCGCCGGGCACCCTCCTGCTGGTGGATTCCGGCGGCCAGTATCCGGACGGCACCACGGACGTGACCCGGACCATGGCCATCGGGACGCCCAGCCGCGAGATGTGCGAGCGCTTCACCCTGGTGCTCAAGGGCCACCTGGCCCTGGCCGCCCTCAGGTTCCCCGCGGGGACGACGGGCTCGGCGGTGGACGCCTTCGCCCGGGCGGCTCTCTGGTCGCGGGGCCTGGACTACGACCACGGCACCGGCCACGGCGTCGGCGTCTTCCTGGGCGTCCACGAGGGCCCGCACCGGATCGCCAAGGCCCCCAATTCCGTGGCCCTGCAGCCGGGCATGATCGTCTCCAACGAGCCCGGCTATTACAAGGAAGGCGCCTACGGCATCCGGATCGAGAACCTCCAGCACGTGACGGCGCCCCGCGCCATCCCCGGGGGCGAGCGCCCCATGCTGGGCTTCGAGGCCCTGACCCTGGCGCCCATCGACCGGACCCTGATCCTGCCCGACCTGCTCACCGCCGAAGAGCGCGACCAGCTCGACGCCTACCACGCCCGGGTCCTGGCCGAGATCGGCCCGCACCTCGACGCTCCGGTGCGCGACTGGCTCAAGGCCGCGTGCGCGCCGATCGCCGGATAAGGGGGAATTCGGAGGGGCCGTTGACCCCCTCCGGCCCGCTGCGCGGCCCACCTCCCCCTGGGGGGAGGAATGAGAGCGGCAATTGCTCCCCCAAGGGGGAGCTGTCAGCAAAGCTGACTGAGGGGGTCAACGGCATCGCAGCTGACCCCCTCCGGCCCGCTGCGCGGTCCACCTCCCCCTGGGAGGAGGAATTAGGAGCGCCAATTGCTCCCCCAAGGGGGAGCTCCGACCGGAGGCCGGTGAGGGGGTCAACGGCCTCTCAACCTCCCCCATCCCTCAACTTCCCATTTGCCACCCCGCCCCCGCACGCGCACTCTTGCCCCAGGAACGAGGAGGACACCGCCATGGCTGAAGGGGACAGCGCCCTGATGCAGTCCGCCCGGGAGCGGGCCTACGCCACGCCGCTGGACCAGTTCCATGTGGCGGACGTCAACCACTTCACCAGCGACACCTGGGCGCCCTGGTTCGAGCGGCTGCGGCGGGAGGACCCGGTCCACTACTGCGCGAACAGCGAGTTCGGGCCCTACTGGTCGGTGACCCGCTTCAACGACATTGTCGCGGTGGATTCCAACAATGAGGCCTTCTCCTCGTCCTCGGAGCGGGGCGGGATCGCGATCCAGGATGGCTACCAGCCGCATGAGCTTTCCAGCTTCATCGCCCTGGACCCGCCGGACCACGACGCCCAGCGGCGGGTGGTCATGCCCATGTTCTCGACCGCCGGCATGGCGGAGCTGGAGCCCCTGATCCGCAGCCGGGCGGCGGCCATACTGGACGAGCTGCCGGTGGGCGAGACCTTCGACTTCGTCGACAAGGTCTCGGTGGAGCTGACCAGCCAGATGCTGGCCACCCTGTTCGACTTTCCCTTCGAGGCCCGGCGCCTCTTGCCCGAGGCCTCGGACATCATCCTCGCCCCGACGGGCGAGGGCGCGGTCTTCAAGACCAGCGAGGACCGCCAGGCGGCCCTGAGGCCCTATTTCGAGACCTTCGTAGGGCTTTGGGAGGCCCGCAAGACCGCGCCGGGGAATGACCTCTTGTCCCTGCTGGCGGGCGATCCCATCACCCGCAAGGACGGCCAGATGTTCGCCTATATGGGCAATGTGATCCTCCTGACCGTGGCCGGCAGCGACACGACCCGGCACTCGATCACCGGCGCCCTTCTGGCCTTCCAGGACAATCCCGACGCCTATGACCGGCTGCGCGCCGACCCGTCCCTGCTGGACTCCGCCGTGCCCGAGATCATCCGCTGGCAGAGCCCCGTGGCCCACATGCGCCGCACCGCCACCCGCGATGTCGAGCTGGGCGGCAAGACGATCCGCAAGGGGGACAAGGTGATCATGTGGTACGTCTCGGGCAACCGGGACGGCGAGGTGATCGCCGATGCGGACCGGTTCATCATCGACCGGGTGCGGCCGCGGCAGCACGTGGCCTTCGGCTTCGGCATCCACCGCTGCGTCGGCAACCGGCTGGCCGAAATGCAGCTGAAGGTGGTCTGGGAAGAGATCCTCAAGCGCTTCCGGCGCATCGAGGTGATGGCCCCGCCACGCCGCCTGTCCTCCAACTTCGTCAAGGGCTACGAGACCCTGCCGGTGCGCATCTCAGTCTGATCGGCCGGGCTCGCGGCGCCTGGTCCTCGCCGGCGACGTCACGAAATCGTTTTTCACACAAATCGCATCATCCCGTCGCGGGATTGACTTGCCTGTCGCTGTCAGCCAGCGTGTCCGGATGCACAGGCAATAGCACTGGCAGATTCATATTGGGGAGTGAAAACCAGATGCAGTCAAAGGCCATACTGTTGGCTACGAGCATTCTCGCCGCGAGCGCGGTGGGTCTCTCGGCCCAAGCCGAGACCGGCATGAACACCATCGACGAGTTGGTGGTGACCGCCGAAAAGCGCGAGCAAAGCCTGCAAGACGTGCCGGTCGCGATCTCGGCCTTCACCAGCCGTCAGCGCGACCTGGTCGGCATTTCGTCCGTCCAGGACCTGACCAACTTCACGCCGGGCTTCGTCTACCAGTCGTCGAATGACCGGGCGTCGATGCGCGGCATCGGCCGACTCACCAACGTTCACGCCGTGGACGGCGCGGTGTCGATCTATGTCGACAGCCTCTTCACCACCTCCACCGTCCTGGCCGGCGGCCCGCCTCTGGATGTGGCGCGGGTGGAAATCCTCCGCGGCCCCCAGGGCACGCTCTACGGCCGTAACGCCATCGGCGGCACGGTCAACGTGATCTCCGTGCGGCCCACCCAGGAACTCTACGCCGAGGTCCGCGGCATCGTGGAGAGCTTCAACTTCACCAACCTTCAGTTCGCCGTCTCCGGCCCCCTCGCCGAGGGTCTGCGGATGCGCCTGTCGGGCTACAAGCTCGACCAGAAGGAGGGTCACTTCAAGAACGTGACCCCGGGCCTGCCCGATGAAGGTTCCGTGCGGGACGAGTACCAGTTCCAGGTCCAGTTCGAGGCTGATATCGGCGAGAACGCTGAATTCTGGGCGTCCTACAAGAAGCTGGCCTGGCACAACCGCGGCGGCCCGGGCGCGCGTTCTGGCTATCGCGGCGACGAGTTCTCGACGGGGCGTCTCGATCCGAACTACTCTATCGTCTTTGCGTCGGCCCACGGCCTGACCAAGGAAACCGGCCTGAACGGGATCGTTCCCGGGAGCCTGCGGCAGTTCAACGGGGCGACCTCCACCTCCAACCCCGCGCTTCTGGACAACCGGGAGTTCAGCACCAACATCCCGCAGCGGGTGCGGCTGAGCGGCGTGAACTCCTTCACGACCAACTTCGTCTACAGCCTGCCGACGATCGACATTAAGTATGTCGGGGGTTACCAGGAGTATGACTACGACCTGTACGGCGACTCCGATTTCACGGCTGTCCAGTCCTACCAGATCCCGCTGGCGCCCGGATCCGTCTGCGGCACCGTCGGCAGCTTGTTTTCAGCGGGCCTGTCTCCGGTCAACTGCTCGCCTCTGACCGTCAATGCCAACAATGGTTACCACTACTTCGAGTATCAGAAGTGGTACAGCCATGAGATCAATCTCTCATCGACCCATGACGGCCCCCTTCAGTGGATCGCGGGCGCCTTCTATTACAATCAGGAGTATTTCGGCACCGGAAGCACGGCCGACTTCTTCCTGGTGGGCCCGTCTTCGCTCCAGACCCCGATCCTGGGCGCCCCGGCCAACCCGAAAGGGTACTGGTCGACGGGCAACTACGGCCTGACGACCGAGAGCAAGGCCGTGTTCGGCCAGATCGACTACCAGATGACGGACGCCCTGAAGTTCACCGCGGGCCTGCGCTACACGGATGACCGGAAGTCCGGGACCGAGTACCGGCGCATCGTCTGTAACTCGGACGTCTGCTATCCCGGTCTCTACCCGGCCCTCGGCCTCGGCGCCTTTGGCCCCGGCACGGCGTCCAACTGGGGCAGCCTGCTGGGCGACCTGAATTCGCTGGCGCGCCTGGCGCCGGTCTTCGGGATCCCGGCGCTCGCGGGTCTGAACGGGCTCGGCAACGGGGCCATGGACCTCACCGACGCCCTCGCGCCGAAGAGCACCAACGGCCTGATCCCGGGTGTCAGCACCCCCGGCGTCACCACCAATGGGGTGGTGCGCCAGTACGTGATTGATCCGGCCACCGGCATCGCCAGCCGGAACCTCGACGGCTCGTCTGACGCCGTCACCGGCACCCTCGGCGTCCAGTGGGAGCCGGACAGCGACACCATGGCCTATGCCCGCTACAGCCGCGGCTACAAGGCGTTCGGCTTCTCGGCCGGCGGCTTCCTCGCCGTTCCCAAGGCGGACGAGGAGACGGTCAACTCCTACGAGATCGGCTTCAAGCGGGATTTCGACACGTTCCAGCTGAACCTGGCGGCCTTCTTCCTCGACTACCGCGACCTTCAGGCGCCGGTGGCCGTGCGGGTGGGCGCGACCAACGTCACCCAGTTCGTGAACATCGAGAAGTCGGAGTCGTACGGGATCGAGTTCAGCGGCATCTGGCGGCCGGTGGAACCTCTCCGCCTGACGCTGGATTACGGCTGGAATCCGACCGAGATCACCAAGAGCAGCCTGCTTGTGAACGTGAATGACAACGTCAACCTGGCGGCGGTCAGCGTTGTCGGCAGCCCCCTGCCCCAGGCGCCGGAACACAAGGTTGCGGTGAACGGCACCTACACCTTCGCTCTGGACGGGGGCAACCTCGTCGCTGGCGCCACCTACATCAATCGGTCGAAGGCCTATGCGACGGTCTTCGGGAGAGAGTTCGACTCCTCGCCCGCTTGGGATCAGGTGGACCTCCGGGCGCTGTGGATGCCGACGGGCGGCAAGTACACCATCATCGCCTACGTCAAGAATGCGCTTGATGAAGATGGCTACGCCGCGGCTGTCGCCGCCGCACAGCGGAACAACAACCCCGCGGTTCCGTCGGACCGATTCCCCAACGGGGCCCAGAACTTCGAGCTGACGCCTCCGCGCATCTTCGGCCTGGAAGTTCAGTACCGCTTCTGATCCCACCCGCCCAAGGGCGGTCAGGTGAAGGGTCCCCGGCGCGCCGGGGACCCTTTTTCTTTGGCCCTCTCCCCTACACACGGGAGGGGCTGCGCAGACCGCGCCACAGGAACAGGATCCCCAGCGCCATGAACCAGAGCTGGATCCCGGTGGTGGAGAGGACGATCGAGACCGGCGGCGCGATGCCGAAGAGCTCAAGGCCAGGAAGGGCGACGAGAGCGCCCGCCGCCAGTCCGGTCAGGCCCGCCCAGGCGGGGAGCTGGCGATCGCGAAGGATCAGCAGACTGGCGGAGATGGCCCAGATCGCCGCAAAGGCCGCAACGCCCAGCGCCTCGCCGATGGCGCCGCCCCAGGAATTGATGGCGCCCTGCATGGCCTCGATCGCTGTGCGGGCGTCCGCCGACAGGCCTGGAGCGGAGTAGGCCTGCGCCAGGGCGGTGCTGCCGGTGAGCCAGCGGATGATCCCGATCGCCCGGGCGAGCGCCGAGACGGCTGCGGCCCCCAGGGCGATCAGGCCCAGAACCCCCAGCGGGCCGGGCCGGGAGGCGAGGCGCACGGTCAGGGCCCCGGTCACCAGGAAGAGCAGGGAGTAGCCCAGGTAGAGCCCGTAGCCGAGCCGCACGGCGTCGATCTCTTCCAGCAGCAGGGGCAGCATCCGGGCGGGCGGGTAGTCCAGGCTGTCCGGCCACTGGATCGCCCCGCCGAGCACGGCCATGGGCGCAAAGATGCTGAAGCCCTGGAGCAGCAGGACGATCCCGGTGATGAGCCAGAGGGTGCGGGCGGGGGGTGCGGAGGGTGTGTCTGGGGGGGACATGGGCGCGGCCTTTTGTGGGGGGTGTCGGGAGAGTGGCTGGGGGGGGTCAGCGCGCGGGCTTGGCGTGGCCAAGGCCGAGGTCGAGCAGGGCCATGGCCATGGCCTGGCGTGGCGGGGTGTCGGGGATTGGCCCTGCGCGGGCGACCAGGCGGCGGCTGTCGAGGGCGTGAGGGATGCGCCAGAGATAGCTCATCTCGGCCACGGCCTTCAGGGTCGGGACGAAGACGCCGAGAAGGCGGATCAGGGGCCAGGGCATGCCGGCGCGCTTCCAGCCCCGGTCGAGCGCCGTGGCGGGTGCGGCGCCAATGTCGGCGGCGGAGGCCTCCAGGAGGTCAAGGAACTGGGCGCCGGTCAGGGTATGGCCGGCGAAGTGCAGGACCTCGAAGGCCGGCGCCTCCTTGTCCAGCGACCGCCCGGCCGCGGCGACGAAGGCCCGGGCGAGGTCGGGCAGGTAGGCCCAGGCGTGCGGCAGGTTGAGCGGCCCGGGGTAGACCAGCCGGCCCTTGGCCAGGTCCTTGGCGATGATCAGGTCCAGCCAGGAGCCCTGGCCCGAGCCGTAGAAGTCCCCGGCGCGCACCACGACGGCGCGAAAGCGGCCCGCCTCGGCCCGATCGCGCATCTCGGCCTCCAGGGCGACGCGAAGCCGGCCCTTGCCGGTGGTGGGCTGCTCCGGCGTCTCCTCGGTCAGGCGGGCGGGCATGCCCTCGCCGAAACCATAGACATTCCCCGGCAGCATGAAGAGGGCATCCAGGCGTTCAGCGACATCCATGCCCTGGCGCCCCAGAGGCATCACCTGGCCGTCCCACTGGTCGTAGGGCGGATTCACGGCATGGACGACGACCTCGGCGCCTGCGGCCGCGTCGGCCAGGGCGGCGGCGTCGTCCAGGGGAAGACGCAGGGCCTCGGCGCCCTCGGGGAGACGGGCGGGCGCCCGGCGGGCCTGGGCCAGGACACGCCAGCCGGCGGCCGCGAAGGCCTCAACCGCTGCGGCGCCAAAGCGTCCGTTGGCGCCCAGTATGAGGACAGTGCGGCGGGCCATGGGAACCTCTCAGGGACAGGAAGGGCGCTGGGCCCTGTCGAGATCACAGTGGACCGCAGATCGCCATTCGCCCATTGTCGATGTCTTCAACCAAGATATACGTTTCCGTATGCCCAAGGACGCCAACGCCCCCCACCTCGACGGCTTCGACTGGAGTCTGGTCCGGAGTTTCCTGGCCGTCCTCGACGCCGGCAGCATGAGCGCCGCCGCCAAGCGCCTGGGGGCTCGCCAACCGACCCTTTCGCGCCAGATCGCCGCCCTGGAGGACCAGCTGGGCGCCCCCTTGTTCGAGCGCACGGGGCGCGGGGCGACGCCCACCGCCCTGGCCCTGGCCGTGGCCGAGGACGCCCGGGCGATGCAGGAGGGCGCCGAGCGGCTCAGCCACCGCCTGTCGCGGGCGCGAGCCCAGACCACCGGCGATGTGCGCATCACGACCAGCCAGGTGGCGGCCAGCTACCTCCTGCCGCCGGTCCTGGCCGCCCTGCAGCTTGCAGAACCGGGCATCCGGGTTGAGCTGGTCGCCTCCAACGCCCTGTCCAACCTGCTCCGGCGGGAGGCCGACATCGCCGTAAGGATGGCGCGCCCCGCCCAGGGCTCGCTGGTGGCGCGAAGGCTAGGGGACATCCCCATCGTCGCCTGCGCGCACGTCGATTACCTGGCCCGGGCCGGGACGCCGCAGGCGCCCGGGGATCTCCTTCGCCACCGCCTGGTGGGCTATGATCGGGACGAGACCCTCGTGCGGGGGTTTGCGACCGGCGGCTTGCCCATCACCCGCGAGCATTTCCATGTCCTGACCGACGACCAACTGGCCTATGGGCGGCTCGTGGCGGCAGGAGCGGGCGTGGGCTTTGTCGCCGGCTACAACCTGGCCTTCCTGCCGGGCGTGGTCCAGATCCTGCCGGACATGGAGATCCCGCCCCTGCCCTGCTGGCTGGTCACCCATCGTGAGATCCGCGGCAATCCCCTGGTGCGCCGGACCTTCGACTTCCTCGCCGAGCAGGTTCCGCAGGTGATGGCGTCGATGTGAGCGGGAAGAGGGCGGGACGGCCCCCGGATTTTCCGAAAGCACCCAGCGCACGAAGCTTGAGTTCAGCTCAACTGTAATTCCTCGAACTCAACCCTGCCGACGGTGGCGGGCCGGATATCCTGCGCGGGCTCCACCTCCCGACAGGACAACGCCATGCGCCAGCTGACCTTCCTCTCACCCGGAAAACTTGAATGGTGGGAGGTCCCTCCCCCCCGGCTGGAGGCCGATACCGACGCCCTGGTCAAACCCCTGGTCGTCGCGCGCTGCGACCTGGACCTCTATATCGCCGCCGGCGTGGTGAACTATCCGGGGCCCTTCGCCTTCGGCCACGAGACCGTCGCCCGGGTCGTCGAGGCCGGCCCCCGGTCCGGAGTCTCACCCGGAGACCTCGTGGTGGTCCCGTTCCAGCTGTCCTGCGGGCGCTGCGGCGCCTGCCGGCGCGGCTGGACCAACAGCTGCGAAGCCTATCCGTTCGGGGCCGCCTTCGGCCTGAAGCCGACATCGGGGACAGAGTTCGGCGGGGCGCTGTCCGACCTGCTGCGTGTGCCCTTCGCCGACCACATGCTGGTCCCCCTGCCGGCAGGGGTGGATCCGGTGGCCGCCGCCAGCGTCTCGGACAATATCGCCGATGGCTGGCGCGCCGTCGGCCCTCAACTCGAGGCGCGCGCCGGGGCCAGCGTCCTGGTGGTGGGCGGACTTGCGCAAAGCGTGGGACTTTACGCCGCGGGCGCCGCCGTGGCCCTGGGAGCCGGCCGCGTGCTGTACCTCGACGACAATCCGGACCGCAGGGCGCGGGCTGAGGCCATGGGAGCACAGGCCGAACCCCTCGCCCTGGCCGAGGGGCGCGAGGCGGAAGCGCAATTCGAGATCGTCGTCGAGGCGGCGGGCGACGCCGACGCCCTCGGGTTCGCCATCCGCTCATGCGCGGCGAACGGGTCGCTGACCAGCGTGTCTATTCATCTCGGCGCGACCACGCCCATTCCCCTGACCCGCGCCTATTACAAGGGCCTGACCCTCCAGACCGGACGCGTCCACTCCCGGCCGACCTTTCCCCTGGCCCTGGCCTGCATGGCCTGCGGGAGCTTCCACCCTGAGCGGGTGACCCACCGGGTCCTTCCCTTCTCGGAGGCGGCGGAGGCCATGACGGACCCCGGGCCGAAGGTCGTCTTCACTTGCGAGGCGTTCCCGTGAGGGGAGGAGTCCGGCGCTTGCACCGACCGGACAATACCCTAGCCTTGGGGCATGAGCGCGAAACCACCTCCGTCCCTGGCGTCGCTGCGCGCCTTCGCCGCGGCGGGCCGCCTGCAGAGCCTGCGGGATGCGGCGCGGGAGTTGCGGGTTACAGCCTCGGCGGTCAGCCACCATGTCAGGACCGTGGAGGAGTGGCTCAACACGCCGCTCTTCCTGCGCTCCGCACGGCAGGTCCGCCTGACCGAGGCGGGACGTCAACTATCGGACCGGCTCAACCGGGCCTTCACCGAGCTGAACCAGGCCTTGGAGGAGGCCAAGGGCGAAACGGGCCCTTCGGTGATCCGGGTGAGCGCCCTGCCCCTTTTCACCTCGGCCTATCTGATCCCCCGGCTGGCGCGGTTCGAAGCGCAGTTCCCGGGCGTCTCGATACAGATCGAGACCAGCCACCGGGTTGTCGACTTCGATTCCGAAGTCGTGGATGTGGCGATCCGCAATACCGGCCGGCCGACACCGGGCTTGATGGCCTACAAGCTCATGGACCTTCGCACCGTTCCCCTTTGCACACCCGCCCTGGCGGCGGAGCTCAGGTCCCCGGAGGATCTGGAGCGAGCCACCCTGATCCACATCGCCAGTCGCCCCCACGGCTGGACGGAGTGGCTGAAGGCGCAGGGGCTCCGGGGCGTCGAGGGACGGGCCAGCGTGAGGGTGGACACCCTCCCGGCGGCCCTGGACCTGGCGGCCCATGGCCGTGGCGTCGCCCTCGGCATGACGCCCGTCGTCTGGGACTCACCACAGATGGAGAGGCTGATCGTACCCTTTCCGTCGGTCCCGGTCAGCGCGGGCGCCTACTTCCTGGTGCACCGGCGACAAGACCGGACCCACGAGACCATCCAGGCCTTTGTCCGCTGGCTTCGTCGGGAGGTGCGCGCCGACGCCGCCCGGCCCGCCCGCCAGGCGGCGGACAGCTGACCTCCGCCTGGACCGCCCAGGGAGACATCCAGACATGAACACCATGCAACGCGAGATTCCCGATGGCTTTGGCCCGATCCTGCGCAGCAGCCCGGTGCTGGAGGCGCTCGGCGGCTTCATGAGCCGGGGCGAAGGCCCCGACCTGGAGGTCGGGCTACTGGTCGGCCCCAACCACCTCAATGCCCGGGGCGGCCTGCATGGCGGGGTGATCGCCACCCTGCTGGACGTGGCGACGGGCTACATGCTGGTCGCCCGGTCCGGCGGGAAACGCCGGGTCACCGCACGCCTGACCGTCGACTACAGGTCGGGGGCAAAGCCGGGCGAGTGGCTCCAGGTCTATCTCGACCGGGCGGAGGAAGACGGCCGGAAGACCCTGGCGCACGCCCGCCTCATGTCGGGCGAGCGTCTGGTGGCCGAGGCGAACGTCCTCTTCATCGATGCGGCGCCCGCAAGGGATTGAGGGCGCCGCGCCGGCCGGACCGGTCAGGCTTCCGACGGAGCCCAGTTGCCGTGGAAGCCCGGGGGAATCCGGTGGGGGATGCGGATGGAGGCCTGGGGCGGTCCTTCGAAGTCGTCGGCGTTGAGGATGACGAGGTCGGTCGCCTCGTTAGGGAGATCCACCACATAGCCCATCAGCCAGCCGTCATCCTCGGTCCGGGCGGTCGGGCGCGGGACGAAGACGAACTCTGCGGTCAGGCGGCCAGGCCCGAAATCATGCACCTGACGGGTTCCGGCCTCCAGGTCATGCTTGAACAGGCGGGTCTGGCCGGACGCGGCGACCTCGAACCCCGCCGGCAGGGCCATGGTGTAGGCATAGCGATAGGGCTTGCCGAGCCGGGCCTCGTTGGGCCGTGGGAACTCCTGGCCATCCGGGTCCGTCACGCGCCGGTGCACGGCGCGGGCGACGGGGTCAATGGTCCAACGCTCAAAGGGCGTGGTGGTGGAAGCGGGGCCCTCCACCCGGTCGCCCACAAACATGGTGTCGTGGGCGCAGACGTCCAGGATGACCTTGCCGTCTTCGGTCTCATAGCCGTTGCAGGGGTGGAAGACGTAGCACGGCGCGACATTGCACCAGACGATATCGTCTGCGGTCCCCGTCTTCGGCAGGAGGCCCACCCGGGCCTGATGATCCGGGTTCCAGCGATAGGGGAAGCGGTCACCCGCCAGGAGGGTCTTCATGGAGAAGGTCACGGGCAGGTCGAGGATGATCACATAGTTCCGGGTGATCATGCAGTCGTGGATCGAGGGGCCGTTGCGGACCGGGATGGACAGCTCCCGCGTCACCCGGCCCTCCGGGCTGAGCACCACGTGGCGGACGGCGTTCGGGTTGTTACCTTCGTAGCAGATGGCGTGCATCTCGCCGGTATCGGGGTCCCGATGCGGGTGGGCCGCGAACCCGCCCTTGAGCGTCCCGCCAAACGGGTCATGGGCCAGGGTCTGGAGATTGTCGTCCAGGCGAACGGGATAGCCCCCGGCCTCCACCAGCGCCCAGAGCGCGCCGGCATGGCCCAGGATGTTGGTGTTGACCGTGTCACCCAGTCCGTTGCGGGGACCGGGGGCCTCAGGCTCGCCCAGGGCCTGGGAGACGGCCCGCGAGCGGATCCAGCGGTTCCGGTACCAGAGCGCCCTGCCGTCCTTCAGGCGCACGCCATGCACCATGCCGTCGCCTAAGAACCAGTGATAGGTGGCCGGACTGGCCGGGCTGGCCGGATTGGGGCCGATCCGCATGTAGCGGCCATCCAGTTCCCGCGGGATGGATCCGGTGACCTCCAGGTCCTCCAGGGTGAGCTCGGCCTCCATCGGCTTGTGGACGCCCTCGAGGTAGGGGTTGGAGACCTTCCGGTTGGCCAGGCGCGATCGATTGAAGCCAGCGACGGCGACGACGCCCTTGGTGACCGTGGCGCGGATCGCGGTTTCGATGGGACTGGACATGA
>JADBZH010000031.1 GCA_020402585.1 Phenylobacterium sp. | reverse complement strand
CCCCGCCGCCGCTGGTCAGGCTGTCGCCGCCCGCCCCGCCGGTCAGGAAATCCACGCCAGCCCCGCCCAGCAGGGTGTCGGCGCCGTCGCCGCCCTCGCCGATCAGCGAAGAGGCGGCGTTGGCCGTCAGGTCCAGCCGGTCATCGCCGGTTCCGCCCAGATAGGTGCCCGCCCCGGCGCCGCCCAGCAGGCTGTCATTGCCCGCCCCGGCGTCGACCGAGTCATTGCCGTCCGAGCCCGACAGGGTGTCGTTCCCGTCGCCGCCCGTCAGGGTATCCGCCCCGGTCCCGGCGATCAGGGTGTCCGCCCCCGATCCGCCGGACATGCTGTTGGCGCCCGCCCCGCCCGACAGGCTGTCGTCGCCATCGTCGCCGGTCACCGTGTCGCCGCCGCTTCCGGCCAGCACCGTGTCGTTGCCCGCCCCGCCGAGGATGGCGTCCACCCCCGCGCCGCCGGTGACGCTGTCATTGCCCTCCCCGGCGTCCGCCAGGACGGAGGCCGCAGCATTGGCCGACAGGTCCAGGATGTCGTCCCCCTGCCCGCCCATCAGGGTCGAAGTGGAGGCCCCGCCGATCAGGGTGTCGGCGCCCGCACCGCCGTCCACCGAATCCGCGCCGTCGCTGGCGGCGATCCGGTCGTTGCCCCCGCCGCCCAGCACGGTGTCGGCGCCGGTCCCGGCGGTGATCGTGTCGTCGCCCAGGTCGCCGAAGACCTGGTTGTCCCCGGCCCCGGCGCTGATGTTGTCATTGCCCTGGCCGCCCAGGATCAGGTCCGCGCCCGTCCCCGCCAGCAGGCTGTCATTGCCCAGGTTGCCATGCAGATAGTTGGCCCCGTCCGAGGCTGAGATCGTATCGTCGCCCTGCCCGCCCAGCAGGCTCTCGGCGCCCGTTCCGCCCGCCAGGCTGTCGGCCCCGGCGTTGCCGTTGACGCTGTCAGCGCCCTCCAGGGCCAGGATCAGGTCATTGCCGTCGCCGCCGGTCATGGTGTCGGCGCCGGTCCCGCCGGCCAGGGTGTCGTCGCCCAGGTCGCCGGTCATCCAGTCGGCGCCGTCGCCGCCGGACAGGGAGTCATTGTCCTGCCCGCCCAGGAGGGTGTCGGCGCTGCTTCCGCCGGTCACCGTGTCGGCGCCCAGATTGCCATTGGCCCAGTTCACCCCGGGCCCCAGGTCGATCAGGTCGTTGTCCCGCCCGCCATTGAGGGTGTCGTTCCCCTCGCCGCCCGTCAGGGTGTCGGCGCCGGAATTACCCTGCAGGACGTCATCCCCTCCCTGGCCGGCCAGGGAATCGCCGCCCGTATCGCCAAAAAGGGCGTCGGCCAGGGCGCCGCCGGCGACGGAATCCGCCCCTGTCGTCCCCAGATACAGCACCGCCCCGTTCGGGAAGGTGATCTGGCCCGCCGTCGCCCCGAGGCCCGCCAGGCCCACGCCAAAGACCTTCGAGACCCCGCCGAAGGTCAGGGTGATGCTCGCCGCGACGGGCGGCGGCGGCGGAAAACCGGGGGGCTGGGAGCCCGGCGTGAAGACCACGCCGACCGCCGCAGGCGTCGCCCCAGCGGTGGTGAAGGCCAGGGTGTCGGAAGCCGTGAAGGCCAGGGCCTGGGCGGCGGTGATGGTCTCGAAGGTATAGGCGGCCATGAGGAGTCCCAGAATCAGGGTCGGCGGAAACCGCCAGTCTAATCAGAATTCATCCTGATCCCCCGCGGTTAACAAGCCACTTCCCGACCCGTCCGTCCTCCGCCACGCCGCCCTGCGTCCGTCAGGCTGCGAAGTCCGCCGCCGCCACGGCCGGCGCCGTCGTCCCGGTCAGGGCGATCACCGTGTCGATGGCGTTGTCATTGTTGGTGTCGGCGAAGACATAGGTGGTGGTCCCCACCGCCGCGGTCACGATGTTCACCGTCCCCGCGCCGATCGTGCTGGCGGCGGAGGTCTGGGCCGCAGAGAAGCTGGCCGCCCCGGTCACCGCCTGCAACGCGCCCGTCACCCCGATCCGCAGGGTGTCCGAGCCGGTCGTGAAGTCGGTGATCGTGTCGAGGGCGGTCTCGGCCCCCGGGGCCGCATCCCCGGCGCCAAAGACGAACCGGTCCGCCCCGTCGCCCCCGGTCAGCCGGTCTGCACCCGCCCCACCGGTCAGCTGGTCGGCCTCCGTTCCCCCGTCCAGCACGTCATTCCCCGCCCCGCCGTCCAGGGAGTCATTGCCCGTCGCCCCGGTCAGGGTGTCGTCGCCATCGCCGCCCAGCACGATGTCATTGCCCCCGGCCGCGGCGAGGGAGTCCGCCCCCGCCCCGCCGCTCAGGCTCTCGCAGGCGATGCCGCCGGCGAAGGTGTCGTCGCCCCCGTCCCCGGTGATCGTCGAATTGCCGCCCGAGCCCGCCAGGCTGTCATTGCCGTCCCCGCCGACCAGAATGTCCTGCCCGCCTCCGGAGACCAGGGTGTCGGCCCCCGCCCCGCCCAGGACGGAATCGGTCCCGGTGTCGCCCAGATAGCTGTCATGGCCCTCGCCGGCGTCCGCCGCCGCCGAATAGTTGGCCCCCGCCGAGGCGATCGTGTCGTTGCCTGCGCCGCCCAGGATCTGCGCCCGGTTGGTGGTCCCGTCAAAGGCCTCGGAGATCTGGTCATCCCCCGCCCCGCCGTCCAGGGAGTCGTTACCGCCGCCGCCGGCCAGGCTGTCGCCGCCGTCGCCGCCGATCAGGGTGTTGGCGCCCACCCCGCCGATCAGGGTGTCGGCCCCGGTCTCGCCCAGGGCCAGGTTGTCCCCCTCGCCCACGTCGGCCTGGTCATCGCCGGCGCCGCCCGCCAGGGTGTCGGCGCCCAGTCCCGCCGACAGGCTGTCATTCCCCTCGCCGCCGGACAGCAGCTCCGCGCCGTCGCCCCCCAGCACCGTGTCGGCGCCCGCCCCGCCGGACAGGGTGGCCGCCCCGGCCCCGCCCACCAGGCTGTCGGCCCCATCGTCCCCGGCCAGGGTGTCCGCCCCGCCGCCGCCGATCAGGGTGTCGGCGTCCAGGCCGCCGGCCAGGGTCTCCATCCCCAGCCCCCCGACCAGCCGGTCGGCCCCGGCCCCGCCGTCCGCCGACAGGGCGCCCGTCGTATGGGCCGTCAGGTCGAAGACGTCATTCCCCGCCCCGCCGGACAGGGTGGCCGCCCCGGTCCCGGCCAGCAGGCTGTCGGCGCCGTCGCCGCCGTCGGCCAGGTCCGGCCCCTGGCTGGCGTTCAGGCTGTCATTGCCCGCCCCGCCCAGCAGGGTCTCGGCGCCCGACCCGCCGATCAGGGTGTCGTTCCCCGAATCGCCGGAGAGCTGGGCCGCCCCGCCGCCGCCGGTCAGCCGGTCGTCGCCGTCGCCGCCCGAAAGGGTGTCGGCCCCGCCGCCGCCGGTCAGGGTGTCGGCCCCCGAGCCCCCGGCCAGGACATCGGCGCCCGTCCCGCCCAGCAGCTGGTCATGGCCCTCGCCGCCGTCCGTGGTGTGGGTGGCGGTGGCGCCGGTCAGGTCCAGCCGGTCGTCGCCCTCCCCGCCCAGGAGGCTGGCCGGGCCGGCCCCGGCGCCGGCCGCCAGGGTGTCGGCGCCCGCGCCCCCGTCGATCAGGTCCTGGCCCCCGCCGCCGGTCAGCAGCCGGTCATTGCCGCCGCCGCCGAACAGGGTGTCGGCCTCGCTCCCGCCGGTCAGGGTGTCGTCGCCCATGTCGCCAAAGGCGAGGTTGGCGCCCGCGCCCGCCTGGATCACGTCATTACCCTGGCCGCCGAACAGGGTGTCGGCCCCCGCCCCGCCCATGAGGCTGTCCTGGCCCAGATTGCCGTGCAGGTAGTTGGCGCCGTCCAGGCCGGAGAGGGTGTCGTCCCCCTGGCCGCCCAGCAGGGTCTCGGCCCCGGCCCCGCCCAGCAGGCTGTCATTGCCGCCGTTGCCGTGGGCGCTGTCCCCGCCCTCGGCGGCCAGCAGCTGGTCATCCCCGTCGCCCCCGGCCAGGGTGTCGGCGCCCGTCCCGCCCACCAGGGTGTCGGCGCCCGACCCGCCGTTCAGGCTGTCATTCCCTTCCACGGCCAGCAGGCGGTCGTCGCCATCGGCGCCGGAAAGGGTGTCGGCCCCGGCCCCGCCCGAAAGGGTGTCGGCGCCCAGGTCCCCGCTGATCCAGTCCGCGCCGCCGCCGCCAGACAGGCTGTCGGCGTCCTGTCCGCCCAGCAGGGTGTCGGCGTCGGCGCCCCCCTCCAGGGTGTCGGCGCCCAGATTTCCATTGGCCCAGTTCAGGCCCGACCCGGCGTCCAGCAGGTCATTGTCCCGCCCTCCGTTCAGGGTGTCGGCGCCCTCGCCCCCGGTCAGGGTGTCGGCGCCGGAATTGCCCTGCAGGAGGTCGGCGCCCGCCAGGCCCGAGAAGGAATCGTCTCCGGCGTCCCCGAACAGGGCGTCGCCGGCCGAGGTTCCCGCCACGGCGTCGGCCCCGGTCGTGCCGACGAACAGGCGCGAGCCGTCGGGAAGGGTGATCTGGCCCGCCCCGGCGCCCAGGCCCGCCAGGCCGGGGCCAAAGGTCTTCGAGACCCCGGCGAAGGTCAGGGTGAGGGTGGCCGAGACGCCCGGAACCGCCGGGGTGAAGCCCACCTGCACGGCGGAGGCCACCGCCCCGGCGGCGGTGAAGGCCAGGGTGTCGCCGGCCCCGAAGGCCAGGGCCTGGGCGGCGGTGATCGTCTCGAAGGTGAAGGCGGTCATGTCAGGCCCGGTCTGCAGAGGGACACACACGCCCCGGGCGACAGGCGCGCCGGGGCGTCAGGCCCGAAAGCTAGCATTTCCCGGCGCAGGCAGGGAACCGGGCGAACCGGTGAGGCCCAAAAGAAAAGGGCCGCCCCGAGGGGCGGCCCGATCCTTGGGTTTGGTGGATCCTTACAGGATCAACCGATGAAGTCCGCGCCGGTCAGCGTGATCGCCGATGCAGTCTGCAGCCGGATCACAGTGTCGAGCGCATTATCGTCGTTCGTGTCGAGGAACAGGTACTGGTTCGCCGATCCGTCAAAGGTGCTGACAATGTTCGATGTCCCCGCAGCGATGATCCCCTGAGCCGAGGATAGTGCTGAGGCATATGACACCCAGTTGAGGCTCTCAATGGTACCCGCCGCGATCCCAGTGCTACCAGTAAACGCCAGCCGGTCGTTGGCGCTGTAGTCAGTAATGGTCTCCAGCGAGGCTGCGTCTGTCGACGAAGCATCACCGAGAGCGAAGCGGAACACATCCTGGTCCGCACCGCCACCGCCGGACAGGGAGTCTGACCCGACGCCACCGATGATGACGTCATTGTCGCCACCACCAGCAATGGTGTCCGCGCCGGCTCCGCCGAGGATTGAGTCCGTACCAGCATCACCAAGAACACTATCATCGCCATCACCGGCCGTGACGGTATCAGCCCCAGCTCCCAGATCGATCCGGTCTGTTCCAGCGCCACCATCGACGGAGTCGTTGTCGGCACCACCCGTCAGGGTGTCGGAACCGTCACCGCCAGAAACGGTATCGGCGCCCGCATCCGAAGTGATGACGTCACTGTCGGCGCCGCCGTCAATGTTGTCATTGCCAGCACCGCCGGTGAGCTGGTCGGTTCCCGCACCACCTGTGATGGTGTCGGCCCCGGTCTCACCGTTGACAGTGTCGTTACCCGCGTCACCGGCTGCCACGTCATTACCATCGCCGCCGAAGATGCTGTCCGCACCCTCGCCGCCAGTAATGTTCTCCGCGCCCGTCAATCCGACGATTGTGTCGTTGCCCAGGTCGCCGATGAGCGAGGACGCCCCACCCGATCCGGTAATGCTGTCCAGACCATCGCCACCGTTGAGGGTATCGGCGCCCGTCGTTCCGCCGGTGAGGGTGTCATTGCCCGCACCACCAACCACGAAGTCCCAACCGTCGCCGCCGCTGTAGCTGTCGTTGCCTTCACCCGCGTCGGCCGAGATCGAAGATGCAGAGTTGCTGGTGATGACAAAGGTGTCATCGCCGAGACCACCAATCGCAGTAGCCTGAGTGCTCGCGAGAGTGGTCAGCTCGACCCGGTCGCTGCCCGCGCCGGCATCAATGCGGTCGTTTCCGGACGCACTGTTGAGCGTGTCGGCTCCATCGCCGCCCAAGAGGGTATCCGCACCGGTTTCGCCCCAGAGGCTATCGTCTCCAGCGCCGCCGTCGACGTAATCGTTTCCGTCTCCGGAGTTGACCACGTCATTGCCTTCACCCGCCTCGATCCGGTCTGCACCAGTCGCGGAGGTGATGTTGTCGGCGCCATCGCCACCGGCGATGGTGTTGGCACCCGAGCCGGCCACGATGTTGTCGTTACCTGCGTCGCCGGTGATGTTGTCGTTCCCATCACCCGAGGTGATGCAGTCGGCACCATCGCCGCCGATGACCACCGCAGCGCCCGTGCTGGTGTCAGTCAGGGTGTCGTTGCCCGCACCCAGGTCGACCCGGTCGGAGCCGGCGGTACCGACACCGCCACCGCCACCGCTGACGGAGTCAGCACCGTCACCACCGACGAGGGTATCCGAGCCGGTGGCACCGATGAGGATGTCCGCGCCGGCATCGCCTGTCAGGTTATCCGCGCCGTCACCACCATTGATGCAGTCATTGCCATCACCACCGACGACGACGTCATTACCGTCACCCGCGACAACCGAGTCGTTACCAGCGCCACCATCCAAAACGTCCGCACCCGAACCAGATGTAATGTTGTCATTACCTTCGCCGCCGAAGAGCGTGTCTGCGCCCGCTCCAGAGGTAATAACATCATCACCAAGGTCGCCCGACACATAGTTCAGGCCTTCGCCAGCGTCGATGTTGTCGACTCCCTGGCCGCCAAGGATGGTGTCATTACCATCAGCACCTGAAATGCAGTCAGCGCCGAGATTGCCGTGGAGATAGTCGTCCCCAGTGTCTCCCGCGAGGGTATCGTTGTCCTGACCGCCGAGCAGACTGTCAGCGCCGGTGTTACCCTTGATCGAATCCGCACCTTCGTTGCCGTTGACGCTATCAGCGCCATCCCCGGTGTCCCAGATTGAGTCATTCCCTGCGCCACCCAGGATCGTATCAGCGCCCGACCCCGTTGTGATTGTGTCCGCGCCAGTATCACCAGTGATGCTATTCGCTCCGGCACCAGCGTTGATGGAGTCGTTCCCATCACCGCCAGTGACCACGTCCGCTCCGCCGCCGGCAGCGATGATGTCATTGCCAGCGCCGCCGTCGATGACGTTCGCGCCACTGCCGGCGTTGAGGCTGTCATTGCCTGCACCGCCCGTCAGGGTGTCAGCGCCGGTCAGGCCGGAGAGGGTGTCGTCGCCCAAGTCGCCAAACACCAGGTTGGCGCCTTCGTCCGCGATCAGGCTGTCATTGTCCTGTCCGCCGTAGACCGTGTCGGCGCCCGTGCCGCCGGTGACGACGTCATCGCCGCGGTTGCCGTTGGCCCAGTTGGCGCCCGAGCCGAGGTCGATGGAGTCGTTGCCCTGGCCGCCGTGGATGGTGTCGCTGCCCGTGCCGCCGACCAGACTGTCGAGGCCGGCATTGCCCTGGAGAAAGTCATTGCCGTCGCCGCCGATGCCGGTGTCGTCGCCGGTTCCGAGGAACATGGCGTCGCTGCCGGCCGAGCCCGTGATGTTGTTGGCGCCGGTGGAGCCCACATACAGCATGGTGTTGTCGGGGAAGATGATCTGGCCGGTGACGTTACCCACGCCTGCGCCAGAAACGATGAAGTTGGACCCGAAGGTCTTCGTCACCCCACCGAAGGTCAGGGCGAAGGAGGCCGGGGTCAGGGGGAAACCGGACGCGTCCGTGATCGCCACCGTCACCGCCGTCGCCGTGGCGCCCGCGGTCGTGAACGTCAGGGTATCCTTGGTGGCGTCGAAGGCCAACGCATCTGCGGCGCTGATCGTCTCGAACGTATAGGCAGCCATTCTTCTCTCCAGTGTGTTTCACTCGGACCGACGAAATGTCCGGCGCCACGACCCCATGGACACTTCCATCGGACGGGTTCCGGCGGTCCGTAGCCCCAAGCTGTGACCATCACATGACGTGCCACGGCGCAGGTTAAACGAGCCCGAACAAGCCGTAGCCCAAGCGATTCAATTCCGCAACTGCAAAAGCCCCCGGTTTTCAGTGGTGATGGCGGGGGGTGATGCAAGAAGGTCACGACCCCTGTTTCCCACCGGCAGACGGCGGCCTACTTATCGCGCATCGAGGCGTTCACCGTGTCCGTCAGCGGGCCGACAATATAGCCCATCACCGTGCGCCGGCCCGTGGTGATCATCACCTGGGCGGGCATTCCGGGGGTCACGGTCTCGCCCTTGGGCAGCTTGGCCAGCTCCTTCGGGTCAATCTTCAGGTCTGCGCGATAGAAGGACTGGCCCGACTTCTCGTCGGTCAGCTCGTCCGCCGACACATTGGTCACCACGGCGTCAAAGGGCGAGACGCGGCGGGTGGAGAAGGCGGTCAGGGTCACCCGGGCCTTCATGCCGGCGGTGATTCCCTCGATCTCGTCGGGCTTGATTCGCGCGGTCACCGCCAGGGGGGCGTCGGAAGGCACCACCACCATCAGAAGCTCGCCGGCGCCGACCACCCCGCCCACCGTGGACTGGGTCAGGTTGAGGACATAGCCGTCCACCGGCGCGCGCACCGTGGCGCCCTCCAGGGTCTGGCGTGCGGCGGCCAGCTTGGGCCGGGCGTCGGCCAGGGCGGCCTGCATCTGGCGCAGCCCCTCGGCCGACTGGCTGATTCTCTGGTCGCTGAGGCCGCCCAGCTGAACCTGGGCCTCGCCCCTCTGCTGGGCCAGGCGCTGCTGCTCGGCGGACAGGGCGCCGCGGCGGCCGGCCAGGTCGGCCAGGGCGCGCTGATAGCGCAGGATCAGGGTCTTCGGGGCGTAGCCCTGGGCGTAGAGGGTCTCGTAGCCCTCCAGCTCCTGGCGGGTCAGGGCGACGTTCTCGTCCAGGGCGGTCAGCTGGGCCCGCACCCCGGCGATCTGCGAATCGATCTGCTGGACGCGCTGGCGCAGCACCTCGGCCTGGCTGTCAAAGAACTGCAGCCGGCTGGCGAACAGGAACTCCTGGTCGCGGACCAGGGCGCCGACCCGCGGGTCGGAGATCCGGGCGGTCAGTTCGGGCGGGAAGGCGAGTTGCCGGGCGCCGGAGGCCTCGGCCTCGAAACGGGCCACCTGGGCGGCGTAGGTGTCGACCTGGTTCTGCATCACGTCCACGGCCGCCCGGGGCTGGACGTCATCCATGGTCAGGAGGACCTGGTCCTTCTTCACCTTCTCGCCCTCGCGCACCAGGATGGCGCGGACGATGCCGCCCTCCCGGTGGCGCAGGATCTTGCGGTTCTCCTCCACCCGCACCACGCCCTGGGCGATGACGGCGCTGTCCAGGGGGGCCACCACGGCCCAGACCAGGAAGCCGACCACGAACACGCCGATCAGGATGGCGCCGGTGATCATGGGGCGGCGCAGGCGGCGCTCCAGGTCCGGGTCCAGGGGCTGGTCGGTGACCTTCAGGGCCGGCGCGATCCAGCGGCGCACCGATTGCAGGGCGCCGGCGGCCCGGCCCGGTTTGCCGAAGTCGGACTTGCGCGGGTCGGCGTTCATCGGGCGCCTCCGCCTTCCACCGCCCTCAGGGCCGGGGCGGCGAACTTGGCCATCACCGCCTCGCGGGGGCCGAAGGCCTCCATGCGGCCGTCGCGCAGCACCAGCATCTTGTCGGCGGCGCGGAAGATGGAGGGCTTGTGGGCCACCAAGACGATGGTCGTGCCCCGGGCCTTGGCGGCGTCGAGGGCGGCCAGCAGGGCCTCCTCGCCCTCGGCGTCCAGGGCGGCGTTGGGCTCGTCCAGCACCAGCAGGGCGGGGTCGCCGATCAGGGCGCGGGCCAGGCCGACGCGCTGGCGCTGGCCGGCCGAGAGGATGCGGCCGCTTTCGCCCAGATCGGTCTCATAGCCCTGGGGCAGGCGCAGGATCAGGCTGTGGACGCCGGCGGCCTGGGCCGCGGCCACCACGTTCTCGTCGGTCAGGTCGTCGCGGAAGCGGGCGATGTTGTCGCGCACCGTGCCGGGGAAGAGCTCGGTGTCCTGGGGCAGGTAGCCGACATTGCGTCCGAAGTCCGACCGGTCCCAGGCGTGGACGTCGGCGCCGTCCAGGCGGATGGAGCCGTGGGTCGGGGGCCAGACGCCGACGATCAGCCGGGCCAGGGTCGACTTGCCCGCGCCGGACGGGCCGATGACGCCCAGCATCTCGCCGGGCTCGACCCGGAAGGCCAGGGCCTGGACCGCGAATCGGTTGGCGCCGGGCGGGGCGAAGTTGACCCCTTCCACCGTCAGGAGGCCCTTGGCCCTCGGCAGGGCGGTGGCGGGGCGCGGCTCCACATAGCCCTCGAACACCGTGGTCAGGCGCTCGAAGGCCCGGGCGCCCAGCATCAGGCCGTCCCAGCTGGCCACCAGCCGGTCGATGGGCTGCAGGGCGCGGGCGCCCAGGATCATGTTGGCGAACAGCAGGCCCACATGGATCTGGCCGGTGATGACCAGCCAGGCGCCGACGCCGATGATCAGCACCTGGATGCCCTGGCGCAGGCCGCGGGAGATGTTGGTCATGAAGCTGGCGTCGTCGCTGGCCAGCGAGCTGCGGTCCATGGTGGTCTGGCGGAAGCCGCGCCAGCGGCTGGCCAGGGGCTCGGTCAGGCCCATGGCCCGGACCACTTCATTGTTCCTCAGGGCCTGGTCGGTGAAGCCATAGCTGCGCAGGGCCGCCTCGTTGGCCTCATGCAGCAGGGGCCGGGTGCGGATGTCCTGCAGAAGGGCCACGCCCAGCAGGACCAGGGCGCCCAGGAAGGTGATGACGCCGATCACCGGGTCGATCACGAACAGGACCAGCATGAAGATCGGCATCCAGGGCAGGTCGAACAGCACGCCGAAGGCCGGGCCGGTCAGCATCTGCCGGAAGGTGTCGAGGTCGCGCAGGGCCTGGCTGCGGGCCTGGGGCATGCCGCGGGCGGCGCCCTCGAACAGGGCCCCGAAGACGTGGGCCGAGACGCGCTGGTCCAAAAGGACGCCGAAGCTGATCAGCACCTTGGCCCGGTAGTGGTCGATGATGGACGACATGGCGAAGGCCGCCAGCACGCCGAAGGTCAGGACCAGCAGGGTCGGCACGCTCCCGCTCGGCAGCACGCCGCCATAGATGTGCGTCGTGTAGAGCGGCATGGCGAAGTAGAGCAGGTTCGAAACCAGGCTGAACACGCCCGCATAGATCAGCGGCCGGCGCCCCTCCTTCACCGCGCGGGTGAGGGGGTTGTCGGGCATGGAGGCGAAGGGATTGAAGATCTTCATCCTGGGTCCTGGCTCGGGCCGGCGCGCCGGCTCCCGCATGGGGGGCGACCATCACCCCGGAAGGTTTACGAAAAGCAAGGAAATTCCGCGAGGGGGGTTCGCGAACCCCCTCCCCACCCGTGTCCCCGGCGCCACGCCGCACCCTCTCAAATTCCTCCCCCCAGGGGGAGGTGGCGCGCGCCAGCGCGTCGGAGGGGGTCAGCTGAGCCGCCGCAGACCCCCTCAGTCAGCTTCGCTGACAGCTCCCCCTTGGCGGAGCAATTGGCTCAGTCATTCCTCCCCCCAGGGGGAGGTGGACCGCGAAGCGGGCCGGAGGGGGTCAACGGCGTCCCCGCCGCCTCCCGGATGTGCGGCGGATCGATTCGTCCTAGTCTGGCGCCATGAGCGGACCGTCCCGTCTTCCGCCGCCCCTCGCCGGGGGTGGCCGCGTGGCCATCCTCGGCAGCTGCGTGAGCCGCGACCTGTGGCGCATGGCCGGGGCGCCGACGGAGGACCTTCTCTATATATCCCGCACCCGGCTGCCGAGCCTGTTCGGCGCCCGGCCGGCGGGGCTGGTCCTGCCCGAGGGGCCGGCGCCGGGCCTGAGGGCCAATCCCGCCCGGGCCCTCCGGACCGACCTGTCAAAAACCGGGCTGGACGAGATCGTCCGGTTCCGTCCGGACGTCGTCATCCTCGACTTCATCGACGAGCGGTTCGACCTTCTGGCCGGCGCCGGAGCCGTCGTGACCGCCTCCTGGGAGCTGGAGACGTCCGGCTGGGACGCCCTGCCCCCCCTCATGCCCCTGCGGCGCCTGGACGCCCTGGGCGACGCGGACGCGACGCTGTGGCGACGGTCGCTGGACGCCCTGGCGCACCTCTTCACCCCCGGCGCCCCCCTGTCGGGCGCCCGGCCCGTGCTTCACGCCGCGACCTGGGCCGGCGCCCTGCGCACCGCCCGCGGCCGGACCGAGGCCCTTGAGCCGGACCTCGAAATCACCCCCGGCCGACGCGCCCCGCGGGCGGCGCACAACGCCCGCCTCTTGCGCATGCACGCCCTCGCCCGCGCGGCCATTCCGCGCCTGGAGGTCGTCAAGGCCCCGGATTCCCTGGAGTTTTCAGATCCCGACCACGTCTGGGGCCTCAGCCCCTTCCACTATGTCGGGGACTACTACGCCGAGATCTGGCGCCAGCTAGGCGGCCGCTGAGCGGCGGGCCAGGGCCAGACGGTTGACGAGGCCGCGCCCAATCGCCCTAACCTGCTTAGGAATCCAAGAGTAAAACTCCCTAGGCCGACGGGCAACAACTGCATCCTGTGTGTTGTTTATGTTCTGTCTGCCGATCTTCAGTATCTCAAAAAACGGCGACCATCTTTCCTTTACGTAGTCGTCACTATGGTAAGCCAGCCTATAGAAATCGGGCAGGCCTTCTGTCTTCGACGATTCACCCCAATACGCAAATCCGCCCATCCTTGCTTCATCCAAAACATCCTCGGGCAATTCGAAGGAGAACGGATTCAGCTTCGTGGTGATGAGATAGCCGCCGGGCTTCAGGACCCGCCGGATCTCCCTTAGCAAGGGAAACTGAATCTCTTCCGGGAGATGTGTGAAGATGGAGATCGAGTAAATCGTATCGAAGTACTCGTCTGGGTAGGGAAGTCGTCCACCTGCTGGATTCACATCAAAGCTAGCCCGTTCCGAGAGGTTCTTTGACGCCCATTCAATGGCTTCTGGATCGATATCGCACCCAAAGAGTTTGGATTTGGGAAAGACGTCCGCGTAGCAGTCGATCACCCGCCCTGGACCGCAGCCGAGATCTAGAACCCGTCCACTTGGCTTTGCACCCTGAGACGAGAAATCTAGAAGGAGATCAGTGATCTCTTTGGCGACTTCCCGACCTGCAGCGTGATAGCCGCCTGCAGCGGCGCCCGTCACCCGAATCTGAAGGGGTTCCGGGGGAATTGCTCTCAGCGACTGGAATGCGCCCAGGCACTCGCGAGCCCAGGCTCGGGTCACGGCATACTCAAAGGTGCGCACCCGACTTCCGGATCGGACCTCGGCCTCAAGGAGAAAAGGCTCTGGAAAGGTCTCCCTCGAGAATAGAGATCTGAAATCTACCTTGGCGTAGAATTTCATGCCTGTCTTTCCGGCCAGATAACCCTCAAAATTCGGAGGTTCCGTTGTAACCACCTTGACGGCTTTACCGTTTATGGACAGGTGGATGTCTGGCAAATCTATCTGATCGACCTCAGCCCAACCCCGAAAGACATAAACTTGATCTTCCAGGTCCAGGAAATAGGGTGGATCCAGGGAAATGAAGACAACTTCATGTCGGGCCATTTGATCATCTCTCGCTAGGTCATTGGCTAATCAGGGCGGATATCAGTGCGGTCTCGATCTGCGGGCCAGGGCCTCTGCGGGGGTCATGCCAGAGCGGATCGCTTCCGGATCGTCCATCAAGGCCAGGGCCGGGTGCAGGCCCTCCGGGCCCAGGACCGCCCAGGCGCCGCCGGCCAGGTAGTCGCTCAGGGGGTCCTTCGAAGGGTCCATCGCGGCGCCCCGGGCTTCGGCGTAAGTCCTTGAATTGAAATAGGGACCTGGGCTTTCCAGGGTGTCCCGGGCGGTCAGGATGAAACGGGTCAGGGGCTCGGTCTCGCCGTCGTCCAGCCCGGATTCGCGCCGCCAGGCCGGGTCGAACAGGGGGTGGGGCGAGGCGCCCTGCCGCCAGCCTTCGGTCAGGTACCAGACCAGGTCGCCGCCGGCCCAGTCCGGGTCGAACAGGGGGTGGGGCGACAGCCCCCGCGCCGCCCCGGTCCGCAGGTAGTGCAGCAGCGGATTTTCGCCCGTCGCGGTCAGTTCGGGGGCCTGGGAGACGTAGGCCTCCAGGCTGAAAAGGGGGTGCGGATCGCGGCCCTCGGCGGCGCCGAGGCGCAGGAAGTGGTCCAGCGGCGTCAGGCCGGTGCGGGCCAGCCCTTCGGCGTTGCGCGCGGCGTAAAACCCTGGATCGAACAGGGGATGGGGCGAGATCCGGGCGTCTCCGCCCCAGATCAGGTAGTGGGCCAGGGGGTCGGGGCCGACGGGCTCGGGGGCGGCCCTGCGGTAGTGGTCGGCATCGAAGAGGACCGCGCCTTCGCCCAGGGCGGCCCGGGCGCGGACCAGGGACCGCCCCGGCGCGCCGAGCCGGGCCAGGACCTTTTCCGCCAGCCGCCGGAGCCGGTTGCGCCGGTCCGGCCGCCGGTGCGCAAAGGCGGCCGCGCGGTAGCGGTCGAACTGCGAGGCGCGAAGCCGGGCCTCGGCCAGGGCGCGGGCGCCGAGGGCCTCCGCCAGGGCCTCGCCCAGCCGCAGCCGCGCCAGGGCCTCGCCGGCCTCGGCCCGCTGGGATTCGGCCCGCAGGACGTCCAGCCGCCGGGCCGCGGCGTCCACCGCCGCCGACAGCCGGACGGCCTCGGGCGTGGGACGACGGCTAACCATTCCGACCTGGTCCCTCGGCCTTCCACCAGGCCTGGTACCCGCCCGCGAAGGGATCCGGGAAGGCCGCCTGCAGGTCGGCCCGCTCGCGGTAGAGCACCCGCTGCGGCTTGGCGATGGGCGCGCCGTCGTCGAACTGGCCGTGGGCCCACCAGCGCTCGGGGATGGCTGGGTCGGTGGCCGCCGCGACGGCCTCCTTGTACCAGCGCCAGACCTCGTAGACCTCGAAGTTGTCCCCGGCGTAGCGCTTGGTCATGACGTCGCCCGTCGGGCCCAGCTTGGTGAAATGCCAGAAGCGCAGGGTCGCGCCGTTGACCCGGATCTCGCCCGCCTTGTCGATGGCCACCTTGCGGGTGGAGAGGTTCCAGCTGGCGACGTTGTAGCCGGGGTCGCGGACCACCTTCACCCGGTCGAACAGGGCCGGGACGTGGTCGCACCACTTCTGGTCGACGAAGAGGCCGCTGGGGATGTCGTCATAGCAGAAGGCCAGCAGGCGGTCGTTCCACCAGCGGGCGAAGCGCGCGCCCTCGCCGGTGGTGCGGATGGCCACGAAGCCCAGGTTGAAGATGCCCGTGCGCGAGGCCGAGAGGTCATTGTCGAGGATCGCCGCCCGGTCGTCATTGGGGTCGATCAGGTGCGGCGTCAGCAGGATGTCGTCCTGCTGGAGCATCTCCACCAGCGGGTCCAGGGGGGCGAAGAGGGCGGTGTCCGGGTCGAGGTAGATGGCAATGTCCGCCTCGCCCGCCTCGCAGACCTGGTGCAGGAAGGGGCCCTTCACGGCGGTGCAGACCTCGACCACGTCGTGCCGGAAGAGCCAGCCCCGGAAGGGCTCGATCCCCAGGTCCTTCGCCCAGACCACCCGGTCGAAGGGCTCGGAGGCGGGGTCAAAGGTAAAGCCCGGCGGCGGCTCGTCGGTGATGAGGGCCACGGTCTCCCAGTCGGGATGGAAGCGCCGCAGGGTCTGGTAGAGGACCCGCGCCCGGTTCAGGTAGGAGAAGGTGAAGCTCGAATAGACTAGGACCTTCACGACAGGGCCTCCAGGAGATCGACGCTCATTCCGCTGTAGGCGATGTCGCAGATTTCGGGGTTCCGGGACGCCCGGGACAGGTACCGGACGGCGCCGGACTCGAACTGGGCGAACAGGGTCGCCTCGTCCGGAAGCACCAGGCCATGGCCGCCGGCGAGGGTGAAGGCGGCGACATTGCCGCTGTCCGGGCCGGTCAGGATGGCCGCCCCAGCGGCGGCGGCCTCGTAGGCGGCGAAGGAGAAGGTCTCGCGGCACAGGGACCAGAGAACGGCGACGTCCACGCCCGCGGTCTCCAGGGCCTGATGCATGGCCTGCGGATTGTCGGCGGTCACCGAGACCTCGATGTGGTCGGCGGGTCCGGGGGCTGCGGCCGAGCCCAGGCGCACGAAGTGATAGCGCGGGTCCTCGCCGAACCGGTGGGCCAGGTCGGTGAAGACCGGCCAGCCCTTGTAGGCCGACGGCATGCCCAGGAAGGCGACCTTGAGGGGGGCGTCCGGTTGGCCTCCGGCCCGGCGGCCCGTGGGCGCCAGGCGGGCGTGGGGATGGACGACCTGGCGGCGGGCCTGCGGCGCGTCCGGGGCGGCGTTCCAGGTGTCGAGGGCCGCCTGCGACGGGGCGACGAGGGTCAGGTCCAGGGTCTCGAACAGCCGCCGGTGGGCGGAGAGGTGCAGGTCGCGGCCCGGACCGAAGACGCAGATCCGGCAGGCGGCGCTGCCGGCCGACGGGGCACCGCAGTCCCGGGCCTCGTCGCGCATCAGGTGGTAGCCGGCGCACAGGCCGGCGAAGTCGTGGATCCAGAAGAGGCCCCGCCGGGCGCCGGCGGCGGCCAGAACGTCGAGGGTCTCGCCGATCTCGTGGCCCAGCAGGCTGTGGATGGCGAAGGTCACGGCCCCCTTCGCCCGCCCCGCCCGGGCCTTCACGGCGCGGCGGATGTCTGCGGCCGCAAAGCCCCCGAGGGTCTTGCCGTTCCAGACCACCCCGACGGCGGCCTGGCTTCCAGCCGGCCGCAGGGTGGGCCAGGGCGCAACGGGGAAGAGATGCAGGTGGTCGATCCCCCGCCCGGCCAGCCCGGCCGCCTCGGTCTGGAGGCAGAGCTGCACCCCGCCGACCCGGGCGGTGTAGTCGTCGTGGCTGAAGGTCAGGTGCAGCCCCCCGCCCCGGCCCGGCGCCGACAGGGGCGAGAGGCCCCGGGCGGAGCTGGCGGGCCGGTCGGCGGCGGCCCGGGCGGCGGCCTCCTGGCGCTCGGACAGGGGGGTGAGGCCGGCGACGATCCGCCCGCGGAACCCCAGCTCGAACCGCAGGGGTCGCCCCTCGGCCTGGCCGGCCACCAGCCAGTGCAGGAAGGGATCCAGGCCCGAGGCGGCGACGTCGGGGTTCACCTCCAGGTAATCGGCGGCGTTGAAGTCCGGTCGGGGGTCGCGCCCCTCGCGCCGGCCCGCCGTGAGGTAGTGGTCGAGGGGGTCGACCCCGGCGGCGGCGATGTCCGGATAGGCTGACAGGTAGTGCGCGCGGTCGAAGGCGGCGGCGACCCGCTCCCGGGCCGCCTCGCGGGTCAGGCCCTCGGGCAGGTCCGGATCGGCGGGTGCGACCGCCGGGGCCCGGGGCTCTCCAGTTTCCAGCGCGACCGCGGACGCCCGCAAGGGGGCTCCGCTCCGCTCCAGGAAGCGCTCGCGGTGACGGGACGGCGCCGGCTCGGCGCCCTCGCGCCAGCCGCGGTCGAGGT
This sequence comes from Phenylobacterium sp., assembly GCA_020402585.1. GTDB lineage: Bacteria > Pseudomonadota > Alphaproteobacteria > Caulobacterales > Caulobacteraceae > Phenylobacterium. The sequence goes on along the minus strand of JADBZH010000031.1, from coordinate 57,264 downwards.
AGTGGGAGAAGGGGTCGGAACCTGAAACGTCTGGCCGCCGCTCGAGGTAGGCCGAGGTGGAGAACCAGGGCGCCGGGTCGCGCCCCTCGCGCCAGCCGGTCTCGGCATAGTGCCGGAAGGGATCGGCGCCGGACCGGGCGATGTCGTCGTAGACGGTTCGGTAGAAGACCGGGTCGAAGGCCGCCGCAAGGGCTCGGCGGGTGCGTTCCGGGGCGTCGCCCTGGCCCATGCGGAAATTTCCTGTTCGGTGGCGGGCCTGTGTGCAACAGAAGGCCTTAACGATCAACTGATCCGCCATGACCGACAAGCCCAGCCCCGCCGCCCCGCCGCCGCAAAGGACGGCCTACCTCGTCCTCGGCATGCACCGGTCGGGGACCAGCGCCCTGGCCAATGTCCTGGCCCTGGCCGGCGCCGACCTGCCGCGCGAGGTCATGCCCGCCGACGACCACAACGCCCGGGGCTATTTCGAACCCTGGCGGATCGCTGTCTTCAACGACCGGCGCCTGGCGGCGGCCGGGACGGCCTGGGACGACCCCTTCGCCGCCCTCGCCGCACCGCCCGCCGACGAGACGACCTGGCGGGAGGAGGCTCGAGGCCTGTTCCGCGCCCAGTTCGGCCGTCGCCGCCGGCCCCTGCTGAAGGACCCGCGGGTCACCGTCCTGTGGGACCTCTGGCGCCCGGTGCTGGAGGCCGAGGGCCTGGCCCTGCGGGTGCTGGTCCCGGTCCGCAGCCCCCTGGCCGTGGCCGGATCCCTGGCGGCGCGGGACGGCTTTCCCCTGCGCAAGTCGGTGATGGTGTGGTGCGCCTATATGCTGGCCGCCGAGGCCGGCAGCCGGGACCTGCCCCGGGCCTTCCTGGACTATGACGCCCTGCTGGAGGACTGGCGGCCGCAGGTCGCCGGCGCCGAGGCGCGGCTGGGCGAGCCCCTGCCCGCCCTGACCCCCGCCGCCGGGCGGAAGATCGACGCCTTCCTGTCGACGGAGTTGAGGCGCAATTCCGGCGAGGGCGACCTGTCGGCCCTGGGCGAGGCCGGCGCCATGGCCTCCGGGGTCCTGGACTGGCTGCGCGCCGCCGCCCGAGGGGCCGAGCCCGACCGGGCGCACCTGGACCGCGCCGCGGCCTGGCTGGCGGCGCAGAAGACCCTTTACGGAGACCTGGTCTCGCCGGTCTCAGCCGACCGCGCGGCGGCCCGCACCGCCCTGGCCGACGCCGAGGGCCGGGCGGCCTTCCTGGAACGGACCCTGGCGGAGACGCGCGAGATCGTCGCCACCCTGGAGGGCCGGATCCAGGCCCTCTACGACACGATCGGATCCCTCGACGGCCAACTGGGCGAGATGCGCGACCACATCGCCTCTCTGACCCGCACGAACGAGGACCTGCGCCGCCACGCCCGCAGCCTTGAGACCCGGCTCAAGGCCTCCCAGGCGGCGGTGCGCGAGGCCGCCGGCCGGCTCGAAAGCCTGGTGGAGCCGGGTTGACGGGTCAGGGCCGGGGGCGAAGTCCCTTGCCCGAGGCGGGAGGCGCGGCTTACACCCGGCGGGGCGGGCCGCCTTTGCGCGCCGCCACCAGGAAACGACGACGACGCCATGTCCCGGGACGAGTCCCTCTGGTTCGTGATCGCGGCCTTCAACGAGGGCCCCATGATCGCCGAAGTGGTGCGCGGCGTGACGCCGCACGCCCGGGTCGTGGTGGTGGACGACGGATCCTCGGATGACACCGGCGACCAGGCCCTGGCCGGCGGCGCCTTCGTCGCCACCCACCTGGTCAACCGGGGGCAGGGCGCGGCCCTGCAGACCGGGATCGACTTCGCCCTTGCCCAGGGGGCCTCCCACCTGGTGACCTTCGACGCCGACGGCCAGCACGACGTCGCTGAAGCCCTGCAGATGGTCTCCGTCTGCCGGAGCGAGGGACGGGACGCCGTCCTTGGCTCCCGCTTTCTCGGAACGACCGTGAACATGCCCGCCCTGCGCCGCATCGTGATCAAGGCGGCGGTGATCTTCACCCGCCTGACGACGGGGCTGAGGCTGACCGACGCCCACAACGGTCTGCGCGTCCTGTCCCGCGACGCCGCGCGAAAGCTCCGCATTCGCCAGGACCGCATGGCCCACGCCTCGGAAATCCTGTCCCAGATCGCCCGGCTGCGCCTGAACTGGCGCGAGCATCCGGTGACCATCACCTATTCGGAGTACTCCCTGGCCAAGGGCCAGAAGCTGTCGAACTCGGTGCGCATCCTCGAGGACATCCTGTTCGGAGGACGGTCATGATCGTCTCCGTCGTCGCCACCGGCCTGTTCGGCTCGGTCCTGTTCCTGGCTGCAGTTCGCAAGTTCACCTTCCTGGGGCTCAAGCTGGCGGTGATGCTGTTCGCCGCGGCGGGCGTCTATTTCGTCTGGAACCCCGACCAGATGACGCGGCTGGCCCAGATGGTGGGCATCGGCCGCGGGGCGGACCTGGTCACCTATGCGACGACCCTCATCCTCTTCCTGACCGTGGTGGCGGCGATCATGCGCGAACGGCGGTCCAACGAAGTCCTCACCCAGCTGGTGCGGCGGCTGGCCATCCAACAGGCCCGTTTCCCGGAGGGGGAGGACGGTCGTGGGTGAGCCCGCCGCCGCCGGGCGGGTCCTGGTCACCGGCGGCGCGGGCTTCATCGGCCGGCGACTGACAGCGCGACTGGTCAACTCCGGAGCCCGGGTCCGGGTCCTGGACGACCTTTCCACGGGCGATGCGAGCCGACTTCACCCCGAGGCGGAGCTGAGGATCGGCTCGATCCTCGATCCCGGAGCGCTGGCCGAGGCGGTCAACGGCGTCGACGCCGTCTATCACCTGGCCGCCATCGCGTCGGTGGCCAAGTGCAATGAGGATATCGCCGCCTCCCACCAGGTGAATCTCGGCGGCTTCGTCTCACTCATCGAGACCGTCCTGCGACAGCCCCTGCGGCCGGCCCTGGTCTTCGCGTCTTCCGCCGCCGTGTATGGCGACACTCCTGACATCCCCCTGGGTGAGGACTCGGCGACCGCGCCCCTTTCGCCCTATGGCGCGGACAAGCTGGGCTGCGAACTGCACGCCCGGGCGGCGGCGCGGGTGTACGGCCTGAAGTCGACCGGCCTGAGGCTTTTCAACATCTATGGCCCTGGACAGGATCCCGGCTCTCCCTATTCGGGCGTCATCTCAAGGTTCGCACGCCTGGCCCGGGACGGGGCCGAGATCACCATCTTTGGCGACGGTGGACAGACCCGGGACTTCGTCTTCGTAGACGATGTGGTCGACGCCCTGATGGCCGCGGCGGGTCGCACCACTGGTGACCTTTTCGAGGCCCTGAACGTCTGCACCGGACAGGAGACATCGATCCTCGACCTCGCCCGGAGACTGGCCGGAATCCACGGGGCGACGCCGCGGATCTTGCACCGGGCCGAGCGACCCGGCGACATCCGGCGATCCCTGGGCAGCCCCCAAAGACTGGCCGGGGTGCTGGGCCTCACCCCGTCGGGAGACCTCGACTCCGGTCTTCGGCGCCTTCTTTCGGAGACGGATGCATGACGGACCACCGGAAGTCCGACTTCGGGGGCCTCTACCGGGGCGCCCTCATGACCGGCCTCGTCCTCATCCTCGCGGTCAACCTGCCGGGCCACATGACCACCGACTCGGTGATCCAGCTTGCGGAAGGCCGTGCGGGGGAGCAGCGCTCGTTCAACCCGGCCTTCATGTCCTGGCTTCTGGGGCGGTTCGACAGCCTGCTGTCGGGGACCTCGCTGTTCGTCGCCTTCAACGTCGCCCTGCTCTTCGGCGCCCTCGCCGCCCTGCCGCGACTGGCGGGGCGAGTGCACTGGCTGGCCGCTCCCATCCTGCTGGCGGTGGTCCTGTCGCCGCAGGTTCTGATCTACCAGGGCGCCGTCTGGAAGGACGTCTTCTTCGCCAACGCCGCCATCGCCGGCACGGTCCTCCTGGCCCTCGCGGCGGAGCGGCGGGGAAGCGCGCTTTCCGGAAGGGCCGCCTGGGCCGGGGGGCTCGCCCTGTTGGTGGTGGCGGCCCTCGTCCGACAGAACGGGATTCTGGCCCTGGGCGCCGGCGCCCTGGCCTACGGTGTCGCGACCGGATCACAACTCGGCTGGCGACGGGGCTTCACAGCAGCGGGGGGCCTCCTGGCGGCAGGACTCGTCCTCTTCCTTGTCGCGGGCCTCGCCATGTCGAAGGTCATACCCTCATCCTCGCCCCAGGCGGCGGGCGCAGGCCTGAGGGTGATCCAGCATTTCGACCTGGTGGGCGTGGCGGCGCGAGACCCGAAGGCCTCGCTGGCGCCGCTCGAGACCGAGGATCCGCAGGCGGCGGCGACCCTGCGGTCGCTGGCGCCGCAGGGCTACAATCCCGAGCGCGTCGACAACATCAGCGACGCCCCGGGCCTGGGCGAGGCCCTCTGGAGAACGCCCGAGGGCGCAGTGGCCCGGACATGGGCCCATGTGGCGACCACCGAGTTCCCGGACTATGCGGCCCACCGGCTGGAGGTATTCCGCCAAGCATTCCTGACGCCCGACATCCTGGCGTGCCTGCCGGTCACGACCGGCGTCCAGGGGCCGGAGGCTGTGCTGCAGGAACTGGGGATGCCGTCCCGGCAGGACCGGCGCGACCACGAACTCTACAACTACGCCACCTGGTTCTTCGACACGCCCGTCCTTTCGCACCTGTCCTTCGCCCTGGTGTCGCTGGGCGTGATGGTGGTCCTCATCCTGAGGGGCCGGCCGTCGGATTGGGTCCTGGCCGGTCTCCAGGCCTGCGCCCTCGCCTTCGCCGCCAGCTTCCTGGTCATCGCCCTGGCCTGCGATTACCGCTATCTCTACTTCCTTGACCTCGCCGCCCTGTTCGGCCTGGTCCACCTGGCCCTTGACCCGCCCTGGACGGCGATCCTCAGACGGTTCCGAAAATGAAGACCCTACTCCCGCTCCTCCGCCCGACGGCGGTCCTCCTGGCCGGCGCCCTGGCTCTCTCGGCCTGCGACCAGCCCAAGCCGTCGCCCAAATCCGAGGTCGAAGCCCCGGCCGCCAAGGTGCGGCCGCCACGGGCCCCCGAGCCCATCACCTGGGATCCTGCGCTCAAGGCCTTCACCCTGGAGGGCAAGACCCTCAAGGCCGCGGCCCTCTGGACCTTCGAGACAGGCGTAGATGGCTTCGAGGGCGCCGGCTCGACCCTGACCGCCCGTCCGGGCGGCGGACTGGACGTGAAGGGCGACCTCTTTGACCCCATCGTGCGTCTGCCCAAGGACCTGTCGGTCAAGGGGGCGGAGTCCAATGCGGTCCTGGTCCGGATCACCCGGAACAAGGATACGGAACGCTGGGACGGGTCGCTCTTCTGGACTACGGCTGCGCATGGCGAGGCCGCCGGCTTCGCCACCAAGCCGATCCGCGGGGCGGACCCGGCCGTCGGCGAGACGACGATCATGGTCTACGACCTCGCCAAGCCCCGGAAGGGCGGGGACGACTGGCTCAAATCAGTGATCACCGGCATCCGGCTGGACCTGGACGATTCGGCCGGCGGAGCCTTCACCCTCCAGCAGGTGGCGATCGTCACGATTCCCGGTGGGGCGACGCCCGAGGCCGCGACGCCAGAGGCCGCGGCTGTTCCGGCCAAGGCGCCGGCCGCACCGTGACGCGAGGGCTTTCGGGGCTGGACCTCGCCCTCTGTCTCGCCTTCGCCCTGGCGTTGCCGGCGGGCCAGGTGCTGTTCAAGCTGGGGGCCGAGCAGACCCGGCGGATCGATGGCGGGGTGATCGCCAAGGTGGCGCTGAACCTGCCCCTGATGGGCGCCTTCGCCTGGTATGGGCTGACCTCGCTCCTGTGGGTGTACATCCTGACCCGCGCGCCCCTGAGCCAGGTCTATCCCTTCTCCATCCTCGGTGCGGCCCTGACACCCATCCTGGCGGTCCTGCTTTTCCGGGAGTCCCTCCCTCCACAGGCCTGGCTGGGCTACGCCGTCATGCTGGCCGGCTTCATGCTGGTGATGCGGCCGGCGGCCTGACCCCACCGCGGTTGCGCCGCGGAATCCGACCTGTTACCTCGGCCCCGACCCGGGAGCGCAGATGGACATCGCCGAACACATGCTGCGCACGGGCTCCCGGGGGTTCCGGGACGACCTGGCCCGGGCGGTCGACGACCTGAGGCGCTCGGTGCGCGGGCTGGGCCTGTCCTGGTCCCTGGCCTGGCATGACGTGGTCTCGCGCTATCGCGGATCGATCCTGGGGCCCTTCTGGATCACCCTGTCCATGGCCGTGATGGTGCTGGGCATCGGCTTCCTCTACGCCGAGCTGCAGAACATCCCGCTGGAGACCACCCTGCCCTTCGTGGCCCTGGGCATCGTCTTCTGGGGCCTGATCTCGCAGACGGTGATCGAGGGGTGCGAGTCCTTCGTCCAGGCCTCGGGCATGCTGAGCCAGACCTCCCTGCCCATGCTGACCTTTGTCTGGCGCACGGTGCTGCGGAACCTGGCGGCCCTGCTGCATCATCTGGTGATCGTGGTGGCGGTGATCGCCGGCTTCGGCCTGTGGCGCACCATGGACCTTCCCCTGGCCCTGGCGGGCGTGGGGCTGGTGCTGGTCAACGTCTCGTGGATGTGCCTGCTGACGGCCATCATCTCGGCCCGGTTCCGGGACATCCCGCAGATCGTCATGTCGATCATGCAGTTCTCGATGTTCATGACCCCGGTGTTCTGGCAGCCGGGCGAGCGGGTCGGGCTGATGGACGTCGTGCTGACCTGGAACCCCTTCTTCCACATGCTGGACGCCATCCGCGCGCCCCTGATGGGGGTGGCGCCCGAGGCCTCGACCTTCTCGGTCCTGATCGTCATGGCCCTGGCCGGCTGGGTGGTCGCCTTCGGCCTTTTCACCGCCACCCGCCGGCGGATCGTGCACTACCTATGAGCCGCAGCGCCAAGCCCCCGACAGCGCCGCCCCGGCCGGACCAGGCCTTCATCAGCGTGCGCGGCCTGACCCTGCGCTTCCCGGTCTATGGCTACGACGCCAAGTCCCTGAAGAAGCACCTGGCCCGGGTGGCCGTGGGCGGGCGGCTGGACCAGGCGCGGCACGGCTCAACCACGGTGACGGCCATCACCGGCCTGGACCTGGAGCTGAGAGCCGGCGACCGGCTGGGCCTGATCGGCCACAACGGCTCGGGCAAGACCACCCTGCTGCGGGCCCTGTCCGGCGCCTATGAGCCCGACGAGGGGCAGATCGAGGTGCGGGGCAAGATCGCCCCGTTGCTGGACCTGTCCCTGGGCATCGATCCCACCGCCACGGGCCTGGAGAACATCCGCCTGCGCGGCCGGATCGCCGGCCTGTCCGCCCGCCAGGTGGAGGACAAGCTGGACGAGATCGCCGCCTTCACCGGCCTCGGCCCCTTCCTCGCCATGCCGATGAAGACCTATTCGGCGGGGATGCAGGCGCGGCTGGCCTTCGCCGTGGCCACGGCCGTGGAGGCCGACGTCCTGTTGATGGACGAGTGGATCGCCGTGGGCGACGCCGACTTCCAGAAGATCGCCCACCAGCGCCTGCTGGGCCTGGTGGAGCGGGCGGGCATCCTCGTGCTCGCCTCGCACGATCTCGACCTGATCCGGCTCTACTGCAACAAGGTGATGCGAATGGATGCCGGCGTGGGCTCGGAGGTGGTGTCCATCAAGGCCATGGACGAACTCCTGGCGAGGCCGTCAGTCCGCTGAAGACGAGGGTGCGGACCGGGGCGCCGCGGGCGGACCGGGACAGGGACAGGACCTCGCCGGTCTCAAAGGCGGCGAACAGGGCCGCCTCATCCGCCAGGACCCTTCCGGCAAGCCCCGCCTTCACCTGTGCGGCGATATTCCCGCTGTCGGGACCGGTCAGCACGGCCGCGCCGGCCGCGGCGGCCTCAAGGGCGGTAAAGCCGAAGGTCTCGGCGCAGAGGGACCAGGTCAAAGCGACATCCACCCCGGCCCCGACCAGGGCGTCGCGCATGGCGTGGGGCTGGTCTGCGCTGACCCGGGCCTCGACGAAATCCATGCCGGCATAGCCCGCGCCCTCGGCGCCCAGCTGGACGAAGGCGTAGCGGGGATCGCCCGAGAAGCGGCGGACCAGGTCCTGGAAGACCTCCCAGCCCTTGTGCGGGACCGGGGCGCCGAGGAAGGCGAGGCGCAGGACGCCCTCCGAAGCGGGAGGCGCCGGCGCCTCCGTCACCTCGCCCAGGGCGGCGAGGGGCAGGACCCGGGCGGAAACACCGGCCAGGCCCGAGGCGCGCCGCCAGAGGTCCAGGGCGATCTGGGAGGGGGCCAGGACCTCCAGGCCGAAGCCCTCGATAAGTCGGCGGTGCCCCTCGGCGTGGAGGGCCCGTCGGGCGCCGTAGAGGCAGACCCCGCAGGCGGCGCTGCCGGCCGGAGGGGCGCCGCAATCCACCAGGTCATCGCGCATCAGGTGGACCCCGGCGCAGAGGCTGGCGAAGTCGTGCAGCCAGAAGACGCCCCGGGCGAAGCCGGCGGCTCGCAGGAGGGTCTCGATGGCGGCGGGGTCATGGCCGAGCAGGCTGTGCAGGGCGAAGGTCCGGCGGCCCGCAGCGGGAAGGGCCTCCGCCAGGGCGGCGCCGATGTCGGCGGCGGTCCAGGCGCCGAGGGCCTCGCCATTGAGGGCGACGCCGAGGAGGCCGCCGCCGTCCTCGCGCAGGGTGGGCCAGGTGTCGACGGGGTGCAGGTGCAGGCCGCTCACGCCCTGGGCGGCAAAGGCGGCGTGCTCGCGCTGGACGCAGAGCTGCAGGCCGCCGACGTTCCGGAAGGCGTCGTCGTGGCTGACCGTCAGGTGGAGGTCGGACAGGGCCGGGCCGAGGGCGGCCAGGCGGCGGGACAGGGCCTGGCGCTCAGCGGGCCGCGCCTGGGGCCAGCGGCGGGCGGCGCGGTCCAGGCGGACCTGGAGGGGCTCGAGAAGGGCGGCGGCCCGGGCCGTGCGGCCGACCTCGCGGCGCGGGAGCCGGCCCTCGGCCTTGCCGGCCTTCAGCCAGTGCAGGAAGGGGTTGATCCCGGCGTCGGCGATGTCCGGGTAGAGCTCCAGATAATCGCGGACGCTGAAGCCCGGGACGGGATCGCGGCCCTCTCGCCATCCGTGGCGCAGGAAGTGGTCGGCCGGGTCGGCGCCGGAGGCGGCGACGTCCGGGTTCATCGCCCGGTACCAGTCCGGGTCCATGCCGTCGGCGACGAGGGCGTCGTCGGGGCTGCGGACGACCGAGCGGGCGCGCGCGGCCAGGCCCGGCAGGCGGCCGCGAAGGCGCCGGACGAAGGATCGGGCAAGGTCTTGCAAGGGGCTGTTGGTCACGCCGGTCTCCGCCGCCAGACCTAGAACCCTTCGCCGCGGACGGGAAGGGGTCGCCGGAGGGCGCCGGGGGGCTGTAGAAGGGCACATGGCCGCCGCACCGCCCCCACACCGCGCCCGAGGACCCGCCGAGGCCCTGCGCCGGCTTGCGGCCCGGGGGCTGGGGTGGGTGCGCTCGGTCCCGGCCCTGCACCGGCCGGTCCACGCCCTGGCTGAGCGCCTCGCCCGGCATCCGGCGGGGGCGCGGCTGATCCGCAGCGTGCTGGAGCCCCACGCCCTGGACCCGGCCGCCTACGCCCGCTGGATCGCCCGGTGCGACACCCTGACCGAGGCCGACCTGGCGGCGGCCCGGAACCTGGCGGGGCGGCTGGCGGAGACGGGACCCCTGATCTCGGTGGTGATTCCGGTCTTCGATCCGGACCCGGCGCACCTGGAGGCGGCCATCGCCTCGGTGAAGGCCCAGGTCTGGCCGAAGTGGGAGCTGTGCCTCGCGGACGACGCCTCTCCCGGCGGGGCGGCCTGGGCGCGGCTGGAGGCGGCGGCGGCGGCGGATCCGCGCATCCGGATCGTCCGGCGGGCGATGAACGGCCACATCAGCGCGGCGACCAATTCGGCCCTGGCCCTGGCGAAGGGGGACTTCGTCGCCTTCATGGACCAGGACGACCTGATCCCGCCCCACGCCCTCTTGGAGGTGGCGGCCGAGCTGGTGCGCCATCCGGAGACGGACCTGATCTATACCGACGAGGACAAGATCGACGGGCGCGGGCGGCGGGTGGAGCCGCACTTCAAGACCGGCTGGGACCCCGAGCTCATGCTGGCGCAGAACATGGCCAGCCACCTGACCGTGATCCGCCGCAGCCGGGTGGTCGAGGCCGGGGGCCTGCGCGAGGGGTTGGAGGGCGCCCAGGACTGGGACCTCGTTCTGCAGGTGGCGCGGACGGCGGGGCCGGAGCGGATCCGGCACATCCCGGCGGTGCTCTACCACTGGCGCCAGGCGGGGCAGGCCTCGTTCTCGGAGACGTCCATGGCGCGCTGCCGGGCGGCGGCGGAGCGGGCGGTGAACGACCACCTGGCGGCGACGGGCGAGGCGGCGCGGGCCCGGGCGGCGAGGGAGGGGCCGGCCTGGCTGGAGATCACCCGCGACCTGCCCGGCCCGGCCCCGCTGGTCTCGGTCATCGTGCCCACGCGGGACCGGGCGGACCTGCTGGCCGCCTGCGCCGAGGGGGTGCTGTCGCGGACCGACTGGCCGGACCTGGAGCTGCTGGTCGTCGACAATGACAGCGTCGAACCGGCGACGAAGGCCCTGTTCGCGCGCCTGGCGGCGGACCCGAAGGTGCGGATCCTGCCGGCGCCAGGGCCTTTCAACTATTCGGCGATCAACAACGCCGCCGTGCGGGAGTCCAGGGGCGAGCTGCTGGTCTTTCTGAACAACGACGTGGAGGTCCGCGACTCCGGCTGGCTGAAGGCCCTGGCCGCCCAGGCCCTGCGGCCGGGGGTGGGCGCGGCGGGGGCGATGCTGCGCTTCCCGGACGGGCGGGTGCAGCATGCGGGCGTGGCCCTGGGCATCGGCGCGGCGAGCGTGGCGGGGGCCCTGGGGGTCGGGGCCGGACCGCAGGACCCGGGCCCCTCGAACCGGCTTCGCACGGCGCGAGGCGTCTCGGCGGTGACGGCGGCCTGCCTGGCGTTGCGACGAGAGGTGTTCGCGGCGGCGGGGGGCTTTGACGCCGAGCACCTGCCCGTGGCCTTCAACGACATCGACCTGTGCCTGAAGATCCGGGCCCTGGGCCTGCAGGTGATCTGGACGCCGCAGGCGGACCTGATCCACCGGGAGTCGGCCTCGCGGGGCTCGGACCTGGAGGCGCGGCATGCCGAGCGCTTCGCCAGGGAGGCCGCCTGGATGCGCACCCGCTGGGGCGCCCTGCTGGACGCCGACCCCTTCTATGGCCTGAACATGGACCTGTCGGGCGGCGACTGGCGGCCCGCCGACCCGCCCCGGCGCCGATGCCCCTGGGCCTTGCCGCCGGAAACCTGGGAGGCCATGGTCGAGGCTTCGGGACGGGAAGGAACGACATGATGCGCGCCTCACGACAGAGATGGATACCGCTGGGAGTCGCCCTCGTCGTCACGGCGGCGAGCGCCCTGCCCGCCCTGGCCGCGCCCCGCAAGGACGAGGCGCTCTGGAAGGCGGCCGAGGCGGCGCGCCCCGAGCAGCTGAAACTGCTGGAGACCCTGGTCAACATCGACTCTGGCACGGGCGATATCGAGGGCGGCAAGCGGGTGCTGGACGTCCTGGCGCCCCGGCTGGAGGCCCTGGGGGCCCGGGTCGAGCGCGTGCCCGCCGAGATTCCCGGCCTGCCGGACAATCTGGTCGCCACCCTGAAGGGCAAGGGCAAGGCGAAGATCCTGATGATCGGCCACATCGACACCGTCTTCGAGCCCGGCACGGCGGCGAAGTGGCCCTATTCGGCGACGGGCGACCGCGCCACCGGGCCAGGAGTGAGCGACGAGAAGGGCGGGGTCATCCAGGCCGTCGTCGCCCTGGAGATCCTGACAGCCAGGGGCTTTCGCAACTACGACACCCTGACCCTGCTGCTGGAGACCAGCGAGGAGCGCGGCTCGCCGGGAACGCGCGCCCTGATCGATCGGCTGGTCAAGAGCCACGAGGTGGAGCTGAACCTCGAGCCGGGCGACGCCCCGGACAAGATCACCGTCTGGCGCAAGGGCAGCTCGACCTTCAACATCGACGTCAAGGGCCGGCCCGCCCATGCCGGGGTCGCCCCGCAGGAGGGCCGCAACGCCGCCACCGAGCTGGTCCACCAGCTGGCGACCCTGGAGACCCTGCCGAAGTCGGGGGACGGCCTGACCGCCAACCTGACCATCATCCAGGCCGGCAGCCGCTACAACATCATCCCCGAGAACGCCCGGGCCCAGGTCAATGTGCGGGTCCGCGACAAGGCCGACCTGGAGCGCGTGCAGGCGACCCTTGAGGAGAGCGCCCGCAACACCAAGGTGCCGGACACCAAGGTCACGGTGAGCCGCGAGAACTCCTTCCCGCCTCTTCCTGAAAACCCGCACACCGAGGCCCTGGCGGCGCGGGCGAAGGCCATCTACGCCGAGCTGGGCCGCGAGTTGGGGACGGGCGGCAATGGCGGGGCGTCGGAATCGGCCCTGGCGCACGAGGCGGGCACGCCCGCCCTGGATGGCCTGGGACCCGTGGGCGGGAACTTCCACACCGACAAGGAGTGGATCGACCTGACCACGATCACGCCGCGCACCTACCTGCTGATGCGCATGATCCAGGACGTCGCCGCCCGGCCGCCAAAGACCTTCAGGCCCGCGGGCTGACCCGGGCGCCGTAGCGCAGCCGGCCCAGGCCCTCGGCCAGCCGGCGCAGGGGCTCGCCCGGTTTTTGCTTCGCCTTCCAGGCCTCGAAGGCCATCACGTTGGCGATGCGTGCGTCGACATAGGCCTCGGCCTCCGCAGCGCCCTGCTGAAGGCGAACGGCCAGGGCCGTGACCAGGATGCCCGCCAGGATGACGCGCTTGGAATAGTGGTTCTCGTCCGCCGCGACGTCGCCGGCCCAGCGCCAGAGGGCGTCGGCGCTCTCCCAGGCGAGGGACAGGCCCTGCGGCGCATTCGGCGGCAGGGCCAGCCAGCCCGACCAGCGGCGAACGGCGGGAGCGTCTGCGGCGGCGGCCTCCAGGCGGGCGAGGACGGCGGCGCGGATTCGCTGGCGGATCTTCAGGCCCGACGGATCCGGGAGGGCGGCGAGGGCGGCGGCGTCATGCCGGCGGGACAGGAGGGCGGCGAGATCCGCCGGACCGTACGGCAGGATCAGCTCCGTCTCGCCGACGGAAAAACCCGCGTCCGCGCCTGCAGCGGCGGCCATGGCCGGGGTCCAGCCCATGGCGGGCGCCCGGACGAGGGCGGCGTCCAGCACGGCCTGTTCAGCGCGCTGCAGCCAAGCCTCGGGATCTTCCTGCATGTCCATGGGCCCCATATAGGGCCAAAGCCCTTGCGTGTCCGCCGTGGACAGGCGTTTTCCGGTCTGCTATTGCCCGCGGCCTGTCCGGACGGGAGACCGTCGGGAACGAAAGACTATTGTCCGTTCGCCGCTGAGCCCTCGCTGGAGGCGACGCCGAGCGGGAACGGGTGACAGGAGAGAGACCTCTGGTTCAGATTTTCGTCCGCGACAACAACGTCGACCAGGCCCTCAAGGCGCTGAAGAAGAAGATGCAGCGCGAGGGTTCGTTCCGCGAGATGAAGCGCCACGTGCACTACGAGAAGCCCTCGGAGAAGCGCGCCCGCCAACAGGCCGAGGCCGTGCGCCGCGCCCGCAAGCTGGCCCGCAAGCGCGCGCAGCGCGAAGGCCTGATCGCCGCACCGAAGAAACCCGCCCGCTGACCGGCGGGTCCAGGCCGGGTCGCCGGACCGGGTCTTTTCGAAGCGTTTTGAAGGGCCGTGCGCACGTCGCACGGCCTTTTCGGCGTCCGGGCCCCGGATTACGGCTTGTCCGCTGGAGATTCCTCATTCTGGCGCCTATCTTGGGCGCGTACCGGCATTCAACCTTTCGGATCGGACGCCAATGAACTTTCGTAATCTGGGCATCTGGGCCGCCATCGTCATCGCCTTGGCGGGCATGTACGCGCTGATGAATCCCAGCCAGCGCACCGCGACGGTCAGCGAACTCAGCTACTCCCAGCTGCTCGCCAAGATCGATGGCGGGAGCGTCAGGTCGGTCGAGATGGCGGGCCCGAAGATCATCGTGACGGACACCGCAGGCAAGACCTTCGCCTCCACGACGCCGAACAACCAGGAAGACCTGGTCAAGCGCCTCGAGGCCCGGAATGTGGACATCAAGGTCAAGCCGCCCGGCGGCATGAGCGCCGGCGCCATCCTCCTGCAGCTGCTGCCGATCATCATCATGGTCGGCATCTGGATCTTCTTCATGCGCCAGATGCAGGGCGGGGCCCGCGGCGCCATGGGCTTTGGAAAGTCCAAGGCCAAGATGCTGACCGAGAACCGCAACCGCGTGACCTTCGAGGACGTGGCCGGCGTGGACGAGGCCAAGGAAGAGCTGTCGGAGATCGTCGACTTCCTGAAGGATCCGGGCAAGTTCCAGCGCCTGGGCGGCAAGATCCCGAAGGGCGCCCTGATGGTCGGCCCTCCCGGCACCGGCAAGACCCTGCTCGGCCGCGCCGTGGCCGGCGAGGCGGGCGTGCCCTTCTTCTACATCTCGGGCTCGGACTTCGTGGAGATGTTCGTCGGCGTCGGCGCCAGCCGGGTGCGCGACATGTTCGAGCAGGCCAAGAAGAACAGCCCCTGCATCATCTTCATCGACGAGATCGACGCCGTCGGCCGGCATCGCGGCGCCGGCCTGGGCGGCGGTAATGACGAGCGCGAGCAGACCCTGAACCAGCTGCTGGTGGAGATGGACGGCTTCGACCCGTCCGACGCCATCATCGTCATCGCCTCGACCAACCGGCCCGACGTGCTCGACCCCGCCCTGCTGCGCCCGGGTCGCTTCGACCGCCAGGTGGTGGTGGGTAATCCCGACGTGAACGGCCGCGAGCGCATCCTGCGCGTCCACATGCGCAATGTGCCCCTGGCGGCGGACGTGGACATCCGCACCATCGCCCGCGGCACGCCGGGCTTCTCGGGCGCGGACCTGGCCAACCTGGTCAACGAGGCCGCCCTGATGGCCGCCCGCAAGGACCGCAAGATGGTCACCCAGCGCGACTTCGAGGACGCCAAGGACCGGGTCATGATGGGCGCCGAGCGGAAGTCCATGGCCATGACCGACGACGAGAAGCGCCTGACCGCCTACCACGAGGGCGGCCACGCCCTGGTGGCCCTGAGCGTTCCCGCCTCGGACCCGGTGCACAAGGCGACCATCATCCCGCGCGGCCGGGCCCTGGGCATGGTCATGCAGCTGCCCGAGCGCGACCAGCTGTCCATGAGCTTCCAGCAGATGACCTCGCGCCTCACCATCCTGATGGGCGGCCGCCTGGCCGAGGAGATCATCTTCGGCCGGGAGAAGATCACTTCCGGCGCCTCGTCCGACATCGACCAGGCCACCCGCCTGGCCCGGGCCATGGTGACCAAGTGGGGCTTCTCCGACCGGCTGGGCGTGGTCTCCTACGGCGAGAACCAGGACGAGGTCTTCCTCGGCCACTCGGTCTCTCGGACCCAGAACGTCTCGGAAGAGACCGCCCGCATCATCGACGAGGAGGTCAAGCGCCTGGTCCAGGCCGGCTACGACGAGGCCAAGCGGATCCTCACCGAGAAGATCGAGGACCTGCACACCCTGGCCAAGGCCCTGCTGGAATACGAGACCCTGACCGGCGACGAGATCACCAATGCGCTGAAGGGGGTCATGCCCAAGCGGGATGACCTGGGCGACGCCGGCCCCGCCCTGCCCTCCGTCTCGGTTCCCCTGACCCCGACCGCCGCGCGGCCCCAGCCGGCGTGAGCGGGGCCCCGGCCGCCGGCCGCCGCCCCCTTGTCATGGGGGTGGTGAACGTCACCCCGGACAGCTTCTCGGACGGCGGGCGGCTGCAGGGGATCGAGGGGGCGGTTTCCTACGCCCTGGCCCTGGACCGGGCGGGAGCGGACATCCTCGACATTGGCGGCGAGTCCACCCGCCCCGGCGCCGCCCCGGTCAGCGCGGAGGCCGAGCTTGGGCGTGTCCTGCCCGTCCTGCACACCCTGCGTCCCCTGACCCCTCGCCGCATCTCGGTCGACACCTGCAAGCCCGAGGTGGCCCGGGCGGCGGTGGAGGCGGGAGCGGACATCTGGAACGACGTCACCGCCCTGGGCGCCCCCGGCGCGGCGGACCTGGCGGCGGAACTCGGCTGCGAGGTCATGCTGATGCACATGCAGGGTGAGCCGCGCACCATGCAGGCCGCCCCGCAGTACGAGGACGTCCTGGCCGAGGTCTGCGAGTTCCTGGAGGCCCGGGCCGCGACCGCCCTTGCGGCGGGCGTGGCGCGGGAGAAGATCTGGCTGGATCCCGGCATCGGCTTCGGCAAGACCGTGGCCCACAACCTGGCCCTGCTGGCGGGGCTGGAGCGGATCGTCGCCCTCGGCTTCCCGGTCCTGCTGGGAGCCAGCCGCAAGCGGTTCATCTCCGCCGTCGGCGCGGGCGGGATGCTGGCGTCGGACCGGCTGGGCGGCTCGCTGGCGGCGGCCCTGGCCGGAGCGCGGGCGGGCGTGGCGGCGGTGCGCGTCCACGACGTGGCCGAGACCGTCCAGGCCCTTGAGGTCCAGGCGGCGATCGCGGCCGGCGGCGGCTTCAGCCCCGCCCGATGAAGGGCATGGCGGTGGCCATGACCGTCATGAACTGGACATTGGCGCCCAGGGGCAGGCCGGCCATGTAGGCCACCGCCTCGGCGACGGCCCCGACATCCATGGTGGGCTCGGGCGCGACGCTTCCATCGGCCTGCAGGACGCCCCGGGACATCCGCGCGGTCATCTCGGTGGCGGCGTTGCCAATGTCGATCTGTCCGCAGGCGATGTTGTAGGCGCGCCCGTCCAGGCTGGCCTGGCGGGTCAGGCCGGTCATGGCATGCTTGGTGGCCGTGTAGGCGACCGACCGCGGACGCGGGACCTGGGCCGAGATCGAGCCATTGTTGATGATGCGCCCGCCCTGGGGGTCCTGGGCCTTCATGCGGCGGAAGGCGGCCTGCAGGCACAGGAAGGCGCCCGTCAGGTTGACGTCGACCACCCGGCGCCAGTCCTGGAGGGACAGGTCCTCAAGGGGAACCGGCGGCGCCCCTGTCCCGGCGTTGTTGAACAACAGGTCCACGCGACCGAAGACCTCCACGGCGGAGTCGAAGAGGGCCTCCACCTGGTCGCGGTCGGACACGTCCGTCGGCTGAACAAGAAAGCGGGAGGGATCGGAGCCGAAGTCGCGGGTCGCCTCCAGGGCGTCGGCGCGGCGGCCGGCGAGGACGACCGACCAGCCCCGGTCGGCGAGGGCGAGGGCTGCGGCGCGGCCGATGCCGGACCCGGCGCCGGTGACGACGGCGACCCCGGGCGGGAAGGAAGGTGTGGCGGACATGGGGCGAGCCTATCCCCGCCAGCGGGGCCCGTGCAATTCCCGGCGGGGCGGGTTAGGAGGTCAGCATGTCGAACGCCCAGGGAAGAGTCCTGATCATCGCCGGTTCCGATTCCGGGGGCGGCGCCGGCCTGCAGGCCGACCTGAAGACGGTCACCGCCCTGGGCGGCTTTGCGGCGACGGCGGTGACGGCCATCACGGTGCAGAACACCCTGGGGGTCAGCGGGGTCCTGCCGGTGCCGGCGGAGATGGTGACGGCCCAGGCCCGGGCCGTCCTGGACGACATCGGCGCCGACGCCCTCAAGACCGGCATGCTGGGCGATGTGACCATGGTCGAGACCGTGGCGGCCATCCTGGATACGGTTCCCGACATCCCCGCCGTGGTCGATCCGGTGATGACCGCCAAGGGCGGCGCGGCCCTGCTGGCCGCAGAGGCCATGGACGCCGTCCGCCGCCTGATGATCCCCCGGGCCTGGCTGCTGACGCCCAACGCCCCGGAGGCCGAGGCCCTGACCGGCCTGGAGGTCCGGACGCCGGACGACCAGAGGCGGGCCGGAGAGGCCCTGCTGGCCCTGGGCGCCCGGGCGGTGCTGATGAAGGGCGGGCACCTGGACGGGGGCCGGGTGGTGGACCTGCTGATCACCCCCTCCGGCGAGACCCTGTTCGAGGCTGGCCGCATCGACACCCGCCACACCCACGGCACGGGCTGCACCCTGGCCTCAGCCTGCGCCGCGGGCCTGGCGCAGGGCCTTCCCCTTGAAGCCGCCGTGGCGCGGGCCTGGGCCTATGTCCAGGAAGCCATCGCCCGGGCGCCTGGCCTGGGCGGCGGCCACGGCCCCCTCGACCATGCCTGGCCGCTGCGGGGCCGGGCATGAAGCACGCGGAGACCCTCGAGACCCTGGTGCGCCAGTCGGACAGCCTTATGACCGTATTGCGGGCGGCCCGGGAGCTGGACCTGCCGGACTGGCTGATCTTCTCCGGCGCGGTCTACCAGAAGGTCCTGAATCACCTGACCGGGCGACCTGAGGACTATGGGCTGAAGGATTATGACCTGGCCTATTTCGATGCCTCGGACCTGAGCTGGGACGCGGAGGACCAGGTCATCCGCCGGGCCGCCGCGGAGCTGCCGCCGCCCCTGGACCAGCTTGTGGAGGTGCGCAACCAGGCCCGGGTCCACCTGTGGTTCGAGGGTCGTTTCGGCGAGCCTTACGATCAGTTGTCCTGCAGCACCGAGGCCCTCGATCGATTCGTCAGCACGACCAACGCCGTGGGCGTACGCCTGGAGGCCGACGACCGGTTGACCATCGCCGCTCCGTTCGGCCTGGAGGACCTGTTCAGCCTGCGCCTGCGCCCCAATCCGAACCGCCCTGTGGAGGACTTCCGCCGCAAGGTGTCGGGCGTCCTGGCCCGCTGGCCTGAGCTGAAGGTGGAGGATGGCCTGGCCTGACGGGGCTTCAGGCCCGGGCGATCCTCGGCGGATGGCCGAAGTCCGGCACGGAGGCGACCCTGCCCAGGGTCTCGACCAGACGCTTGATCTCAATGGGTTTGGCCAGGTGCGCGTCCATACCCGCCGCCAGGTACTCGGCCACCTGGTGGGTCATGGCGTCGGCGGTCAGGGCGATGATCGGCGTCCGGGGCAGGCCCCGGTTGCGCTCGAGGGCCCGGATGGCCTGGGCGGCCTCGACGCCGCCCATGACAGGCATGTGGATGTCCATCAGGATCACGTCGAAGCGACCGGTCTTCCAGGCGGATACGGCGGCGGCGCCGTCGGACACCACCTCCAGGGCGCATCCCGTCGCAGCCATGACGGCTGACAGCACCCGCTGGTTGGTGGGATTGTCCTCGGCGGCGAGGACGCGAAGGGGAGGCCAGTCTTCGTCGTCGGCGAAGAGATCCACATCCGCGACGGGGGTCTCCGCACCTTCGGCCCGGGGAACAGGGGCCGCGAAGCGGAAGGTGGAGCCGAGCCCCTCTGTGCTGTCGAAGCTGATGCGCCCGCCCATCATCTGCGCGAGCTCTGCGGAGATGGCGAGGCCAAGGCCGGTGCCGCCGAAGCGGCGGGTGGCCGAATTGTCGACCTGCATGAACTTGTCAAAGAGGACGGCGTGCTTTGCGGCCGGAATGCCGACGCCGGTGTCCCGGACAGTCATGACCAGCTGGTCCCCGACCTGATCAAGCAGGATGTGGATGGAGCCGGCGTGGGTGAACTTGACCGCGTTGGACACCAGGTTGCCCAGGATCTGGCGCAGGCGGCCCGGGTCGCCCCGCCAGGCGCCGGCGGCCTCGGGCGTGACCCGCATCCCGAAGTCCAGGCCCTTGCCGGTTGCGGAGGGTCCGAAGAGGTCCCGCACCGGGCTGAGCGCCGTCTCCAGGTCAAAGACCTCGTCGGTCAGGGTCATGCGGCCGGCCTCGATCTTGGACAGGTCGAGGACATCATTGAGGATGCCCAGGAGAAGGCCGCCGGACTTGCGGACAACGTCCAGGCGTTTCCTCTGCTCGTCGGGCAGGTCGCCCATGGCCATGATCTCGGCCATGGTCAGGACGCCATTCAGGGGCGTGCGGATTTCATGGCTCATATTGGCCAGGAACTGCGTCTTCATCAGGTTGGCGTCGTCGGCCCGATCCCGGGCGTCCTGCAGTTCGGACATCATGGCCTGCTGCTGGGCCTCACGGACAGACAACCGGTGAAGGAGGTGGTTGAAGGAGGCGCTGAGGCCCCTGAACAGCCCGTCGCGGGTCTTCAGCAACAGGGGCTCATAGCTGGCGCTCTCGGAAATCCGCTGCATGGCGGCGGCAAGCTCGACCACCGGGGCGATGACACGGTCAGCCTGCGCCCGGGCCATCAGCATGGCGGCGCCGATTCCGGCGAAGAGGAGGGCCCCGGCCAGGGCCAGGAGCTGGGGCGCCACATCCGAGAGGCCCGCGGGCCGGCCGGTGGTGACCACCTCGCCGAAGCGCTCGCCATCCTGAGTCACAGGGGTGCGGATCACCACGATGGAGGCCCCGGTTTCCGCGCCCTCCCTCTGGAAGCCGGCGACCCGGCGTCCGGCGACGTCCACGTATTCGGCGGACAGGAAGACCGGCGACAGGCCCAGGGAACGGACAGCCGAGTCCACCGCATCGGCGTCGTCCGCCTGGATGGCGTCGGCGATGCTGATGGCCGCCATGCCGCCCAGGGTGGCCTGCAGGTTCCGGTTCTGGGCGTGGACCATGGCCCACTGCTGACCCATGAAGGCCAGGCTCGCCAGCATGAGGACGCTGAGGGCCGTGACCAGGGCGGCCGCCATGATGCGGGCGTGGAAGCCCGTCGTGGTCGGCGTCAGGGTTCTGAATTCGGGCGGCTTCATGAAGGTCCCGGCGGAGTCGAGGGCCGAGACTTCCACAGGAATCCTAAAGTTTCCTTGAATTAACCTTAGGAGTAACGGTCAGTTAACTATATTTGGGATTGAAAAATCGCCGAATCGCCTTCTCTGCGGCAAAATGCCACGGTTAATGAAGTGTTAACATGAGAGACGCCCGTTAACCTCTGGTTTACCTTAACGCTACGGCTATACCGCCGGGTCAAGGGGGTTCCCATGGACAAAGCCTTCATCGCCAAGCGCTCTCAGGAAAAGCTCGTCGCCACCGAAGCGGCCATCGACGCGGCCCTGATCGAGACCACCCAACTGCTCGCCGACCTGCTCAAGGCCCGCGCCGAAGTCGGCGCTCCGGTCAACTTCGCCGACGACGTCCAGATCAAGCTGACCGAGGCGGTCGCCGCCCTCAGCTCGGCCCGCACCGCCATGGTTGGCGCCCACGCCGGCCTGGCCGACGCCGCCCTCCGGCTGGGAATGCGGTCGGTGATGATTGGGCCGTACTACTCGAATGACTTCCGCCTGCAGGAGAAGAAGAGCGACCGGGCTGTCGCCTGATCCCTGTCACTCTCCGTTAAGGTTTTGGGGCTCTTCTCGGCTGAGGGGAGCCCCTTCTTTATGCCTCAAAGTCTCTTCATTCTTGAAGCTCTACTCGTCATAATCGCAGTTGCTGTGCCATTATGGGCCGTTTTTTGGGGCGGCAAGGCCGAGCGCGCCTCAGCGCTAATCTTCGCGTCAGCGACAATAATCTCTAAGCTTGTTCCCTTGTTCATTGAACCCCGTCATGCTGGTACAATTTTCCTGACCATCGACGGCGTCATGGCCCTGGGCTTCCTGGTCCTCGCCTTGATCTATAATCATCTCTGGATCGCCCTGATGATGTTCACCATGGCGGGGGTCTTCTCGATCCACGCCTACTACGAGATGACCGGGCGCGACCTCGATCCCACCTTCGCCCTGTTGAGCAACCTGGCCACCGTCGTCCTCCTGGCCAGCCTCGCCCTCGGCGTCTGGACCTCCCGGCGCCGTACGGCCCAGGGGACCTGAGCCTCACTTCTCCCTTGCCTTCCGGCCCAAACCGGCGTTTGTGCGCGGCGGGCCACGCCCCCCCAACGGGGCGCAGTCCATCTGCAAGGATGGGAGACATCGCAATGACTACGACCCCGCGGCCGGCCGTGCGCCCGGCGCGCCCTGAATTTTCCTCCGGCCCGTGCGCCAAGCGCCCCGGATGGACCCCCGAAGCCCTGAAAGACGCCGTCCTCGGCCGCTCGCACCGGTCGAAGCCGGGCAAGGCGCGCCTGCAGGAGGCCATCACCCGCACCCGCCGGGTGCTGGAGGTTCCCGACAGCCACCTGATCGGCATCGTCCCCGGCTCGGACACCGGGGCGGTGGAGATGGCCCTGTGGTCCCTGCTGGGCCCGCGCAAGGTGCAGCTGCTGGCCTTCGAGAGCTTTGGCAAGGACTGGGTCACCGACGTGGTCAAGCAGCTGAAGCTGCCCGCCGAGGTGCTGGAGGCCCCCTACGGCGAACTGCCCGACCTGTCGCGGGTCGATCCCGCCGCCGACCTGGTCTTCACCTGGAACGGCACCACCTCGGGGGTGCGCGTGCCGGACGCCGGTTTCATTTCGGCGGACCGCGAGGGGCTGACGATCTGCGACGCCACCTCGGCCGCCTTCGCCCAGGACCTGGACTGGGCCAAGCTCGATGTGGTGACCTTTTCCTGGCAGAAGGCCCTGGGCGGCGAGGGCGCGCACGGCGTGCTGGTCCTGTCCCCCCGCGCCGTGGCCCGGCTGGAGAGCCACACCCCGGCCTGGCCCATGCCCAAGCTGTTCCGCATGACCAAGAACGGCAAGGTGACCCTGGACCTGTTCGAAGGCGCGACCATCAACACCCCCTCCATGCTGTGCGTCGAGGACGTGATCGACGCCCTGGCCTGGGGCGAGGCGATCGGCGGCCTGGCGGCCATGCGCGCCCGGGCCGACGCCAACCTGGCCGTCCTGGCCGGCTGGGTGGGCCGGACCCCCTGGGTGGACTTCCTGGCCGCCGACCCGGCGACCCGGTCCAACACCTCGGTCTGCCTGAAGGTGGTCGATGCACGGGTGGCGGCCCTGTCCGCCGACGCCCAGGCCGACTTCGCCAAGACCCTGGCCTCCCTGCTCGAAAAGGAAGGCGCGGCCCTGGACGTGGGCGGCTATCGCGACGCCCCGCCCGGCCTGCGTATCTGGTGCGGCGCCACGGTGGAGACAGCGGACCTTGAAGCCCTGATCCCCTGGCTCGACTGGGCCTTCGAGACGGCCGCCGCCGGGCTCTGAGCCCGGACGCCGTCTCGCCTCCGACACTTCCCTCGCCTTCCCCGTGAAGAAAGACACCGCCATGCCCCGCGTGCTCATCGCTGACAAACTCTCCCCCGCCGCCGTCGACATCTTCCGCCAGAGGGGGGTCGAGGCCGACGTCAAGACCGGCCTTTCCAAGGACGAACTCCTGAAGATCATCGGCGAGTACGACGGCCTGGCCGTCCGCTCCGCCACCAAGGCCGACAAGGACGTGATCGCCGCCGCCGGCCAGCTGAAGGTGATCGGCCGGGCCGGGATCGGGGTCGACAATGTCGATATCCCCGCCGCCACCTCCAAGGGCATCGTGGTGATGAACACCCCCTTCGGGAACTCCATCACCACCGCCGAGCACGCCGTGGCCATGATGTTCGCCCTGGCCCGCCAGATCCCCGCCGCCGACGCCTCCACCCAGGCCGGCAAGTGGGAGAAGAACCGGTTCATGGGGATCGAGCTCTACGCCAAGACCCTGGGCCTGATCGGGGCGGGCAATATCGGCTCCATCGTCGCCGACCGGGCCAACGGCCTGAAGATGAAGGTGGTGGCCTACGATCCCTTCCTGTCCGCCGAGCGGGCCGTGGAGATCGGCGTGGAGAAGGTCGAGCTGGACGAGCTGCTGGCCCGGGCCGACATCATCACCCTGCACACCCCCCTGACCGACAAGACCCGCAACATCCTGTCGGCCGAGAGCCTGGCCAAGGCGAAGAAGGGCGTGCTGATCGTCAACTGCGCCCGCGGCGGGCTGGTGGACGAGGCGGCCCTTCGCGCCCTGCTGGACTCCGGACATGTGGGCGGGGCGGCCTTCGACGTCTTTGTCGAGGAGCCGGCGACGGCCAACGTCCTGTTCGGCGCCCCCAACTTCATCGCCACGCCCCACCTGGGCGCCTCAACCCTGGAGGCGCAGGAGAACGTCGCCCTGCAGGTGGCCGAGCAGATGAGCGACTACCTTCTGACCGGGGCCGTGACCAACGCCCTGAACAGCCCCTCGGTGAGCGCCGAGGAAGCCCCCAAGCTGAAGCCCTTCGTCGCCCTGGCCGAGCGCCTGGGCGCCTTCGCCGGCCAGATGATCGACGTGGAGATCAAGGCGGTGGAGCTGGCCTACGAGGGCGAGGTGGCGCAGCTGAACACCCGGCCCCTGACCGCCGCGGCCCTGGCCGGGGTGATGCGGCCCGTGCTGGCCGAGATCAACGTGGTCTCGGCCCCCGCCGCCGCGCGCGAGCGGGGCGTGACCGTGACCGAGTCCAAGCAGGACGACTCGCCGGTCTTCGAGAGCCTGGTGCGGATCACCGTGACCACGACCATGGGCAAGCGCTCCTTCGCCGGGACGGTGGTGGCCGGGACCCCGCGCATCGTCGAGGTCAAGGGTATGGAGCTGGACGCCCCCTTCAGCCCGACCATGCTGTACGTGAACAACCAGGACAAGCCGGGCTTCATCGGCGCGGTCGGCGCCCTTCTGTCCGAGGCGCAGGTGAACATCGCCACCTTCAACCTGGGCCGGGTGGCCGCCGGCGAGGACGCCATCTGCCTGATCGGCGTGGACCAGGAGCCCGACGACGGCCTGGTGGGCCGCATCCGCGCCCTGCCCCACGTGAAGGAAGCCCGCATCCTGCGGTTCTGAGGCGGGGCGTAGAGAGGGTCAGCCGAGAGGTCGTTGACCCCCTCACCCGGCTTCGCCGGGAGCTCCCCCTTGGGGGAGCAATTGGCGTTCTAATTCCTCCCCCAAGGGGGAGGTGGACCGGGACGCCAGTCCCGGGCCGGAGGGGGTCTGCTGAGCGCCGTTGACCCCGGCCCCGGGCCGGAAGGAAGATGGGGCGTGAGCGCGCCCCTGACCCCCTACGGCCAAGCCGAGGCCGAGCTGCTGGCCTACGGCCTCAGCCTGCCTGAGACGGACCTGGCGCCGCCGCGCCGGGACGCCGACCCCTTCCGCTACCTGCGGGTGGCGGGCAAGGGCTTCGCCTGGTTCGGCGGGCGGGACGAGCACCCGGACGAGCTGATCCTGACGGTGAAACTGCCCATCTCTGCAGAGATGGTGGCGGGCCTGCCCTTTGTTCAGGAGAGCTCGGGCTGGCACAAGCGCCACAACTGGGTCACCGCCCGCTTCGGGCCGGAGGACGACGTCCTGGCCGAGATGGAGACCCTGAAGGCCTGGATGCGGCAAAGCTACCTGGCTGTCGCCCCTCGCCGCCTGGCGCGGCAGGTCGCCGGCGACTGATCCTTCACCCCCTCCCGGGAGGCCATTGACTCCCTGTTCGCCTGGACTAGAACAAAAAGCGAACACGAGGTCGGGCATGGACGGGGACAGGCGGAACAGGCTGGCGACGCTGCGGGCGGACATCCGGCGGCTGGAGCGGTGGACGGGACCGGCGCGGGGGCGGCTGTCCCTGGGCGATCTGCGCCTGGATTCGGCCCTGGGCGGGGGCCTGGCCCTGGGCCAGTGGCACGAGATCGGCGGCGAGGGCATCGAGGCCGAGACCTGCGCCGCCCCCGCCGCCTTCGCCGCCCGGCTGGCCGCCGCCCTGCTGGCCCGGCCGGACCAGCGCGGCCGCTCGGCCGTCTGGATCCTGCGCCGCGACGACCTCTTCCCCCCCGGCCTGGCGGAGCTGGGCCTGCCGGCGGACCGGCTGGTGGGGGTCTGCGCCCGGGACGAGGCCGAGGCCCTGGCCGTCGCCGAGGACGCCCTGGCCTCTCCCGGCGTCGGGGTGGTGCTGGCCGAGGTCGGCGCCGTGGACCTGACTGCCGGGCGGCGCCTGCAGCTGGCCTGCGAGGCGCGGGGCGGCACGGGGCTGGTGATCCTGCGGCGGCCCTTCGGCGGGGCGGCGGCGGGGACGTCGGGCGGCACGGCGGCGGCCACCTGCTGGCGGGTGTCGCCGGCGGCCAGCGCGCCCAATCCGGGTGAACTGGGCCTGGGACCGCCCCGCTGGCGCCTGCGCCTGACCCGCGGCCGGGGCGGCCGGACCGGCGCCTGGAGCGTGGAGGCCGGCGCACGCGGAGACGAGGGAGAAGCCGATGTCGCGCATCCTCTGCGTCTGGTCGCCGAACTGGGCGATCGAGACCTGGCGGCGCCGGCGGCCCTCAGCGCCGCAGGTTGAACCCTTCGCCCTGGTCGGACCGGATCGCGGACTGAGGGTGCTGACCGCCGTCAGCCCGCAGGCCGCCGCCGCGGGCCTCTTCTCCGGCCAGAGGGTGACCGACGCCCAGGCCCTGCGGCCTGACCTGGTCCTGGCCGAGGCCGAGCCGGAAGCCGACGCCCGGGCCCTGGAGGCCCTGGCCGACTGGTGCGTGCGCTTTTCCCCCGCCGTCGCCCCCGACCCGCCGGACGGCCTGTTCCTCGACATCGGCGGGGTCGCCCACCTGTGGGGCGGCGAGGCGGAGATGGCCGCTGACCTGGCCGCCCGCCTGGCGAGGGACGGCCTGACCGCCCGGATCGCCGTGGCCGACGCGGCCGGAGCGGCCTGGGCCCTGGCGCGGAGCCCGGCGGCGGAGGCGGGACCGCAGGTCCTGGCCCCCTGGGATCCTGACGGGCGGGAGGCGTCGCCCCCGCCGCCGGAGCTGGCCGGACTGCCGCTGACAGCCCTGCGGCTGGAGCCCGCGGCGGCGGCGCAGCTCTCCCGGCTGGGCCTGAGGCGGATCGGCCAGCTGGCCGCCCTGCCCCGCGGCCCTCTGGCCAGGCGCTTCGGCGGCAGGGTCCTGCTGCGCCTGGACCAGACCCTGGGCCGGGCGCCCGAGGCCCTGGCCTTCCGCCGTCCGCCCACCCCCTGGTTCGCCCGGCTGGACCTGGCCGAGCCGGTGAGCGCGCCGGACGACCTGGCCCGCCTGTGCCGGGACGTCGCCCTGCGCCTCTGCGCGCGGCTGGAGACGGCCGGACGCGGGGCCCGGCGCCTGCGCCTGGATTTCCACCGGGTTGACGGCGCCCCCGTGGGCCTGGAACTGGGCCTGTCCCGCCCCGCCCGGGACCCGGACCGCATCGCCCGCCTCTTCCTGCCCCGGCTGGAGACCCTGGACCCCGGCTTCGGGATCGAGGCGGTGAGCCTGCAGGCGGCGGAGGTCGAGGTCCTGTCCCCGGGCCAGGCCGACCTGGCCAGCCTGCTGGAGCCCGTCGAGGGACCCGAGGCCCTGGCGCCCCTGATCGACCGGCTGAACGCCCGGCTGGGCCCCGGGCGGGTCTGGCGCAGCCGGCCCCGGGCCAGCCATGTCCCCGAACGCTCGGTGCGCCGGACCGCCGCCCTGGGGGCGGAGGCCGGTCCCGCCAGAGACGGCCCGGCCGTGAGCTGGCCCGCCTGGCGCCCCCGCCCCTTACGCCTCCTGCCCCGCCCCGAGGCCCTGGAGGCGGTGATCGCCCTGACCCCCGACGAGCCGCCCCGGCAGTTCCGCTGGCGCCGGCGCGTGCACCGCATCCGCCTGGCCGAGGGCCCCGAGCGCATCGGCGCGGAGTGGTGGCGGAGCGGGATCGAGGCGGTCCGGACCGACCAGGTGCGGGACTATTACCGGGTGGAGGACCAGGACGGTGCGCGCTTCTGGGTCTTCCGCTCGGGGCTGCACGACCATGACCGGCCTGTGCGCTGGTGGCTGCACGGCCTGTTCGGATGAACCGCTACGCCGAGCTGGCGGCGGCCAGCAACTTCTCCTTCCTGCGCGCCGCCTCGCACCCCGAGGAGCTGGTGCAGACCGCCGCCGCCCTGGGGCTGGAGGCCCTCGGCATCGCCGACCGCAACAGCGTCGCCGGCGTGGTGCGGGCCTGGGCGGCGGGGCGGAAGCTGGAGGCGGGGCCCCGCGTGCTGGCGGGGACGCGGCTGGTCTTCGCCGACGGGACGCCGGACCTGATCTGCTATCCGCAGGACCGGGCCGCATGGGGACGGCTGACCCGCCTGTTGACCCTGGGCAAGCGGCGGGCGCGCAAGGGCGGGTGCGACCTCGCCCTCGGCGACTTCCTGGACCATGCGAAGGGCCTGCTGGGCATCGTCCTGCCCCCGGCGCCGGGAGAGGCCGCCGGCGCGGACTTCCCCCGGCGGCTGGAGGCCCTGGCCCGGGCCCGGCGGGGGTCGGTCTGGCTGGGAGGCGTGCGCTGCTACGGCCCCCGCGACCTGGCGGAGCTGGCCCGGCTGGAGGCCCTGGGCGCGGCGGCGGGAGCGCCCCTGGTCGCGGTGGGCGAGGTGCTCTACCACGACGCCCGCCGGCGACCCCTGCAGGACGTCCTGACCTGCATCCGCGAGGGCTGCACAATCCATGAGGCCGGCCTGAGGCTGGAGGCCAACGCCGAGCGGCGGCTGAAGTCCCCCGCCGAGATGGCCCGCCTGTTCGCCCGCTTCCCCGGCGCCGTCGAGCGGAGCCTGGAGATCGCCGCCCGGGTCGGCTTCGACCTGTCGGAACTGCGCTACGAGTACCCCGACGAGCCCGTCCCGCCGGGCAAGACCCCCATCCAGCACCTGCGCGACCTGACCTGGGAGGGGGCGGCCTGGCGCTTCGAGGGCGGGCTGGGCGAGCGCGAGCGTCGGACCCTGGAGCATGAGCTGGGCCTGATCGAGAAGCTGGGCTTTCCCAACTACTTCCTGACCGTCCACGACATTGTCCGCTGGGCGCGGGAGCAGGGCATCCTCTGCCAGGGGCGCGGGTCGGCGGCCAACTCCGTGGTCTGCTTCTGCCTGGGCATCACCGCCGTCGACCCGACCAAGAAGGACCAGGACCTGCTGTTCTCGCGCTTCATCTCCGAGGCGCGGGGCGAGCCGCCGGACATCGACGTCGACTTCGAGCATGAGCGGCGCGAGGAGGTCATGCAGTACCTGTTCCGCCGCTATGGCCGCGAGCGGGCGGCCATCGCCGCCACGGTGATTCACTTCCGGCCGCGCATGGCCATCCGCCAGGTGGGCAAGGCCCTGGGCCTGACCGAGGACGTCACCGCCGCCCTGGCCGGCACGGTCTGGGGGCCCTGGGGCGGCATGAGCCCGGACCCCTACATCCGCCAGGCGGGCCTGGACCCGGACGCCCCGGAGATCCGCCGCGCCACCACCCTTGCCAGTGAGCTGCTGGGCTTTCCCCGCCACCTGTCGCAGCACGTGGGCGGCTATGTCCTGACCCGGGGCCGGCTGGACGAGATGGTCCCCATCGGCAACGCCGCCATGCCCGACCGCACCTTCATCGAGTGGGACAAGGACGACATCGACGCCCTGGGGCTAATGAAGGTGGACATCCTGGCCCTGGGCATGCTGAGCGCCCTGCGCAAGAGCTTCGCCATGATCCCGCCGAGGGCCGACGGGACCCGGCTGACCGACATCGCCCAGGTCCCGCAGGAGGTCCCGCAGGTCTACGACATGCTGTGCCGGGCGGATTCCGTGGGCGTCTTCCAGGTGGAGAGCCGGGCGCAGATGTCCATGCTGCCGCGCCTGAAGCCCCGACGGTTCTACGACCTGGTGATCGAGGTGGCGATCGTCCGGCCCGGCCCCATCCAGGGCGACATGGTCCACCCCTACCTGCGCCGGCGCGACGGGACCGACCCGGTGGAGTTCCCCGCCCCCGCGCCGGAGCATGGCCCGCCGGACGAGCTGCACCGGGTGCTGGGCAAGACCCTGGGGGTGCCCCTGTTCCAGGAGCAGGCCATGCGCCTGGCCATCGAGGCGGCCCGGTTCAGCGAGAACGACGCCGACGGCCTGCGCCGGGCCATGGCCACCTTCCGCAACCTGGGGAGCGTCAGCGAATACCGCCGCCGCTTCCTGGAGGGCATGACCGGGCGGGGCTACGATCCGGACTTCGCCGAACGCTGCTTCCGCCAGATCGAGGGGTTCGGCTCCTACGGCTTCCCCGAGAGCCACGCCATCAGCTTCGCCCTCCTGGTCTACGCCTCGGCCTGGGTGAAGTGGCGCTGGCCCGACGCCTTCTGCGCAGCCCTGATCAACTCCCAGCCCATGGGCTTCTACCAGCCGGCCCAGCTGGTGCGGGACGCCCAGGCGCACGGGGTGGAGGTGCGCCCCGCCGACGTCCTGGCCAGCGACTGGGACTGCACCCTGGAGCCGGTTCCCGGCCGGCGGCTGAGGGCGATGCGGCTGGGCCTGCGGCAGGTCCGGGGCCTGGCCCGGGAGGACGCCGCCCGCCTGCTCCGGGCCCGCGACCGGGGCGCCCGCGCCGTCGCCGACTTCGCCCGGGAGGTGAGCGGCCGGGGGATGGAGCTGCTGGCCGAGGCCGACGCCTTCGCCGGGCTGGGGGTGAGCCGGCGCCAGGCCCTGTGGGCGGTGAAGGGCCTGACCGGCGCCGACCGGGCCGACCGCGAGGCGCCCCTGGCGGCCGGGGCCGACCTGCCCGAGCCGGAGGCCGCCCTGCCGATCATGACCGCCGCCCGCGAGACCGCCGAGGACTACCGGACCTTGCGCCTGTCCCTGAAGGCCCACCCCTGCGCCTTCCTGCGCGGCGAGCTGGCGGCGCGGGGCGCGAAGCCGGCGGCGGAGCTGGGGCGGATGCGCGACGGCCGGCGCACCGCCGTGGCGGGCCTGGTCCTGGTGCGCCAGAGGCCGGGCACGGCCAAGGGCGTGGTCTTCATGACCCTGGAGGACGAGACCGGCGCGGCCAACATCATCGTCTGGAAGGACGTCTTCGAAGCCCATCGCCCGGCAGTCATGCGCTCGGGCCTGGTGCTGGTGGAGGGCCGGCTGCAGGTGGCCGGCCAGATCGTCCACCTGGTGGCCGAGCGGATCACCGACCTGTCCTTCCTGGCCGCCGCCCTGAGGACGGACGAATCCGGCGAAGCCCCGCCCGCCGGCGGCGGACGGCTGGTGGCCAGCCGGGACTTCCATTGAACGAATGTCGCCAGCCCATGACCCGGAATCCGGATCGAAAGACAAGGCCGATGCACCCGCCGGGACGGAGAAGGGCCAGCCCAGAAATGACTGACCCCGGGAGCATGCCAAACGGCAGAGGCCGACCCGGGGTGTACAGCGGGAGTTTAGGCCGCCTGGACGGGAACGCCAAGTGAACTCTTTGCGTAACCCAGCGATCAACGCGAGCCTGGAAGAGGTCCTGACGCGCGATCGCCTTGAGAAATACCTGGAGGCCGCCTCAGGCGATCTGGATCGCGCACTCTCCCTCTACGAGCGAAATTCCCGGATCGCCGAAGCCTTCTACACCCCGCTGCAGACTTTGGAGATCTGTCTCCGAAACAGGATTCATCGAAACTTATCCCTCGCTTTCGGTTCCAGGTGGTTCGAGGCGAATTCAGTTCCCCTGCAATCAGATGTCCGCCGGGATATCGAGCGCGCCAAGGCCGCCATCCTGCAATCCCGAAAGCTCATAACGACAGGACGTGTTGTCGCTGAACTCAACTTCGGCTCCTGGGTCAGCCTGTTGGGGCCGCGATACGACGCCACCCTTTGGAGAAGGAGCCTCTTCAGCGCCTTTCGCGAGACGGGCAGGAACATGAGGCGGGATCGGGTTCATCGGCGCTTGAACGCCCTGCGCCGGCTCAGGAATCGAATTGCGCACCACGAACCGATCTTCCACCGCGATCTCGAGACCGACCATGCCGAAGTGATCGAGGCGATCCGTTGGATGTCTGCGGACACGGCAGACTGGGCCATGCTCACAAGCCGCTTCCCCGAAGTCTTCCGGGCGGGCTGACGCACGGACTTCAGGCCCGGAAGGCCCCGCCCTTGACGCCCGTCCGCCCCTCCGGCGAAGTCGGGGCGACAGGGAGACACGCCATGCTCAAGATGCTCGCCCGGGCCGCCGCCCTCGCCCTTCCCCTGCTGGCAGGGGCCGCCGCTGCCGAACCCGCACGGGTGAAGGTCGAGACGGGCGTCCTGGCCGGAGAGGCGAAGGACGGCTTGGGCGTCTGGCGCGCCATCCCCTACGCCGCCCCGCCCGTGGGCGAGCGCCGTTGGACGCCGCCGGCCCGGGCCGCCGCCTGGAAGGGCGAGCGCGACGCGACGAAGAACGGCCCCTCCTGCGTCCAGAAGATGAACGCCGACGGGACGCCCAACGGCGGCGGCGCCAACGGGCCGATGAGCGAAGACTGTCTGCAGCTCAACGTCTTCGCGCCGATTGGCGCCCGCAAGGCGCCGGTCATGGTCTGGATCCACGGCGGCAGCCACCGGGAAGGGGCGGGCTGGATCTACGACGGCTCGGCCTTCGCCCGGCAGGGGATCGTGGTGGTGACGATCAACTACCGGCTGGGCCCGCTGGGCTATTTCGCCCACCCGGCCCTGGCCGCAGCGGCGCGCAAGGACGAACCCCTGGCCAACTACGGCCTGATGGACCAGGTCGCCGCCCTCCAGTGGGTGAAGCGCAACATCTCAGCCTTCGGAGGCGATCCCCGGCAGGTGACGGTGTTCGGCGAGAGCGCCGGGGGCATGAGCACCCTGGCCCTGCTGGCGACGCCCTCGGCCAAGGGCCTCTACGCCCGCGCCATCGTCCAGTCGGGGGGCGGCTGGGTCCCGCCGACGACCCTGGCCGCCAAGGCCGAGGCGGGGGAAAAGGCCCTGGCGGCCCTGGGCCACGCCAGGGCCTCCGCCGCCGACCTGCGCGCCCTCCCGGCCGAGAGCCTGGTCAAGGGCGTCGGCGGAAGCTTCGGCCCGATCCCGGACGGACGCCTGCTGAAGGAGACCCCCACCCAGGCCTTCGCCGCCGGCCGGGCCGCCGATGTGCCGCTGATCATCGGCTGGAATTCCGGCGAGGATTCGCTGATGGGCCCCTGGCGACCGGAGATGATCCGCGCCGTGCCCGACGGCGCCCGAGAGGCCTATCCCGTCGAGGCCGCCAAGGGCGACGAGGCCCTGGCCCGCGCCGTCTTCACCGACCGGGCCATGGGCGCCCCGGCCCGCTGGATCGCCCGTCAGGCGGCCTCGGGCGCGCCCGCCTGGCTCTACCACTTCTCCTATGTGGGCACCCGCTTCCGGCCCCTCACCGACCGGGCCGCCCACGCCGCGGAGATCCAGTACGTCTTCCAGTACTGGGGCCGGCGCACGCCCATGTCGGCGGTGTCGGAAGAGGACCGGGCCATGGCCGTCCTGATGAACGGCTGCTGGGCGGCCTTCGCGAAGACCGGGCGCCCGGACTGCCCCGGAGGCCAGGCCTGGCCCGCCTATTCCCGGACGGCGGACACCCTGCTGGAGTTCGGCCGCGAGAGCGGCCTGAGGACGGGCTTCCAGTCCGGCCGCCTGGATTTTCAGGAGGGCCGGACCCTGCCGGGTCTTGGGTTGCGGTAGAGCCCATTGCTGCCCCAGGGGGGCTCGCGGCGAAGTCTGTTGAGGGGGTCTGTTGAGACGCCGTTGACCCCCTCCATCGCGCTGGCGCGCGCCACCTCCCCCTGGGGGGAGGAACTAAAGGGCCCATTGCTCCCCCAAGGGGGAGCTCCCGCCGGAGGCGGGAGAGGGGGTCAACTGAGCCGCCGTTGACCCCCTCCGGCCCGCTGCGCGGTCCACCTCCCCCTGGGGGGAGGAATTAGGGCGCCACTGTTAAACCCCTTTCAAAGTTTAGGGCCAAGGGTGTGCCCAACCCGCAGCAGGACCCCTCATGATTCGCGCCCGCAGAGCCCGCATTGTCGCCACCCTGGGACCGGCGAGCCGCAAGCCGGAGCAGATCGTCGCCCTGGCTCGGGCCGGGGCGGACGTTTTCCGGGTCAATTTCAGCCATGGCGAGCATGCTGACCACGCGACGGCGATCGCCCGGGTCCGGGCCGCCGAGGCCGAGGTGGGGCGGCCCCTGGCCGTCCTGGCCGACCTGCAGGGCCCCAAGATCCGGCTGGGCGAGTTCAAGGACCGGCGGGTCGAGCTGACGCGTGGCCAGGCCTTCCGGCTGGACCGGGATCCCACCCCCGGCGATGCCCGGCGGGTCTGCGTGCCGCATCCCGAAATCTTCGCCGCCCTGAAGGCCGGCGCGGATGTCCTGCTGGATGACGGCAAGGTCCGGCTGAAGGTGGTGCGCCATGGCGAGGACTTCGCAGAGACCGAGGTGATCGGGGGCGAGGCCCTGTCGGACCACAAGGGCCTGAACCTGCCCGGCCTGGCCATCCCCATCCCCGCCCTGACCGAGAAGGACCGGATCGACCTGGACTTCGCCCTCGCCCAGGGGGTGGACTGGGTGGCCCTGTCCTTCGTGCAGCGCGCCGCCGACATGGCCGAGCTGAGGCAGATCGTCCTGGGCCGCGCCGGCGTGCTGGCCAAGATCGAGAAGCCCGCCGCCCTGGAGGCCCTGGACGAGATCCTGGACCTGTCCGAGGCCGTCATGGTGGCCCGGGGCGACCTGGGCGTGGAGCTGGCGCCGGAGGACGTGCCAGTGGTCCAGAAGACCCTGGTGCGCGCGGCGAGAACGCGAGGCATCCCCGTCATCGTGGCGACCCAGATGCTGGAATCCATGATCCACTCGCCGACGCCCACCCGGGCCGAGGCCTCGGACGTGGCCGCCGCCGTCTATGAGGGCGCAGACGCCGTCATGCTGTCAGCTGAGACCGCAGCAGGCGAGTATCCCCTCGAAGCCGTGACCATGATGGATCGGATCCTGACCCGGGTGGAGCGCGATCCGCGCTGGCCCGAGCTGATGGCCGCCGAATACCCGGTGGAGGACGCGGACGCCGACGCCCTGGTGGCCGCCGCCCGCCGGGCCGCCGACTCGGCCTCCACCGGCTGCCTCGCCGCCTTCACCACCACCGGCCAGACCGCGCTTCGCCTGTCGCGGGAACGCCCCCTCCAGCCGACCCTGGCCCTGACCACCCGCCTGGCCACCGCCCGGCGCCTGGCCCTGGCCTGGGGGGTGGAGGCCCGGGTGGTCGACATCATCACCGATCCCGAGGACCTGGCCCGGGTGGCCGTGGATGAGGCCCTGGCGGCGGGACTGTGCCCCCCCGGGCACCGGGTGCTGATCCTGGCGGGCCTGCCCATGGGATCGCCCGGCGCGGCCAACATCCTGCGCATTGCGCATGCGCCCCTGAGACGCTGAGGCGCGGCCGCAAACGAAGGGGTGCAAGCCGCCCGGGATTGGGCTAATCCCTCGCCGCGCGCCCGGACCGGCGCACGCCTGCGCCTGCGGGGTGAGACCTTGAAAAACGTGTACACCGGGCTTGTCGGCGACATCGGCGGCACCCATGCGCGCCTGGCCCTGGTCGACGAGGAAGGGCACATCCGCCACCCCGTCACCTATGACGAGCGGAACTACCCCTCCCTGACGGAGGTGATCGCCACCTATCTGGAGAAGACCCTGGGCCGCAAGCGGCCCGAGCGCGCCGTCCTGGCCGTGGCCGGACCGGTGGTGGATGGCGAGATCCAGTTCACCAACAACAGCTGGCGGGCCTCGGAGGGCGAGCTCTTCGTCGCCTTTGAGTTCGAGTCCGTCCGGCTGATCAACGACTTCGCCGCCCAGGCCCTGGCCGCGCCGCTCCTGCCGGCCGACACCCTGAGGCGGATCGGCCCTGATGTCCGGGGCGCGGACTTCGCCCCGCTGGTGGTGATGGGCGCCGGCACAGGATTCGGCGTCGCGGGCCTGGCGCGATCCGAGCGGGGCGACGTGGAGGTGGCCGGCGAGGGCGGCCATGCGGCCTTCGCCCCGACGGACGACGTGGAGATCGAGATCCTGAGGATCCTGACCCGGAGGTTCGGGCGCACCTCGATCGAAAGGATTCTCTCGGGACCGGGGCTGTTCAACCTTTACTCGGCCCTGGCCGAGATTGAGGGACGGCCGGCGGACCTGCCGGACGCGGCGACCATCACCGCTTCGGCGGAGTCGGGAGACACCCTGGCCTGCGCGACCCTGGACCGCTTCTGCGCCATCCTGGGGTCGGTTGCAGGCGACCTGGCCCTGACCTTTGGCGCCCGCGGCGGGGTCTTCATCTCAGGTGGAATGGCGCCAAAGATGGCGGACAGGCTGGCCAGCGGCGAGTTCCGCCGCCGGTTCGAGGCCAAGGGCCGGATGAGCGACTTCATGGCCGCGATTCCGACCACCCTGATCCAGCACCCTTACGCCGCCCTGGTGGGCGCCGCCCGGGCGCTGAAGCGCCCCGCCGTCGGCCTGCGCTGATCGCTGGCCTTCCGTCAGTCGCCGTAGACCCCCTCCGGCCCGCTTCGCGGTCCACCTCCCCCTGGGGGGAGGAATTACCGAGCCATTGCTCCCCCAAGGGGGAGCTCCCGGCGAAGGTCGGTGAGGGGGTCTGCTGAGCGCGCCACCTCCACCTCGGGGGAGGAATTGGGCTTTGGCGAACCTACCGCCCCCGGAAGTTGCCCGGCCGGCGCTCAGCCACGGCGCGGACGCCCTCGGCGAAGTCCTCGGTGGCGCGCAGGATGGTCTGCTGGCCGTGCTCGTGGTCGGTCTGGGCCCGGACGGCGGCGGCGAGGCCGGCGCGCAGGGTCTTGCGGGTGGCGACTACCGCCAGGGGGGCGTTCTCGGCGATCTCGCCGGCCAGGGCCTTGGCGGCCTCCAGCAGCTGAGCCTGCGGGACCACCTCGTCCACCAGGCCCCAGGCCAGGGCCTCTTCGGGCTTCACCCGGCGGCCGGTCAGGAACATCAGGGCGGCCCTCTGCTCGCCGACCAGTCGGGGCAGGGTGTGGGTCAGGCCGAAGCCGGGATGGAAGCCCAGCTTGACGAAGTTGGCGGTGAAGCGGGCCTCAGGGGAGGCGATGCGGAAGTCCGCCACGAGGGCCAGGCCCAGGCCCGCGCCCACCGCCGCGCCCTGGACGGCGGCGACGATCGGGGTCTCCACGGAGAAGAGGCGCACGGCCTGGGTGTAGAGGTCGTTGATCCCGTTCATGCCCGAGCCGCCGATCCCATCGGGGGCCACGAGGTCGGCGCCGGCGCAGAAGGCCTTGCCCGCCGAGGCCAGGACGACGGCGCGGACCGTATCGTCCCGGTCGATCTTCTCCATGAGGTCGGCCAGGTCACGCATCAGGGGCACGGAGACGTGGTTGTTCGGCGGCCGGTCGAGGGTGACCACCGCGATCTGGCCAATCTTCTCGACGGTGATTTCGGGGCGCTCGGTGGTGGTGGTCATCTCTTCACTCCCAGGAGGTTGCGGGCGACCACCATGCGGTGGACTTCGGAAGGCCCGTCGTAGATTCGCATGTTGCGGACGCTGGCCGCCATCAGGTGCAGGGGCAGTTCCTTGGTCATGCCCATGGCGCCGAAGCACTGCATGACATTGTCCAGGACCTCCCAGGCCATCTCGGTGGCGAAGACCTTGATCATCGAGATCTCGTTCTTCACGTCCTGACCCTGATCCAGCTTCCAGGCGCAGTGATAGGTCATCAGGCGGGCGGCGTGGATCCTGGTCGCGGCGTCGGCGGCCCACCACTGGACGGCCTGGCGCTGGGACAGGGGCTGGCCGAAGGTCACCCGCTGGGGCGCGAACTCGATCATCATGTCCAGGGCCCGCTGGGCGAGGCCGATGCACCAGGCGGCCATCTCGATGCGGCGGGTGCCGAGGCGTACCTGCATGGGGGCGAAGCCCTGCCCCTCCTCGCCCAGCAGCTTCCAGCCCGGCACCCGGACGTCGTCGAGGGCGATCTCGTAGGTGAAGGCGCCGGCCAGCATGGGAATGCGGCGCAGAATGTTGAAGCCGGGGGTGTCGCGGTCGACCAGGAAGGCGCTCATGCCGCCGCGCGAGCCCTTCTCCTTGTCGGTAACGGCCATGACGATGGTGAAGTCGGCCTGCTCGGCCCGGCTGGTCCAGATCTTCCGGCCGTTGAGGATCCAGTCGTCGCCGTCGCGGACGGCCCGGGTGATCATGCCCGCCGGATCGGCGCCGGCGCCCGGCTCGGAGATGCCGATGGCGCTGATGGTCTTTCCGGCCGCATAGGGGGCCAGGTAGGCCTCGCGCTGGCGCTCGGTCACCGTGGCCATCAGCATGCGCAGGTTCGGCGAGTCCGGCGGCAGGGTGTAGGGCGTGATGGTCGAACCCATGGCCTCATTGACGCCGACCAGGGCCACCTGGGGCAGGTCGAATCCACCGACATCCTCAGGCGCGTCCAGGCCCCAGAGACCCAGCTTTTGCGACACGTCGTCGATGCGGGCGCGCTCCTCCGGCGAGAGCCAGATCCCCTGCCCGGCCGCGTCCCGCGCCAGCACGGCCCCCTCAAGGGGGATGAGCTCCTCGCGCACGAAGCGTTCGGCGAGGTCCCTGAGCATCCGGTGCTCATCGGAAAGCTGAAAGTCCATGCGACGGCCTCCTCGCGGCTTGCGCCCTCCGCTGGGGGGATCATAACGACGGAAACGGCCAAGGGGAGACACGACGTGGCGGAAACCCGGGAACTTGCGACAAAGGCGACGGGCCCCCTGGCGGGCGTGCGCATCCTGGACCTGACCAGCGTGGTCTTCGGCTCCTACGCCACCCAGATCCTGGGCGACCAGGGCGCCGAGGTGATCAAGATCGAAGACCCCGGCTCGGGGCGGGGCGACGGAGGCGACATCATGCGCTGGGCCGGCCATGTGCCGCAGGGCGCGCCCCGGGACCTGGGCCCCATCTTCCTGACCATCAACCGCAACAAGCGCTCGGTGGTGGTGGACATGAAGGACCCGGCGAGCCGACCCCTGATGGAGGCCCTGATCGCCTCCTGCGAGGTCTTCGCCACCTCCATCCGCTACGAGGGCCTGAAGCGGCTGGGCCTTGCCTATGAGGACGTCCGCGCCCTGCGGCCCGACGTCGTCTATGTGCACGCGGCGGGCTACGGCTCGGAGGGGCCCTATGCCGGCGAGCCGGCCTATGACGACCTGATCCAGTCGGCCTCGGGCCTGGCGGACCTCCTGCCCCGCACGGACGGCAACCCGACGCCGCGCATCCTGCCCACCCTGGTGGCCGACAAGGTCTCGGGCCTGTTCATGAGCCAGGCCATCACCGCCGGCCTCCTGCACCGCGAGCGCACCGGCGAGGGCCAGTTCATCGAGGTGCCCATGCTGGAATGCATGACCAGCTTCACCCTGGTCGAACACCTCTACGACCACGCCTTCGACCCGCCCATCGGCCAGTGGGCCTACCAGCGCGTGGCCAATCCGAACCGCCGCCCCTACGAGACCAAGGACGGGCACATCGGCCTGTTGCCCTACACCGACAAGCAGTGGGACCAGTTCTTCGCCGCCGCCGGCATGGCCGAGAGCTTCGGCAAGGACCCGCGCTTTTCCGACTACGCCACCCGCGGCAAGCACATCCAGGAACTCTATGGTCTGGTGGGCGAGGTGACCAAGACCAAGACCACCCAGGAATGGCTGGACCTCCTGAAGCCCCTGTCCATCCCGGTGGTGCGCACCGCCCGGCTGGACGACCTGCCCGACGACCCGCACCTGTCCGCCGTGGGCTTCTTCGAGCGCCACGAGCACCCGCACGCCGGGCCCTATCTGGCCATGAAGCCGCCGGTGAAGTTCACCGGCTCGCCCAGCAACATCCGCCGCCACCCGCCCCGCCTGGGCGAGCACACCGACGAGGTCTGGGCGGAGCTGGGCCTCAAACGGAACTGACCATGTCCGCGGGTGGGACTG
The DNA here is from genome assembly GCA_020402585.1 of Phenylobacterium sp. GTDB lineage: Bacteria > Pseudomonadota > Alphaproteobacteria > Caulobacterales > Caulobacteraceae > Phenylobacterium. The sequence goes on along the minus strand of JADBZH010000031.1, from coordinate 17,782 downwards.
CACGCTTTGCGATCGACGCGGCCCTGGCCGTCCGGCTGGTCGCGGCGCAGTTTCCGCATTGGGCGCACCTGACCGTCACGCCTGTCGCCATGGGAGGCCAGGACAATGTGACCTTTCATCTCGGGAAAGAGCTGAGCCTGCGACTGCCCCGGGATGAGGCCCACGCGCATCAGGTCGAGAAGGAGGCGCTTTGGCTCCCGAAGCTCGCGCCGCATCTGCCGCTGGCCATCCAGACACCCCTCGCCCTCGGCGCGCCGGGTGACGACTTTCCCTGGGCCTGGTCCGTCAATCAATGGCTGCCGGGAGAGAGCGCCAGCAGCGCGGCCATCCCTGACCCCGTGACCTTCGCCCGCGACCTGGCGGGCTTTCTGAAGGCGCTCCAGCAACTGGACGCCTCCGGCGGACCCGCGGCGGGCGCCCACAACTTTTTCCGGGGCGGCCTTCTGTCCACCTACACGCGGCAGGTCAGCTGGGCCCTGCGCAAGCTGGGGTCAGGGGTGGATCAGGTCGGAGCGGCAGCCCTCTGGGAGAGCGCCCTGGCGACCCGATGGACCGGCGCGCCGGTCTGGATCCATGGAGATGTCTCTCCCGGAAATCTTCTGGTGAGCGAGGGCCGCCTCAGCGCCGTGATCGATTTCGGCATCATGGGGGTCGGCGATCCCGCCTGTGATCTGGTCATCGCATGGACCTTCCTTGAGGGCGAGGCTCGTGCGGTCTTCGTTGACGCCATGGCGATGGATCGGGATGTATGGACCCGGGCGCGCGGCTGGGCCCTGTGGAAGGCGTTGATCACTCTGGCGGGAAACGTTGGCGAGGACAGGCTGGCCATGCAGGTGATTGAGGCCGTCGTGGGAAAGGACGCCTGATGCGCATCTCCATCATGGGGGTTTCCGGGGCGGGAAAGTCGACCCTGGCGGCGGGTCTGGCGGCGCGGTTCGGCCTGGAGCGGGTGGAGCTGGACGCCCTGAACTGGCTGCCGGGCTGGCGCGACCTGCATGCCGAGGACCCGCAGGCCTTCGTCGACCGGGTCGAGGCCGCCACCCGGGGCGAGAAGTGGGTCACCGACGGCAACTACACCGTCTGCCAGGACCTCATCTGGAGCCGGGCCACCGACGTCATCTGGCTGGACTATCCCCTCTCGGTCAGCATGCCGCGCCTCTTGAGGCGCACGCTGAACCGGGCGGTCACCGGGCGCGAGCTGTGGGCGGGAACGGGCAACCGGGAACACTTCATCCGCTGGTTCGGCAAGGACCACCCGGTCTGGTTCACCCTGCGCCACCGCACCCGGGCGAACGCCAAGCGCGCGGAGCGGTTCGCGGACCCGAAATGGGCGGGCCTGCGCCTTCACCGGGTGAGGTCGCCCCGGGAGGCCGAAGCCCTGCTGGAGCAGATGGCGGCCGACGCCCGGGCATGAAAAAGCCCGGCGGCCCCGAGGGGCGGCCGGGCGATTCCTGCGGCGGCGTCGCGAGGGTTACTCCTTGACGCCTTCCTTGGCCTGGTCGGCCGTCTTGGTGACGGCGCTGCCGGCGGCCTGGACGTCCTTGCCGACGCCCGCGATGGTGTTGCAACCGGCCACGGCGAGGGTCGCCGCGGCGGCCGCGAGGATGAGGATCTTGCGCATGTCGGCCATCCTTTGCCTGAGCCTGGAAACTATCGTCTCTTAGGCTCCCGCTTTGGTTAACAGATGCTGAACGGGATGCGGCGACGCCGCAGACCCCCTCACCGGGCTTCGCCGGGAGCTTCCCCTTGCCTCCCCAATTCCTCCCCCCAGGGGGAGGTGGACTGCGCAGCGGGCCGGAGGGGGTCAGCTGAGGCGCCGTTGACCCCCTCAGTCAGCTTCGCTGACAGCTCCCCCTTGGGGGAGCAATGGCGCTTTACGCCGGCCGGAAGACCGGGGCCGGGGGGCCGCCTTCGGTGGGCTGGAAGCGCACCTTCACCCTCTGGCCGATCCGCAGGGAGTCCGGGTCGCAGTCCACGAAGTTGGTCAGCACCGCCGGGCCCTCGTCGAGGGTGACGTAGCCGATGACGTAGGGGCCCGTGGGCGAGCGGCGCATGATGGAGAAGGTGTAGATCTCGCCCTCGCCGGGGCTCTCTTCCCAGACCGTGTCGTCCGAGGCGCAGAAGGGGCAGATGGCGCGGGGGTACCAGTGCGCCTTGCCGCAGGCGGTGCAGCGCTTGATCAGGAACCGGCCCTCAGCGGCGGCGTCCCAGAAGGGCTGGCTCTCGACGGTGACCGCGGGCGCAGGGATGGCCCGGCCGGCGGGCTTGGCTTCAGCTTCGCTCATCTTCCTACTCCCGCTCGAGGATGACCGTGGCCGCGCCATGGCGCGTGCCCAGGGATCCGCCCGTGCCGTGGGCCAGGGCCAGGTCGCAGTTGGCCACCTGGACCTTGGGATGGGCCTCGCCGCGGAGCTGGCGCACCGCCTCGATGACCTTGGTGATCCCGCCCCGGTTGGTGGGGTGGTTGTTGCACAGGCCGCCGCCGTCCGTGTTGAAGGGCAGCTTGCCGACGCCCGAGATCAGGTTGCCGTCGGCCACGAAGCGGCCGCCCTGGCCCTTGGCGCAGAAGCCGAGGTCCTCCAGCTGCATCAGCACGGTGATGGTGAAGCTGTCGTAGATGGAGGCGTACTTGATGTCGGCGGGGGTGACGCCGGCCTCTGCAAAGGCCCGGGGGCCGGACCAGACGGCGCCGGAGGTGGTCAGGTCCAGGCCCTGGCCGCCGCTGGGGCCCTTGGGCGCCTCGCCGGAGCCGATCACCTTGACCCTGGGCCGGTTCAGGCTGCGGGCCACCTCGGGCGAGGTGACGATCAGGGCGCCGCCGCCGTCGGTGACGACGCAGCAGTCCAGAAGGTGCAGCGGGTCGGCGATCATCCGCGAATTGACCACGTCCTCCACCGTGACCACGTCCTTCAGGAAGGCGTGTTCGTTCCACTGGGCGTGATGGCTGGCGGCCACCTTGATCCAGGCCAGCTGCTCGGAGGTGGTGCCGTACTCGTGCATGTGGCGCATGGCGCACATGCCGTAGGTGTTGTGGGTCGAGCCGCCGTAGATGTTCTCGAAACCGGCTTCGGGGGCGCCGTCGGACAGCTGGCCCGGGCGCGCGCCGCCGCCGGGACGGCCGCCCTGGCCCTGGCGCGGACGCCCGGCCAGGGTGATCAGGGCCACCTGGCACTTGCCGGCGGCGATGGCTTGGACCGCGTGGCCGACGTGCAGGATGTAGGAGGAGCCGCCGGTCTCGGTGGAGTCCAGGTGGCGGACGTTCCTGAGGCCCATATAGTCGACCATGGACATGCCGCCGAAGCCCGGCGCATCTCCGGCGCAGAAGTATCCGTCCACGTCATCGAAGGAGAGGCCGGCGTCGGCCAGGGCGCCCCTGGCGCTCTCGGCGTGCAGCTGGGCGCTGGTCTTGTCGGGGGCGTCGCGGGTGGGATGCTCCCACGCCCCCATGATGTAGGCCTTGCCTTTCAGGCTCATCGTCCTCCCCCTCCGGTGCGTTTCAGCCGGTTGATGCAGAGGGCTTAACGCGCTCCCGCAGGCAGGGAAAGCCCCGAGGGGGTGAGGGTTGGTTCGGCGATTTCGTTGACCCCCTCCGGCCCGCTTTGCGGTCCACCTCCCCCTGGGGGGAGGAATGAGAGCACTCAATTGCTCCCCATTAGGGGGAGCTGTCAGCGAAGCTGACTGAGGGGGTCAGCTGAGACGCCGTTGACCCCCTTCACCCCGAGACGGGCCCTGTTCGCCTCGCCCGGGATGGACTAGCGTTTCCTCATGGCCGAGTTCTTCGACAGTCTGACGGAAGACCATGTGGCGATGATCGCCCGCCAGCCGGTCTTCTTTGTCGCCACCGCTGCGGCGGACGGGCGGATCAACCTGTCGCCCAAGGGGCTGGCCGGGACCTTCCAGGTCCTCTCCCCCAACCGCGTCGCCTATCTGGACCTGGCCGGGTCGGGCAATGAGACCCACGCCCACCTGGCGGCGGACGGGCGCATCACCCTGATGATGTGCAACTTCGAGGCGCCGGCCCTGATCCTGCGGATCTATGGCCGCGGCCGGCCCGTCCTGCCCGCCGACCCGGAGTGGGAGGGCCTGGCCGCCCGCTTCACCCTGCAGCCCGGCGTGCGCCAGATCTTCGACATCACCGTGGAGGGCGTGCAGACCAGCTGCGGCTGGGGCGTGCCGGTCATGAGCCTGGACCATCACCGCGAAACCCTGCCCCGCTATCACGCCGCCCAGGACCCACAGGCCTGGGTGAAGAAACAGGCCGGGCGGACCCGCAGCCTGGACGGGCTTCCCACCCGGGCCACCGACCGCTACATCGCCGGTCCGACCGAGTAAGGACCCGCCCCATGACCACCCTCGCCGACCTGTGCGACGCCCATGAGGACGTGATCGAGGTCTGCCACGTCCCCTTCCGCGACTTTGGCGGCCGCACGGCCTTTTCCGGCCCGATCCGCACGGTGCGCTGTTTTGAGGACAACGCCCTGGTCAAGCAGGCCCTGTCCGAGCCCGGCGAGGGCGCGGTGCTGGTGGTGGACGGCGGCGGCTCCCTGCGCCGGTCCCTCCTGGGCGACAACCTGGCGACGGACGCGGTGCGCAACGGCTGGGCCGGAGTGGTGGTGTTCGGCGCCGTGCGCGACACGGCCGCCCTCGGCCGAATGAAGCTGGGGATCAAGGCCCTGGGAACCTGCCCCATGCGCACGGTCAAGCGCGGCGAGGGCCTGCGCGACGCCCCCGTCGCCTTCGGCGGCGTGGTCTTCGTACCCGGCGACCTCCTCCACGCCGACGCCGACGGCCTGGCCGTGCTGCCGGTGGAGGACGACGAGGGCTGAGGCCCCGCCCACCCGCACCGCCCCGCCCGCTCCGGCAAGGCTTGCCTCCGCCCGGCGCCCTCGCTAGTTTCCGCGCCTCGCACTCACCGGCCCCTTTTCAGGCGCCGTTCCTCGTCGGAGAGGTGGCTGAGTGGTCGAAAGCACCGCACTCGAAATGCGGCGTACCTTTACGGGTACCGTGGGTTCGAATCCCACCCTCTCCGCCAACGCCTATTGTTTCTATTAAATAATTCGGCAGGATGGGGATTTGTTCCCCTCAAGGTTCCCTAATAGGAGCCTCGCTAGGCCATGCTATCCTAGGGTGTCCCGGTGGGAGCGTGACCTTTTCAGCGCTTCCCCCGTCCTCCTTCACCGACGCCAGAAGACCGCATCAAATCCCCGACACTCCGGCCCCTCAGCCGGCAGACCGCCGCCACCCGGTCATAGCTCCGATGTTCTGCGACGCAATCAACCCGCTTGCCCTCGACCAGGCGCCTCAGAGTAGCCTTAGCCTCCGGCCCCCCAGCGTCATGCAGCTCCGGCGCGTAAAAATCGGCTAGGCGGACCTCGGCCCATTGGGCGTGTGAAGGCCCCAGGGCTACGCATAGGCTATCCCCCTCCCCGACATAGGCCACTGAACCAGAGAAGGCCTCGCCGGACCTGACCTCGATCGGCATTGGTCCGCGTTCGGGGATCAGGTCGCAGGGATCGGCTAAGGCTGGGCCTGGCAGCAAAAATGCCGAAACCGCTGCTGCGCAGAATCCTTTGTGATCCAGAAAGTAGCGCGAGACGCTAAAGCTCCAATTTCCATAATCCTAGATCAGTCGCAGCCTGATAGAGCGCCGCATATTTACGCCCGAGAATACAACATTTTCCGATCAATACACTTTAAGTGTCCCTAGGAAACAGGAACCACAGAAAGTGGGAGGGCCATACCAAAATCCTCATTAGGCGGTATGCGCTGAAAACCGAACTTTGTGTACCACTGAGCTTTCTCTTCGTTGATTGCGTGTAATGACAATGTACGAATTGAAGCTATGCGTGAAATTTCAACAGACTTTTTAAGCGCATCTCTAATTAAATCGCCCCCATATCCTTGTCTCGCACACTCTGTTCTAACTCCGATACGAGGCAAATATACGGAAGGAAGTGGAGACCCTTTACTCTCGCTCTTCGTGCCAACTACATTATTGGCGTTGTCATAGTCCCACGCGATGAACGTGAGATTATAAAATCCGATCACAAAATTCGTTTCATTATCCGCTAGACAATATACCCGCGATCTTCCCTGCTTCTGCTCTTTCCAAGAATTTAGGAGGAACCAATTATCGATTCTTGACTCGCCACACTCGAACTTTTCGCGCTTATGATTTTTATCGAGTAGTCGAATACTAACCGACATTCGGTAGGTTAACCTATCGCTTCTTGGTAGTGACCGGTTGGCCGCTCATCAACGCCTTTAGCGCTGGGGTGGGTTTGGCGCGCGTTGTACTGTTGGCCATAGCCCATAGAAGGTCTAATCCCTCTTTCGTCGTCCTTGCGACAGGGTATGTTTCGTCCGCTGGGACCTTTGATTGAGCTGCCATGTCTTCCTCCTGGTACCGCGCGATTAACGACCCTAGGCCACTAACCCCGGGTTAACCCCCGCCCGGATCCCTTCATATTAAGGTCTAGACCTTGGCGTCAATGTCCCATGAGCGACCGCGTTCAAGCTTGAGCCCGCTCACCCACTTATGAGCGCGTGTTAACTCCCCTCAGAATCTCTCTCAGAACCCCTCTTAAGCCCACTGCTACCTCAGCGTACCAGCCATGCCGGAGCGCATTGCGGTTGCCAGCCGGCGGCCCCGGATTGGTTCCGCCGTGCATCCGGCATCTAGCCCGGCCCCTCACCGCTGGGGCTTGGCAGGGTGAGCCCTTCCTTGTCTTCGCTAGGCATCGCGGGGCCTTGGACAATCGTTCTGGGTGCATGGGATTGATCCTCTAAAACAGGCGCGCTGGCGTGATGGTGGAATTGGTCCGCTATCACCGCTTGGCCGCCGTCCCTGACGGAAACGTAGCGGGGCGGGGCCGGCGGTGGCTCGCTGAGCCGGTGGATAGCCTCCAGTGTCGCCCGCGCGTTCGCCTGGGCCTTCATGGCCAGCCGAAGGTAACGGTCCACCGCCTCAGGATAGGTGCCCAGGTTCGCTCCCGCGCGCCGGGTCAGCTCGCAAAAGACGCTATCCAGCGCCACCGCCTGGGCGGCCAGCATCTTCCGTGCGGCGGCGCGGTCGCCGGCGCGGTCAAGTGCAAGGTCCATCGCCCTCTGAAAGTCGCCAACTCCGGGGGCGGTCAAATCTCCCAAGGGCTTTACGGCAAACTCCGCCGCCGCCAGGGCATGACGGGCGCCCGGATCAATCAGCGTTCGGGCGAGGGCTCGCGCGGGGGCTTCATCGGCTCCGGTTGGAACCCGCAGGGCGGTATCCGGGCCTTGCGGTGGCGTTGGGCTCGCGCGGCGGCGCTTAGTCATGGATGGTCATCCTTGAATGTGGTTGCCCGCTTCCGGGTCTGGTCGCTTCGGCGCCCATTGGGGCGCGCGCTCCCTCCCCCGTCCGCTCCGCCGTGCCTTTCCTCCCAAGATATAGAAGGGACCCCTCAAATGAGGTGCCGGCGGAGGTTTCAAATGAGGGGCGGAGAGCGTGGGCTTTCATCTGTTCCGGCCCTCATTTGAGGTGCGGACGACTTTCAAATGAGGGGCTAGCTTCTGTTTTTGGCCGGTAGGTTTCGAGCGGTTGAAGGTCTCAACCTCAGCCCTCAGCCAACACTTGGCCTGGGCGACTGAGCCGACGCCCGCCTTACCCAGCCGATCAAGGACCTCGATCCATTCATGGGTTGCAGGGCCGCCGCCTGGCCAGACGCCAGTAGGAAGCCAAGTCAGGCGGTAACGGGCCGGGGTCCGCCCCCCAAGCGTGAAAAAGCCTTCACGGGTCCGCACCAGAAAACCCGTAGCGAACACCTCGGCAAATCCCTTTCGGGTATCCGCACCGGTGACCCCCCAACGGCCAAGGGCTTCATAAGGCAAGGCGAGGTTTCCGTTTTCCTTGCCTCCGTGGCTCATGTGCTCATACAGCGCAAAATCGAGGATGCGCCGTGCACTGATCCCCAAAGCCCGATAGGTGATTGCGCCCAACATGGCTTTGGTCTGCCAATACCAAGGTTCGCCCTCTGGCGGGCCGTGGCTCAAAGTTTCGCCTAGGCGGCGTTTCTTGTTTCCCATGGGAACTGCAGGGCTCTCAGGGGCTCCAGGCGGGCCGGTGGCCGCCGTCCGGGGACAACAGGCCACCGACTGCCGAAGCGCCCTAGGACGCCAGCGCAACCTCCTTTCCCAAATAGGCCAGGCCCAAGTCAGTCAGCCGAAGGACCGCCGCCGACTTACCGGAGGGGTTCCGGCGGCGCTCGCCGGTGGCCTCGATTTGGCCAAGCCGCCGCAGCTCCGAAAGCCGGGGTTGCAGCGCCTCCCTGGGAACCTGGGCGGCCTCACACACCTCCAAGGCGGTGGCCGGTCCGATCCGGGCCATGGTCGCCAGGGCGAGCCGCCGGAGACGTTGCGCGGGGCGCGCCATAGCCACCGCAGCGGCTTGGCTTGTGCCGTCCAGGCCTTTGCTCCCGGGATGGGTGGGGTAGCGGTCATCCATTGTCGGCGGCCTCCCCAAAGATCAGCGCCGCCAGGACGCCGGCCAGGATCGGACGGACGCCATAGCGACACCGCAGGATTTGCGCCTGGCGAGCCCGCGAGGTAGAAGGGTTGCGGAAGTTGATCGCCAAATCATTCCGCAGCCCCTCGCCTCGGCGGGGGGTTACTTTTTGGGGCATGTGTTCAACCCTCCCCCCTGACTAGGCGGTGAAGGGCGGCGGCGGGGATCAGGCTCCGCCCGCCGACGCGGACTAGCTCCAGGCGCTTTGCCCGAATGTGCCGGTAGATCGTTGACCTTGCCAGGCTCGATACCCGGACCGCCTCATTGATCGAATAGGCGAGCCGTTCCGGCTCGCGTGATTGCTTGGACATTGGATTTACCCATATGGCCCGGTGGGGATCGCGCCGGGCTCGCATGGGTTGGATAGCTCAGGAACGAAGCCCGAACACACGGACTTAAGTCAGGCGGACTTTTCTCCCCATGGCCAACTTCCGCATCAATTCGAGCGGTCGGCCAAATCCCAAAGAACGCCAAGCGGGCTATTCGGATCAGGCCTTGCGGGCGGTGGGGACCATGCCCTCAATTCCCGCCTGATCTCAGCTAGCGTCATGGCCGCCGGCGGTTCGCCCAGCTTCTCCCGATAACCTGAGATTGCTCCTTCCGCATCGGAGGCGAGTTTCGCCGCCGCAGCCCGGAGCGCATCCGGGACAGTGTATTTTGTCGGGATCGGCCACCGAAGCGCCCGGATGTATGCGGCGTGGGGATAGTCCTCTGGCCTTGCCACTATGACCCGAAAGAGAACCGCCTCCGCTCGATGGGCTTTGAGGTAGTCCCTTAAACGCCGTGCAGTGGACTCCTGGCTATGGCCTGGGTCCGCTTCTGAGTGTGCCTTCGCTATCTTGTAATCCGTCTGTTTGTAGGGGTCCCCGCCCGCTAGGAGGATCCGAGCATCTTGCTCAAACTGCGGAGTTAGGCGCTCACGATCATTCAGGCGGGGTCGCCCCATGGGCGGCTTCGTCATTCTTTCGAGCTCAGCAATGAGCGCCGCGCGCCCGAAGCGGATTTGAAGCTTCTGCAGCTCGAACCGCAGATCGGGCTCCGGCAAGTTCACGGAGCCTTCCTCGCTCATTGCGCCGGGCGAGGCGCGCCGCCGGCCAGAACCGCCAAACAATGCCATTTTCCCGCCTCCCGCAGCGGTCCCGGACGTGGCGGGGAAGCGCGCCGGGAAACGCGCTTATCGGCTGGCCGGCCTATCCCCTCGCGCCCATGGTGGGGGCGCCGGTGTGGTTCGGTCAACGCAGATGTTCCGGCCTTGTTCCCTCCGGGTTTGGGAACGGCAAACCGCTAGGATCGGCGCGCGGCCTCGGCCTCAGCCTCTATCCCTCAGGCCGGTTGCCTGAGCGGCGTCACATTGTCGCCGCCGGCCACCGCCTGGCCCTCGCAATAGGCCGCCCAGTCCGCCATTAGGCGGGTCCGCCGCTCCAGCAGATCGCCGCGCCGATAGGCGGCCTCGACCTTGTCCTTGATGGTATGGGCCAGCGACATTTCCAACGCTTCGGCGGAGTATCCCGTCTGTTCGGAGCCCCAGTCCCGGAAAGCCGATCGGAACCCATGGACGGTTTCGGCATGGCCCATGCGCCGCAGCGCCATGGCCATGACCATGTTTGACAGGGGGCCGCCCTTGGTAGCCGGGAAGACGGGGGCGTTGGGCTCGGCGCTGGCCTGGCGCATTTCTTCCAGGATCGCCACCGCCCGGGGCGAAAGCGGAACCCGGTGGACCCTCCCCGCCTTCATGCGCACCGCCGGGACGGTCCAGACACTCTCCTTCAGATCGACCTCCCGCCAGGTCATGCCAAGGACCTCTCCAGTCCGGGCGGCGGTCAGGATCGCAAACTCAAGCGCCCGTGCGCCAATCGACCGCGCCGCCCTGAGACGCGCCATAAAGGCCGGAACTTTGGCGTAGGGCATGGCGCCATGGTGGCCCCTGGACAACTTGGACCGGGCGGGGAGGATCAATTGAAGGTGGCCGCGCCATGCCGCCGGGTTCTCGCCGGAGCGCTGTCCCTTGGCCTTGGCCGCGTTCAGGACCGCCTCAACCCGGCCTCGCACCCTGTTCGCCGTCTCCGGTAGGTCTTTCCAGATCGGCTCTAGGGCCGCGAGAACATGCGTTGTGGTGACCTCGGAAACCGGAATGTCCCCCATGTGCGGATAGACGTAGCGCTCAAGCGTGGTCGCCCATTGCTTGCGATGCTTCGGGTTCCGCCAGCTCTCGCCGTTAGCCGCGATATGGGCCTCAGCAGCGGCCCGGAAGGTGATGGCGGCTATCTTGTCCGCCTGAGCCCTCGCAAGGGCCTCAGCGGCCTCCCTCTCGCGTTCCTCCAGAGGGTCAACGCCGGCTTTGACCTTGAGCCGCAGGGCCGCCGCCAGATCGCGGGCTTCGCCCAACTTGACGCCGTCCGCCCCAGCATCGCCTAGCCCCAGGTCCCGTGTCTTCCCCCGCAGGGAGTAGCGGAAGACCCAAGACCGCGCGCCGGTGGGCTTTACCAAGAGCCGAAGGCCGCCGCCGTCGATGTAGCTCCCCGGGGCCAGGTTCTTGACCTGAAGGGCGGTAAGTTGGTTCTCGACCTTGCGCGGCATGGTTTGGGTTCCCGTTCCCCTGAACGTCCCCCTTAAGATAGGCGGCCTTTAGGGGAACGCAATGGAACGCGACGGGACAGGTTGCGAGCGCAGACCGGGTAAAAAGTCCCGGATTTGCTATCTCTAAGAGACATCATGGGCTGAGATAGATTGCATGTGAGGCGGACACCCTCTCCGCCAGCCCCCTGTCGCGAACCCGCAATTGGGCCACCGCAGGGTCGCAAAGCCTCCAGTTGCCGCGCCATCTTCCGGATGCCGTCTGTACCCCGGGAACCGGGGCAACGGCGAAAGCGGCCTCTGAACACATTTTGTCTATGGTCATCGGAACCTCGCCTCCAGTCGTTCAGAAGCCAGATAGCCAGGGTTTACAGTCGTTTGACCGAAAAGCCGGCTAGGCGGTTCGTCATCGAAACGCCTTCGAATGCGAAGTCAGAAAACCCAAAGTGGAGGTGTTGGCGCGTCGTTCCGGGCGCACCTGGCCAATCTGAGTTATGCGATCTCCCCGGAGGCTCCCCCCGCGTACCTGCTGGTCAAGTCGCCGAGATACATCTCCAGCAACCTCACGGCTTCCGCCTTCAAATCGTCGGAGCCATTCAGGACAAACAGCGCATCGACCAACTGCAGCAGGAGCTGGGCCGAGAGATTTCGCGTCGCCGCCGGCGCCTCTGGCGCAAGCCAGGCCAGCATGTCGGTCAACTCCGTGACAACGCCGGAATCGAGGGCCGCTTCCTGACCCGCGCCTTCCCAGTCTTCCGGCATGCCGAGCCGCAGGATCCGATAGGAAGGGTTCGCCTCCATGAACGCCTGTAACGGGGCAAGATAGGCATCCAGGAACACTTTGGGCAAAGGGTGTGCGGAGCGAGCCTTGAGCGTGGCGCTGGCGCCAGCCACAGCAGCCTTCAGCCGCTCCATGTGACGTGCATGGAGCGTCACTAGGATGGCGGTCCGCGACGCAAAGAACTGGTAGAGCGAGCCATGCGCGGCCTTGGCCCGCTTGGCGACGTCCGCCATGGCGAACCCTTCCAGACCCCTTTCCACGATCAGGGCTTCAGCAGCGTCCAGCAAGGATTGCTGGCGGTAACGGCCGCGCTTCTGGTGCGCGGGCGGGGCGATTGTTTTCTGGGCTTCCGTCACGACAGGTGCGGCTCTTCACATCCAGGGAATTGCAAACGCGACAATATCGTCATATTTAAGGTGACGATATTGTCGTATAATGGAGGCCTTCGACCATGTCTTTACGTCTTGCTCGTCGCACGGTTCTGGCTGGCGTGGCGACCGCCCTATCGGCGCCGACAGCCTTGCGCGCTGGCGTCGACGCCGAAACAGACGTCGTCGTCATCGGAGCCGGAACCGCCGGGCTGAGCGCCGCCGACGAGCTGATCCGCAAGGGCCTGAAGGTCATTGTTCTAGAGGCCCGGAACCGTATCGGCGGGCGCGCCTGGACCGATAGCGAGACGCTTGCCCTGCCTTTCGACCAGGGCGCGCATTGGTTGCACAACGCCGAAGTGAACAGCTTCAAATCCAAGGCTCGAGCCCTTAGTCTACAACTTGCTGATGCGAGCACAAGCAACCTGCAACTCTATCGTAAGGGCTCGCCCCTGGATCGGACGTCGTCAATTCGAGCGTTGACCCGGGCGGAAGATCAGCTTGAGCGCCGGATGAGCGTGCAGATCTCCTCCGGAAATGATGTCGCCATTGCCGAATTCCAAAGTGATGATCCTTGGCAGAACGGCGTTATTGGCATCTCCGCATTCTCGCTGGCGGCCAATCCGGAGCAGATCTCATGCGTGGATTTGGCGACAATGGCCGGGGGCGGCGATCTGGCCGTAAAGGGGGGATACGGCGCCTTGGTCGCGCGCGTTTTCGCCGATGTTCCGGTCAGGCTCGGGCATCGCGTTAAGGCGCTGGACTGGTCGCAATCCGGCCGGGTGAAGGTGTCGGGTGACTGGGGCGCGATTTCCGCCCGAAGGGTGATCGTCGCTGTTCCGCCGACGGTGCTTGCCAGCGGCTCGATCAGCTTCACGCCCGCCCTGCCGCTCTCAAAGCAGCAGGCGTTGGCGTCGTTCCACAAGGGGCAGTTTCTGAAGGTTGGCATGCGCCTAGGTCAGCCCGCCGACGGCCTTCCGGAGTATCACGCCGATATTGAGGATCTGGCCGGCGGACGACGTGAAGTCCTGATTGCCGACAGATTCAATCCGCTGCTGACGCTGATCGCATCAGGTGATACCGCTCGCGACCTTGCAGGCCAGGCTCTGGGCGCACGAAGAGCCTACGCCATTGAACGGGTATCGGCTCTCCTCGGGTCAAATGTCGCCAGCAGCGTCGCCGCCGCGACGTCCTACGACTGGGCGTCGGACCCATTCTCGATGGGGAGCTACAGTGTCCTGCCGTCCGGCGCAGCCGACGCACGAAACGTCTTCGCGGAGCCTTTGTCTGACCTCGTTCACTTCGCTGGCGACGCCGCGCCGACCCCCTACGCCGTGACGGTCTATGGCGCCTACCGATCGGGCCGGAGCGTCGCCAGGCAGATCGCGTCCCTGAAGCGGAGATAGGGTGGATTGCCCGGGCATCAGGGGGCGCTCCCGGGGGCGCTGAGCGTGGGAATCCTCTAACAGTTGGGGATGCGTACGACTTTCTTCCCCCGGTTTTCCCGTCTCCGCCATCGATATCGTGTTGCTAGCCTTGAAGAGTGCATCCAGAAATTGTCCCGACGTCTTCGGGACATTTGCGAACCCTGACGCCCTGAGGACCCTTCTGCGGGTCTATCCGGCGTGCCAGATAGCCGGCGCCCTGGGACACTTGTCGATGTCCGGATCGATCGAAAGCTCCCACCCGGGCGGCCTCCCCTCATCGAGGGCCTGGTCGTGCTCCGCGAGCAAGAGCAAGAATCTTGCGAGCGACGATCCCGCCGCCCAGTGCGGACGCTCGAACATGTCCTCGGAATCGAAAAAGTAGACTGCCGGTCTTTGATCTCCGGAAGCGAGATCAAGACCATAGAAGTTTCCGCATCCATCGGAGAAGATCGGCACGGCGTCTGCATGCAGAAGAAGCCCCACCGATCCCTCGCGACGCCACTCCGGGCGCTCGCGCCACTCCGGCAGTATCGCTGCAAAGTCGCCGATGCTGGCGACCTGTTCCCGATACAGGGCCTCCAGGTCAGCCGGCATCCTCCCGCCCAGCCGTTCGCGGACCTGCTGGATTACGCCTTCCGCCTCGTCTCTGCTTGAACGTCGAAGCGCACCCCGCGCTTGAAGTGACCGGCAAGCTTCCGAAACCGTGATGTCCATCGAGGCTACCGTTTTGGGACGGGCGGCGGCCGGGGAACGCCCGCCCGCAGAATGTATGGCTCGATGAGTTTGTCCATCCTCAAGGTGTGGGCCATCACCTCGGCCTGCGTAGGGGCTCGACCCAGGCCTCTCACCCAGGCCTCGGTCGCCTGTGTTACGGCGAGGTGAGCCTCTTCCTCCAGTGCCTGGAGGTTCGCCAGCCGGTTGGGGTCGGCGTTCGGAAACTGTTTTCGGAACCGTAGCGCTACGCGATGGTGTACCTGCCCGGCCCAGTCGCTCGCTCGACCGCCGTAAGCGCGGGCGTACCGTTCGCGAGCCACTCTGCGTATTGCATTCTCTTCCGCATCTGCCCGAGGCTTGGGTGAGGGTCTCACCACCGGACCCGGTCGAGCGAGTGGGGACTTCAGCGCCAAGCCGGCTTCTTGCTGCAGGAAGTTCATTGACGAGCGACGGATCTGGGGCGCGGCAAGCCGGCCAGCGAGCAGGGCGGCCCCTTCCGAGAGCAATGGGACGGCGAGCGGAGCGAGGGCCGGAATCGCCATCCAGATGTTGCGACTAGACTCCTCGCGAACGATCTCCTTGAAGGCCGCTTGTTCGCGCCTGAGCCTTGTCATCTCATCTTCTTGGACCGTGCGCGGCCTTGCAGTCGGTGCCGGCGTCGCGCTCCCTGCACCCTGAGTGGGTTGATACGCCACAGGCCGGACCTGGGTTCGGGCAGTGGGCCAACTCGCCTGGCCCGGTCCGGCCGCCACCCATTCAGCTCGGCCAGCGAGTTCGACCTCACGCCTTCGCGTCGCCACCTCGCGACGCCTCCGCTCCATCCATTCCGCAATTCCTTCGACGCGCATGTCATCGCGCGCCGGCTGGGATACAGCCATGCCTGAGCCCTTCTCAAAGTGTCTAACGTTTGGTCTGGTCGCTCGCCGCCGCCACGTGCACGCTCTCACCTCTGGAGCGACCTTAACTCAGGCGGGGCGATCGAATCGAACAAAAGTAGAACATTTCGTGTTCGCTGCAGCGCTCCATCGGTAGTGCGGACAGCGAGTCACACGCCCCCGAACGTCTCCCGCCCGCCACCTGCCCCGATGGCGGGAAGGCGATTGCAGGCGGTCAATGCGCCGGGAGGGTGTAGAAGCTGACCTCGCCCGAGAGGGTAACTTCGACGACTTGGTTGATCAGGGTTCGGCCCGGATCGCCCGGCGCCTCTATTGCGGCGATCGCGGCCTGCAACAGGTCCCATGATTGCTCCCGACCTACCGCGGGAAGGACGATCAGGCCTGGGTGGATCTCTGTTGCACCGACAAGCTTTCGAAAGTCGCGGGCGTTCTCAGTGACGATCGTGCGGCTCTCGTCGACACAGCGTCGCAGCACGACATGATCGGGCTCGCCCAGCCGCCCATAGTCGCGGGGATGAAGGGCGTTGTGCAGACCTGAGTCGTTCAGGCGTTGCGCCAGGACCGGCGAGAGGCATTCATCGATAAAGAGCCTCACGCAGCCGCCAGCCAGGGACGACCGCCGGGCCGCCCGACCAACGGATGGCTGCGCGCAAAAATCGCCGCAGCCTCGACGGCCTCCGCAGTCAAGTCCGGGTAGTCGGAGAGTATGTCCGCGACTGTGTCTCCGTGTGTAAGCCGACCCAGGATCGAATAGACGCTGATCCGGGTGCCTCGGATCACAGGCGTCCCGCCAAGGATGTCGTCGTCCTCTACGATCAGCTTGTCACGGGCGAAACCGTAGGCCTCGGCGCGTTCCATCGAGTCGCCCACCAGCCGCCCGACATCCATCTCGACGGCATGTTCCAGCTCAAACCGCCATGTCCTGAGCTCCGCGTTATCGAGGCGCGAAAGCGCCGTCGCCAGCCTGCGCTTCATCGCCGCGTCCATACGGTATTTCACGCGCCGCACGATCAAGGCGTAGGCGACCGCATGGGCCGGCAACATGCGTCGCTGGCGACGCCCCCGCTTCACCATCTTCGTTGTGAAGACCTTCTCTTCGATCGCCTTCTCCACCGTACGCTTTGGAGTTCCGGAAAGTTCGGCGACCTCGCGGGGTGTAAACTGAGCTTGCATCGAATTCGCTCCTGATTAGGGACGAATTTAGTCGAATGGTTTCCGCGTCGCAAGTTTGCGAGCCGCAGCCTCTGTTCGTTGACAGGCCCGGCACCCTCCAGCCCCCCACCTCACAACCCCCTCAGAAAATCTCGCTCCGCCCCACCCCCGCCGCCGGGTTAGCAGTCCCCCTCGCCGCCGGCCCCGAGCCGGCCCCTAACCACAGGGGATCGCCCACATGCCCAGGATCACGACCCGCCCCCTGACGCCCGCCATCGGCGCCCTGGTGGAGAATGTCGACCTGGCCGGGCCTCTGGATGACGAGCAGTTCGCGGACATCCAGGCGGCCCTGCTTCGGCACCAGGTCATCTTCTTCGAGAACCAGCGCCTGACGCCAGTGCAGCACCGGGATTTCGCCGCCCGGTTCGGCGCCCTGCACACCCATCCGCTCTATCCCGGCGTGCCCGAGGCGCCGGAGCTGTTCACCCTGGACAACCATCAGGCCAACCCCACCGACAACGACAGCTGGCACACCGACGTCACCTTCATCGAGACGCCGCCCAAGGCCGCCATCCTTCACGCCCACCTCCTGCCGGCTTCGGGCGGGGACACGATCTGGTCGAACATGAAGGCGGCTTTCGAGGCCCTGTCGCCCTCCTTCCGCGACTACCTGACCACCCTGGACGCGGTGCACGACTTCGCCCGCGGCTTTCCCGCGAGCGGCCTGGTGGCGGGCAATGCCGGCGCCGAGGCGCACGCCCGGGCCGTGGCCGCCAACCCGCCGGTGACGCATCCGGTGGTGCGGACCCACCCGGAGACGGGCGAGGACGGCCTGTTCGTGAACTACACCTTCACCGACCGTATCGTCGGCCTGACCCGCAAGGAGAGCGACGCCATCCTGGGCATGCTGTTCGAGCACATCCAGAAGCCGGAATTCCTGGTCCGGTGGCGCTGGAGCGAGAACGCCATCGCCTTCTGGGACAACCGGGTGACCCAGCACTATGCGGTGAACGACTACCTGCCGGCGCGGCGGGTGATGGTGCGGGCGACGATACTGGGCGACCGGCCGTACCACCGCTCGCGGCGGGGGGTGGAGGCGCTGGCGGCGGAGTAGGTGGGGCCGGGTGAGGGCGGCGGCTGAGAGGCCTTTGACCCCCTCCGGCCCGCTGCGCGGTCCACCTCCCCCTTGGGGGAGGAATGAGAGCACCAATTGCTCCCCCAAGGGGGAGCTCCGGCCGGAGGCCGGTGAGGGGGTCAATGGCGGCTCAGCTGACCCCCTCCGGCCCGCTGCGCGGTCCACCTCCCCCTTGGGGGAGGAATGAGAGCACCAATTG
>JADBZH010000030.1 GCA_020402585.1 Phenylobacterium sp. | reverse complement strand
GAGGACCGCGGGGTCCTCCAGGAGGGGCTTGAGGGCCGCCAGCGCGGCCTCCATCGGAATCTGGGTCAGGTCGCCGGGAGCGTCGAGGGCGAGGCCGGGCTCCGGCTCGTGGGCGAGCGGAATGTAGCAGGCCTCGCCGGGGCCCACGGCCAGGGAGACCCCCACCAGGCCGGCGGTGGCCGAGCCCAGGGCGTCGGTCTCGGTGTCGAAGGCGATGACCCCGGCCGCCCGGGCCCGGGCGATCCAGACGTCCAGGGCCGCCAGGTCCCGGACGCAGGCGTAGGCGGCGACGTCCACCGGCTCGGCGGCGGCGGTCTGGTCGGCAGGCGCGGGGGCCTTGGCGACCAGGTGCGCGCCCGCCACCCGCCGGCCCAGGGTGTTCAGCTCCATCTCCTGCAGGAACGCGGCCAGGGCGTCGGGGTCGGGATCGGCCACAGCCAGCTCTTCGAGGGCCGAGGGCAGGGGCGCCTGATCGTCCAGCTGGACCAGCTTTCGGGAAAGGCGGATCTGGTCGGCGTGCTCCAGCAGGATCTGCCGGCGCTTGTCCTGGCGGATCTCGCCGGCGCGGGCCAGCAGGGTCTCCAGGTCGCCGTATTCGTTGATCAGCAGGGCGGCGGTCTTCACCCCGATGCCCGGGGCGCCGGGGACATTGTCCACGGGATCGCCGCACAGGGCCTGGACCTCCACCACCTTGTCGGGAAGGACGCCGAACTTCTCGACCACCTGCTCCGGCCCGATGCGGACGTTCTTCATGGTGTCGAGCATGGTGACCCGCTCGCCCACCAGCTGCATCAGGTCCTTGTCGGAGGAGATGATGGTCACCTGCCCGCCCGCCTCGCGGACCTGGCGCGCATAGGCGGCGATCAGGTCGTCGGCCTCAAAGCCCGGCTGCTCCAGGGCGTGGACGCCGAAGGCGCGGGTCGCCTCGCGCACCAGCGGAAACTGCGGGACCAGGTCCTCGGGCGCCGGCGGCCGGTGCGCCTTGTACTCCGGGTAAATCTTGTTCCGGAAGGTCTTCTCGGAATGGTCGAACACCACCGCCAGGTGGGTCGGCGCGTCGGGCTGGGCCTTCATGTCCACCAGCAGCTTCCACAACATGTTGCAGAAGCCGGAGACCGCCCCGATCGGCAGGCCGTCGGACTTGCGGGTCAGGGGCGGCAGGGCGTGGAAGGCCCGGAAGATGAAGCCGGAGCCATCGACGAGGTAGAGGCGGAGGGGGGCGTCGCTCATGGCCGCTATCCTAGAGGGCGGCGGCCGGGCGGTCGATCCTCGGTTGCCGGGTCAGTGGCCGCCCGAGACCTCGTAGACCCCGGGCGCGTCGTCGCCATGGCCCTCGTCAAGGACGAAGCGGCGGTCGCAATAGGGACAGTCCACCGTCCCGTCGACCCCGAGGTCCAGATAGACCCGAGGATGGCCCAGGGCGCCGCCGACGCCGTCACAGGCCACCCTGTGGGCGTGGACGCGGACGACTTCCGGCGCCGGGCCGGCGGCTGGCGGGGTCGGGGCGGGCGGGGCGGACTTGCGGGCCATTGGGGATCTCCCTCGCCGGGAGCGCTTGGCGGCGGCCCGGGCAGGCTCTAGGTATGCGACCCCGGCTTTCGTCGTCAATGCGCCGGAGCCCCGGAGGTCGCCATGAGCCTGCCCGACTACGCCATCGAGGCCCGGAACGTGGTCAAGACCTATGCGGCGACCAAGACGACGCCGCAGATGCAGGCCCTGAAGGGAATCGACCTCCTGGTGCCGCGCGGGTCGGTCTTTGGCCTCCTGGGCCCGAACGGCGCCGGCAAGTCGACCTTCATCAACATCCTGGCCGGCCTGGTGCGCAAGACCTCCGGCACGGTGAAGATCTGGGGCCGGGACATTGACGAGCGCCCCCGGGACGCCCGGGCCGCCATCGGCGTGGTGCCCCAGGAAATCGCCGCAGACCCCTTCTTCACCCCCCGGGAATCCCTCGAGGTCCAGGCCGGCATGTACGGCGTGCCCCCGAAGGAGCGCCGCTCCATGGAGCTGCTGACCGCCCTGGGCCTGGCCGACAAGGCCGAGGCCTATGTCCGCCAGCTGTCCGGCGGCATGAAGCGGCGCCTGATGGTGGCCAAGGCCATGACCCATAACCCGCCCGTCCTGATCCTCGATGAACCCACCGCCGGGGTGGACGTCGAGCTGCGCCGCCAGCTCTGGCGCTATGTGGTCGAGCTCAACCAGAAGGGCGTGACCATCGTCCTGACCACCCACTACCTGGAAGAGGCGCAGGAGCTCTGCGACCAGATCGCCATCATCAACCGGGGCGAGGTGGTGGCCTGCGAGGCCACCGCCGACCTTCTGGGCCGGATCGACACCCGCGCCGTCGTGGTGACTCCCGAGACGCCGGTGGAGGCCGCGCCTTCCCTGCCCGGCTTCGAGACCCGCCTGCGCCCCGGCGGCGCCTTCGCCGTCACCTACCGGACGGGAGACTCCAGCGTCGAGCAGGTGCTGGCCGCCGTGCGGGCCGCAGGCCTCTCGGTCCGTGACGTGGCGACCGAAGACCCGAGCCTCGAGGACGTCTTCGTGGCCCTCACCTATGGCGCCGCAGACCGCGCGGGCTGACCCCCTGGAGACTGCCGTCATGCTCAGATCCGCCGTGATCGCCGCCGCCCTCATCGCCTCTGCGCCGGCGACGGCTGCGGACCTCAACCGGATCGTCCTGAACGGCTCCGACGAGGCCCTTGGCGTGAACGTCGTCGCCGACGAGGGCGAGGGAGAGCCGCGCAGCACCGGCAGCTACGCCCTGCGGCTCTACAAGGCGGGAGAGCCCTCTTTTCCCTTCGACGCCTTCGTCGCCGGCGCCGTCCGCCCCCGGGACGGAACTCTTGAAGCCCTGAAGTTCGCGGACATCGACCGGGACGGCGCGCCCGAGATCCTGGTGATCGCCCGGTCAGCAGGATCGGGCGGCTACCTGGCCGTGGACGCCTTCCGGTTCCAGAAGGGGGTCCTGGCCCTGGCGGCCTCGAAGACCGGCCTCGCCGCCGACGCCGACCCCGTCGCCGCCGTCGCAGACGCCGCGAAGCCGCGCCGGGGCCGCAGATAGGCCTCAGCGGCCCTTGAAGACCGGCGAGCGCTTCTCGAAGAAGGCCTGGCGGGCCTCCTTGGCGTCCTCGCTGGCGAAGGCGATGCGGATGTTGGAGACCTCGTAGCGCAGCTGCACCTCGGGATCGGGGGTCTCGTAGGACTTGACCATGCCGCGCTTGAGCAGGCGCAGGGTGATGGGCGACCAGGCGCAGAGGCCTTGGCAATAGGCCTCAAATCGCTCCCGGAAGTCGGCGTCGGCCACCGCCTCGCCGGCCAGGCCCCAGGCGACAGCCTCCTCGCCGGTCACCGTGCGGTTCTCCATCATGAAGCGCATGGCGCGCTCATAGCCCATGGCCTGGGGCAGGGTGATGGTCAGGCCCGCGTCCGGCGAGCCGCCGATCCGGGTGTAGCCGGCCATCAGCCGGGCCGAGTGGGCGACGAGGCGCACGTCGCAGGCCATGGCGAGGCCCAGGCCCGCCCCCACGGCCACGCCGTTGATTCCGCCCACCACCGGCTTGTCGCAGGTCTTGCGCAGGGTCAGGACGAACTGGCCGACCCAGCCGATATCGTCCAGCTGGGCGGCCTGGGGCGTCAGGGGCGTGTAGGGCTTGGCGCCGGGCGTCAGGTCGAGGCCCGCGCAGAAGGCGTCGCCCGAGCCGGTCAGGCCGACCACCCAGACATTGTCGTCGGCGGCGGCGGCGCGCACCGCCTCGATCACGCCCCAGGCGAGCTCCAGGGAGATGGCGTTCTTCTTCTCGGGCCGGTTGAGGGTGATGTAGCGGACGTGGCCTTCGTCGCGGACGGTGACGAGATCGCTCAAGGGAAGAACTCCGGGGTTCGGGGGCGGGGGTCAGTCCCTCATGGCGCCGTGCTCGATCATGTGATCGGCGGCGCTGCCCAGCATCTGGATGAACATGTCGTCGCCCCGGGCCGTGCGGGTCACGACCATGGCGGCGAAGAAGGCGGTCAGGAACAACAGGTAGGCGCCCTGGCCATAATGGCGGCGCAGGTCGGCCATGCCGTAGCCGCTGACGCCGTGGGCGGTGAGGGTGTCGAGGTAGAGCTTCAGGAGCTCGTCCTCATGGGCCCGGCGGACCTCCCCCGGCAGGGCACCGGCCAGGAAGTAGGCCAGGTCCGTGGGTCCGGCCCCGTAGGCGAAGGACTGCCAGTCCAGGACGGTGACGGGGTATCCGCCCTCCGGCGTGGCGAACATCATGTTGTCGGGGCGGAAGTCATTGTGCGTCAGGCAGCGGGGGCCGTCGTGCCTCTGGCCCAGCCAGGAAAAGCGGGTCGAGACCCAGTCCCCGACCTCGGTCCATTCCGGCTTCAGGCGTTCGGCGTAGCGGTCCTTGAAGCCCGCCCAGAGCATGGCCACGGCGTCGTCGCCGACGGGGGATGAGGGGGCGGCCTTCGACCCCGACACCCAGGGCAGGCCGTCCAGCCCATCGTCGCCCCAGTGCGAGGCATGGAGGAGGCCGGCCTGAACCGTGACCAGGCGGGCCTGGTCGAGGGTCACCCCGCGCAGCTGGTCGCCCTGCCCGGCGGGGGCCAGGTCCTCCATCATCAGGACGAAGTTATGGGTCGCCTCATCGACGTCGGTGAACCAGCAGCGGGGCGTGTGCACCAGGGCCTTGGGCGCCAGATGCTGGTAGAACCGGACCTCGCGCAGGTAGTTGCCCAAGGCCACGCCGGTGGCCCGGCTCTCCGCCCCGGCCGACGGGAACTTGCCTACCAGGGAGTCCGGGGCGCCGTCGCCACGGCGGGCATAGTCGAGAGTGAAGCGGACGCTGTCGCCGATCTGGCCGGTCCCCACCTGGCGGGCGGTGAAGCTGCGGACCTCGGCGTCCACCCCGCCGGCGGCGAGGACGGCGGTCAGCCAGGCGGCGTCGACGTCGCCGGGTTCGCGGATGTCGGGTCGGGTCATGGAAGCTGGTGCACGTAGACTTCGTTGTGGGTGATGCGGTCGCCGTCGAGCAGGACCATGTCAAAGCCGCGGATCCGGCCGAGGGCGCCGCCCTCGCCGATGTCGCAGTACCAGCGGCCGCAGAAACCGCCGGGAATGGGCCAGACCTCGTCCGGCGTGTAGGTCATGGGCGGCGTGGCCGCGAACAGGCCCGTCAGATAGGCGCGCAGGGCGTCATTGCCCTTCAGGCCCGCCGCCGTCTGCGGGTCCTGGTAGCTGCAGTCGGCGGCGTAGAAACCGCAGAGCCGGTCCACATCCTTGTCCGTCCAGGCCTTCAGCCAGTCGGCGTTGTAGGCGGCGATGTCGATTCCGCTCATGGGGCGGCCTCCGAAAGTCCCAGGACCCGGGCCCGGTGAGCCTCGGTGAAGAGTTCCGCCGGCACGGTCTCCGGGCCGGCCATGACCGCGAAGGCGTGCGCCTTGAGGCCGGGGTCGATCCGGGAGCGATCATGCAGGTCCTTCCGGCGCGCCGCGGCCTCGGGGCCGAACTCCATGTCCAGGGCGGCCTGGATCCGGGCGGTGAACCTCAGCCGCCGCATGCGCTCGGCGCGCTCGGTGGCGTAGGACGAAAAGTCCGGGACCCGGCCGGCGGGGACGGACTTCAGGAGGTCGGAGACAATCCGGACGTCCCGGTAGGTGATCGACATGCCCAGGCCGATGATCGGGTCGTTCCACCCCGCCGCATCGCCCACCAGGACCGCACCCATGGCGAAGGGCGCGTCCGTCCAGGAGTCCGCGTTGATGAAGGCGCCGACGGGGCCGGCGGGGCGGCCGGCCACCAGGCGGGCGTTCCCGGGACTGCAGGAGACGGCGAAGGCGTCCAGGAAGCGGCGGGCGCCATCCGGACCCTGGAACCGCCGGGCCTGGTCCAGGGCGAACCCGCCATAGACGCGCACCTTGCCGTCGCCCTGCGGGAAGGCCAGGAAGCCGAAGTCTCCCTCCGTGCCGATGGCCTGGGTGTCCTCGGGCCAACCCTCGACGCCTTCGACCAGCAGGCCGGCGAACCAGTGGTGGGGCGCATCCTGGTGCAGGGGAATCCCGGCCGCCTCGCGCACGGCGGAGGTCCGGCCGTCGGCGCCCACCACCAAGGGCGCCCGGGCCAGGAAGGTCTCGCCGGCGTCCTCGAAGGTCACGCAAGGGTCTGTCCCGGTCCGGATGCCGGTCACCGCCACGCCCCGGCGGGCGTCGGCGCCTGCGGCCTTCGCCGCATCGAACAGGGCCTGGCAGTGAACGGGATGGCGCAGGCACAGGGGCCCGGGCACGCCGGGGGCGAAGATGTCCAGGGGCAGGGGCGCCGCCTCGGCCGCCCTGGGGGACAGGGTCTCGTCATAGGTGATGTGGCGGCGGAGGTGGTGGCCGCCCGCCGCCATGAGGGTGTCGTAGAGGCCGAGGGTGCGGGTCTCGACCACCCCCCAGGGGGCGATCCACTCGCCGCGCACCCGGTCGACATAGGTCTCGGTCTGCTCAAGCAGGAGGACCCGGCTCCCGGCGCGGGCCATGACGGTCGACAGCGCCCCGCCGCCGATCCCGCCGCCCACCACGATCAGGTCGTAGTCCCGAAGCTCCCTGGCCATGCTGCGCCTCCCGACCGCGCGGCCTGCGCCGCGTCATTCCTCACTTCGGCATATGACGGCGGGCGGGCGGGCGGCGCAAGGCTTCCGCAGGGGCGCCGGGACGGCGCCGGCCGTCTTCAGGCCTCTCCGGCGAGGGCCAGGGCGAGATAGTCGAGGGCCAGGACATAGCCCTGGACGCCCAGGCCGGCGATCACCCCGGTGACTCCGGCGCTCATGATGGAGTGGCCGCGCCAGTCGGCCTCCACCGTGCGCTTGTGGATGTTGGAGATGTGCACCTCCACCACCGGGCCTTCGCACATCTTCAGGGCGTCCAGCACCGGGGCCGAGAAGTGGCTGAAACCCGCCGGATTGATCACCAGGCCGGCGTCCTTCCGGGTCGCCTGGATCCAGTCGATCATCTCGTACTCACGGTTGGTCTGCCGGAAGTCGAGGTCGAAGCCATGCCGCCCCGCCGCCGCGCGGCACAGGGCCTCCACGTCGGCCAGGGTGCGCGAGCCATAGAGATGTGGCTCCCGCTGGCCCAGCAGGTTCAGGTTCGGACCGTTCAGCACATGGACCCGGCGGCTCATGGCGCCCTCCCGCGACAGACGCCGCCCGGCGGGGGCGACAAAATGGCCTTAGCCCCTTGCGGCGCGGATGTGAACCGGGGGGCGGTCAGGCGTAAAAGGCCGGGTGGAAGCGGAAGCGGCCGTCCGGAATGCGGCCGCAGAGGGCCATATCCGACCAAGGCTCTCGCCGCATCGAATATCTTCATGGAAAATCAATTGACAGTTAAACCCGGCTTTGGCCCAGTATTGTCTGGGGGCCCCAATGAAACACAAGCTGGTCGGGTGTGCGCTTGCGTTCCTGATTACCGCGCCTTCAGCGGGCCAGGAGGCAATGGTGATGCAGGGCGGCGACGTCGGCCCGGTGGCACTTCCGGGCCTGTTGGGCGTTCCTGGAGAGTTCGGACCTGAGGGGCCGTTGTGGTCGCCGGGCGGCGAGTTTGGCGTCGGCACGAGGGGCGCGCCGGGTCCCTGGGTGTTGCGGTACTTTGACCCCCGAAAAGCAAGGCCGATGAACCCGCAAGATGTCGGCGCCAGTTTTGCAGGTGAGCTGCGGAACCTCACGATTTCCTGCCAGACAAACTCGGGGTCATGTGCGAAGCGCGACTCTTTCTTGGAATCCATAGCAGCGCTGGGGCAGGCTGAGAGCTTCGCAGACTGCTCATCGCGCGGTGGCGCGTACGTTTCGTCGTATCCAGAGCTTCCGCCGTCTCCTGGCCGCAACGTTCCGGCGTTCGACGTCGCTTGTATGGCGAGCTTGGAGCCGCGCATGGACGGTGAGAAGGTCGTCGCAGATACCATCCCGACCTTCTTCACTCAGAGCGCGGGGGACAGCGCGAGGGGCGCCTTGAAGGCTGTGGGCGTGCTTGAGATTGCGGGTAGACCGTTCTGTACCGCCTTGCTCCGGAGCGACCGCACTCTGGTGACGGCCGCACATTGCTACAACAATGCGTCAGGAGCTTGGGGCGCCGGATCTGTTACTGTGCGATCGATCGATGGATCGGGCGGGCCATGGAAGGTCAAGGCGACCCACATCAAAAGCGGGACCCCTTACTCGCAGAAGGTTGGGGACGACTGGGCGGTGTTTGGGATTGAGGCCGACCAGACCTACTCAGCCCCGCATTCCGAAATCCGGAAGCTCGTAGCTCCGGGAGAGGTGACCGTGATAGGCTACTTCAACGACTACAAGCTGACGCGCTACGGTGAAGCGGCCTCATCGTCTGCCGCCCGCCGAGCCGTGCGTTGGTCCAAGCCTGGCCTTTGTCGGGTGGTCGAAGCCCGACCCGATTGCCTACGACTTGTCTGCCAAACGTTCGAGGGCTTCTCCGGCGCCCCGGTGTTTCGCCCGACCGACGATCCGCAAGAGCCCCTTCAAGTCGTCGGCTTCGTGAGCGGCGCGAACGAGGTTGAAGCCAGCCCGTTGCAGTGCGGTTCTTCAAACCTAGCTGTAACCGTCGCCGCGACCCCTACACTTTAGCGAGGAGCAAATGCGCGTGAATAAGATTCTGGCCGCTGCAGTCGCGGCAAGCCTATCGAATGCCTTGCCCGCGCACGCACAGCGGGCCGAATCCATCATCCAAACATCGGTCGCCGTTAGAGATTCCTGTGCGTTCACGAAGTACCCGACGGCCGCCACTGAAGAGGCGCTCGTAGAGTCGATCCTGGGCGGCCTCTTTGCGAACGTCGGCGGCGACCTAGCCGGTTCGGCGATCGAGTCCGCCGCCCAGGCGATCGCAGCGGCTTCAAGAGAGCAGGCATTCATTGCGGAGGGCACGGCAAGCTATGCCTTCTTCAAACTCAAAGACCCAACCGACGAGCGCCTCACGCAGCCTGAACAGAAGGAAAAGTGCGTTACGATCTGGAGGTCGGGGACAGGGGCGTCCGCTGACGGGAGAACAGGCTTCTCGGCCTTCGCCTTTCTGAATGGCGGCGACTACAAGGACCCGACCTACAAGCGATACCTGCTCGCAGACGACGAAGGTTCGGCAAACTTGCTCTCCGAGCTCGGCATCACAGGATCGATCGACCTCTATGTTGAGATATGGATAGTACCGGCTGCGGACGGGATGATCGTCGCGCCAACGATGGTCTGGTACCCCGCAGCGCTTCCGGGCGCGCCGCGCAGGACAGCTTCAGCAGCTGAGCTGCAGGTCCAGTTTGCGACTCCTGCATCAGGACCCAACACGACCGACCTGGGTAGCTCGTTTGCCATCGCGCGCATTGCACTACCCAAGCTGGCGCCCGGCGCGAAGTTCGTTGGGCCTGATCTTGCTAGCTTCCGATCACCGGTCGTCCCGGCCCGAACGCCCCAAGGCTCCGCTGCAGACCGTGCGACAGCACTCAACGCGGCCGAGGCGGCATACGTGACCGCCCGAGCAACTGAACGGGCGTCGTTGCGCGCGCGGGATGCAGCGAAGCGAAAAGCGGATCGTGCTCGCGCCGCCGACCAGAAAGTGCCCGGCAATCGTACCGCGCTCGAGCAGGCTGAAGATGCCCTTCAAGCCGCAAACGAAAAGCTGGCAGACGACCAGGAAGCTACCACGCTTGCGATGAAGCGTCGCTCGCGGGGCAACCTCGTAGCCCTTGGCAGCACCAATCTGAGGGCTCGGTTTGCGGTCATCCGGGATGAGAACAAGTTCGGCATGGCCATTGCCAAGGCGCTGACCGCAAGGAAAGACGATCTAGATACCAAGCTCTCCGCCGCTCTGGCACCTAAGGACGACTGGAGCCCGTCCCTGACAGCTCTGCTGGAAGCAGAGTCGGAGGTGAACTCCAAGCAGCGCTTGTACGACGCGGCCATCGCCGAAGGGCGCCTCTCCGACGCGCCTGCGCTGGCCGACCAGCTCAGAATTGCCAAAGCGAAGGCGAACGAAAAGGCGATTGCAGCTGGTAGGTCTATCCCCCACCCCGGGCTCCTCAAGCCCTAGGGCGACATCGATCGACGGACCAGTGGTACGCCGCTGCTCCGTTTCCGAGCCCGGCTCTCGTTTTTGGAGCCGCAGCTCCATCGCTGCGAACCAGTGCTGGGTTCTTGCGTCGCCGTCTGCACGATGCTGTCGTTGGCTGTGCAAGTCCTCAGTGGGGCGGTCTCCATGAAGGCCTGCTCCCTCGGTCGCTAAGCTTCAGGGCTTCGGCGATCATGCGGGCGGCAGTTCGATAGGAGTCGTCAGGCGGACCCTGCGTCCGCGCAGGCCCATCCAAGGCGCCAGCAAGCGATCAGCCCTTGGCCTGCGAGTAGCGCGAGCTAGTATCCTTCTGGAATCAGGAACGTCATCAATCCCCCATTTGCAGCCGCATCCGAGGGGTCTGGGGACATGCTGTCCATCTCGAGTTCGTAGTAGTCGATCTTGAAAATCTCCTCGGCGCCATCCACTCGAATCTCCGCGGAGTCGTGCTCGCCGCAGGGATCGCTATTGAGCGCTGGCTGATCGACTACAACCACGCGCGCGCGCACTCACCCCATGGCGGTCTAACCCCCGAGGCGGTGCAGCTGAACCCCGCGGCCGGCCGGCTGCGCAGCATCGAAGACTGCGCCGGCCGACCGCTACCGCCGACGCCGATCAATCATCAACCCTAAGGGCTCTCATAATGAACGAGGAACCGGCGGGGGGGCAGGTCAGTCACGTCATTAAACCTAGCCAATGCCGTGCCATCCGATACTATACGACCGCCGACAGCTTCCTCGCCTCCGTCCTCCGCGGATCCGCCCAGCTGTCGGTAAGACCCTTTGTCCACACGGCCTGGTCTAGGCGCGCAGGGTCCGCAGCCAAGCCACGAGACAAAGGATGGCGAGAACAGCCATGCCGGCCCGCCGCAGCGCGGCACAGGGCCTCCACGTCGGCCAGGGTGCGCGAGCCATAGAGATGCGGCTCCCGCTGGCCCAGCCGGTTCAGGTTCGGACCGTTCAGCACACGGACCCGGCGGCTCATGGCGCCCTCCCGCGACAGACGCCGCCCGGCGGGGGCGACGAAATGGCCTTAGCCCCTTGCGGCGCGGATGTGAACCGGGGGCGGTCAGGCGTAGAAGGCCGGGTGGAAGCGGAAGCGGCCCTCCGGAATGCGGCCGCAGAGGGCCAGGACCATGAAATACTCCGCCGGCTCGGCCTCCGGCGCGTGCCCGGGGGCGGGAATGAAGCCGTGCCGGGGATAGTAGTCGGGATCGCCTGTCAGGATGCAGCCTCGCGCGCCCTGGTCCGAAAGCCAGCGCCTGGCCTCGGCGATGAGGGCGCCGCCGACACCCTGCCTCTGCAACGCGGGCTCCACGGAGATCGGGCCAAGCCCGAACCAGCCCGCCTCCCCGCTTTCGTGGGTGACGGGAGAGAGGGCCACATGCCCGACGACCTCGCCCCCTTGTTCCGCGACGAGGGAGAGGCTGAGAGCCCCCAGGTCACGCAGGACGCCGATCAACACCTGCTCGTCGCCGGCGGCGAAGGGCATGGGCGCGAAGGCCCGTCGGGTGAGATCAAAGATGGCGGGAAGATCCGCCTCGACCTCAGGCCGGATCCGGATTGCGGACAGGGTCATTCCGGGACCTCCACGGCCCTGAACCAGGGGAAATGGTGCCGCCTAGGTGACTCGAACACCTGACCTACGCATTACGAATGCGCCGCTCTACCGGCTGAGCTAAGGCGGCCCAAGGGCCTGTCGGGCGCTGGGGCCCGCGGACGGGGCCTACTTAGCGTCTCGCGGCGGTCTCGCCAAGCGGCGACGCGCGGGCGGCGGGGCGGCGGGCGTGGGGGGCGGGTCGAGGTCCTCGTCCTCCTCCTCGCCCTGCAATCCCTCGCCGATGGGGAAGGGAACGGGCGCCTCCAGGCCGGAAAGGTCCTGCTCGGCATAGGACATGGGCAGGTCCGGCAGGTCCGAAAGACCCGGCTCCCGCCGTTCGTGGCGGGGATGGATGAGCTCGCCCGTTTCGGCGAAGCTGACGGCCAGGCGAGCCCAGTCGGCGGGCTGGTAGGAGAAAGCGCGGCCCTCGGGGTCCAGGTCCGACCAGTCCGGTTCCCGGGGCGCAGCGATGCCCCGGCCCCGCCAGACCCGGGCCTCGTCGGGTCGGCCGGCGGCGAAGGCGGCGCGGGCCAGGAGGCCGGCGATCCGGGCGGTCAGGGGCTCGGCCTCCAGGCCCCGCGCCAGCTCGACCGCCCGCGCGGCGTCGCCACCGGTCAGGGCCGCCTCGACCGTCAGTATGCGCGACTCCCGGGCGCCCGGATTGAGGGCGGCGAGGGCGGCCAGCCGGCCCGCCCGCTCCCGCGGGGTCTCCCGGGTCTTGAGATCGCGCAGGGCCAGCCACAGGGCCGGATGGGGCGCAACCTTCCAGGCGGCCTCGATCACCTGGGCGGCCCGTCCGGCCTTGCCCTGGGCGGAGAGGAGGCGGGCGGCCATGACCACGCCGGGGGCGAAGCCGGGCTGGAGACGGGCGGCCTCCAGGGCGTAGTCGGCGGCGCGGCTGCGGGCGCGGGCGTCGCCGGTCAGGTCCAGCTGGGCCGCAGAGGCGGCCAGCAGAGCGGCGCGGCCGCGCTCGGCCACCTCGGGGCTGACGATGCGCCGGTCCTGGCCGGTCTTGAGGAGGTCGCGCGCGGCCTCCCAGTCACCCTCCTCCAGGCGGGCCTCGAGGAGGACGCGCCAGGCCCAGCGGGCCGTCCGGGCCAGGGCGAAGGCGGCCTCGGCGTGCTGGACGGCGCCGGCCCGCTCGCCCCGGCTCAGGGCCAGGGTGGCGAGGCCCCGGCGGGCGGCGAGGCGCAGATCCGGGAAGGCCAGCATGGCGGTCCAGGCGGCCTCGGCGGCGTCCGGGTCCTCAGCGGCTTCGGCGGCGCGGGCGGTGAGGAGCCGGGCGAGGGCCGGCGCCTCGGCGGAGAGGTCGGCGGCCTTGGCGGCCAGGCGGCGGGCCTCAGCGCCATCGCCGGCGGCCACGGCCACGAAGCCGCGGGTCAGGACCTCCAGTTCCTGCCGGCGGCGGGATTCCGCCCGGGCCGCAGCGGCCCGGCGGGGCGCGTCCACCACCCAGAGGACCAGGCGCCAGGCGGCGAAGGCCAGCAGGGAGACCAGCAGCACGAGGACCAGGAGGGCCGTGGCGGTCATGTCCGCCCGCCAACCCAGCCAGAGGATGCTGGCGCGACCGGACTCCCCGGCCAGGGACAGGACGACGGCGGCGGCGAGGGCCGCCAGGAAGAGGAAGACGACCGAGCGGATCACGGAGCGGCCTCCTCGAGGCGGGCGAGGTCACGAAGGGCGCGCTCGCCCAGGGCGGCGGCCTGACGGTCCAGGCGGGCGCGGGACTGGGCCCGGTCCCACCAGGGCGCCAGGGTCGCCTGGGCGGCGGGGGGCAGGCCGGCGAGACTGGCCAGCGCCGCCTCCAGGTCGCCCTCGTTCAACTGGACCTCGGCCCTGGCGAGCCGGGCTTCAGGCGCATCGCCCGGGATGCGCCCCACCGGCCGGACCAGGATGACCCGGGACAGCCCCGCCAGCAGGCGCTCGCTCAGGGGCGCGGTCTCGCCCGGCTGACGGGCGGCGGCGGCGGCGCGGGCGGCGAAGTCCGGGAAGTCCAGGGCCAGGGCGGCCCGGCTGGGGGCGCCCGTCGCCGCCATGGCGGCGAAGCCGGAGAGATCGAGGTCGGCCGGGGCCAGCGCCTCAACGGCCGCCAGCTCCGACGTGAAGGGGCGGGAGGTCTGGGCGGCGGAGAGGAGGGCGGCGGCGGCCAGGGCGGAGCGGGCGGAGGTCGCCGTCCGGGATTGGCTGGCCTCAAGGTCGTCAAGGCGCGCCTCGAGGCGGGCGAGGTCGGCGGCGGGAACCTCCGGGGCCAGGACCTGGGCGGGCGCGGGGGCGTCGACGGCCGCGGGCGCGGGGGCGGGCGACAAGGTCGCAGCGCGCTCTCCGGCAGGCTTTGGCGCCGGTCCAAGGGCAAGGGGCGGCGGCAGGGCGGGGCCGAACCGGATGAAGGCGGCGACGGCGATCACCGCGGCGGCGGCGAAGGCGAGCAGGGCCCAGAAGAGACGACCGGCCAGGGTCGGCGCACGGGGTGGCGGTGGGGAGGGCGTCTCGGTCATCGGAAAGAGGCTAGCAGATTTATCAGGTCCGATTCGAGGGGCCTGTCCGGCGCCGCCCTGGCGGGAAGGTCCAGGCCCGCTAGGGGGGCGAGGCAGGCAGGCGAAAGTCCCAGGACGGCGGGCCGGGTCGCCAGGGGCGCCAGGAGGCGGGCGAGGATCCGGCCCGCCCGGGGCGAGTGCGCCAGGACGACCGGGGCGGCCAGGGCCTCTTCCAGCCCGGCGGCGGGCGGCGAGGTTTCCCGGGCGGCGTAGACGGCGACCCGGCGGGCCGGCTGGCCGGAGGCCTGGAGGCGTCCCGCGAGATCACCGGCAGGCTCCCGGGCGGAGGCGTGGAGCACCTCGCCCGGCGGGGCGTCCGCCAGAATCCGGGCGGCCAGGGCCTCGACGTCGCCGGCGCCGGAGCGGATGTCTGCAAATCCGGCGACCTGGGCCGCCGCGGCGGTGGCCGGGCCCACCACATAGACCGGTCCGGACCGGCGCGGGCTGAGGCGGGCGAAGGTGCGCACGCCATTGGCTGAGGTGAAGGCCAGGGGCCCCTCCCCCCCAAGGACCGCTGCGGCCTCCGGAAGATCGACGGTCTCCAGCAAGGGCAGCACCCGGGGCGCAAGACCCGCAGCCGTCACGCGGGCGGCCGTGGCGGAGGCGCCGGGCTCGGCCCGGGTGACCCAGACGGCGCGGGGGGGTTCAGGTCGGGAGGGCGCGCTCATGGTGGGGCCGACAATGCGCCCCTCCGCCGGGGAATCAATCGGCCAGGAGAATGAGGTCGCCGCCTTCGGCCTGGATGCGCCGGCCCAGCTCCAGCCCCAGCAGGGCCGCCGCCGACGGACCCGCCGCGACAGGCATCCGCGCCTCGCCGCGGAACCGGTGGACGCCGTCCGGCGACAGGGCCTCCACGACCAGGGCCAGGTCCTCACCCTCGGCGAAGGCATACGCCCCGATGGCGGTCCGGCAACTGCCCTCCAGGGCGGCCATGGCGCCGCGCTCGGCGGCCACGGCCAGGGCGGTGGGCGCGTGGCGCAGGGCCGCCAGCCAGGGCGCGTCCTGGTCGGTCTCGCGGGTCTGGATGGCCAGGGCGCCCTGCCCCGGCGCCGGCGGCGACAGGTGCGGGTCAATGAAGCTCCGCGGCAGGTCGCCCAGGCCCAACCGGTTCAGTCCGGACGCCGCCAGGAGGATGGCGTCGGCCTCGCCGGCGCGAAGCTTCTCCAGCCGGGTGTCGACATTGCCGCGCAGCAGGCGCACGTCGAGGTCCGGCCGAAGGTTCAGACACTGGGCCTGGCGGCGGAGCGAGGCCGTGCCCAGGCGGGCGCCCTGGGGCAGGTCCTCCAGCCGGTCGGCGGTGAGGCTGAGGAAGGCGTCGCGGGGATCCTCGCGCTCGGGAATGGCGGCGAGCACCAGGCCCTCAGGAGCGGCCACCGGCATGTCCTTCAGGGAGTGGATGGCGCAGTCGATCCGCCCGTCGAGAAGGGCCTCCTCGATCTCCTTGGTGAAGAGCCCCTTGCCGCCGACCTCCAGGAGCCGGCGATCCTGGATCCGGTCGCCGGAGGTGGTGATCACGACCAGGGGGGCGACGCGGTCGGCCTCCTCCGGCGGGGCGCCGAGGGCGGCGGCGATGCGCCTCTGCATCTGGCCCGCCTGGGCGAGGGAGAGCTTGGAGCCGCGGGCCCCGATCCGGACAGGCTGTTGCGCAGGCACGACGGGAGGGTTACCTCGGCTGAATTCACTCCGGACCGGCCCTACAGGAGCCGCGCCGGGGCCGCAACCCGGACCCCCGCCCTCATGAGCGACCTGACCGTCCTTGGCGTCGAGACCAGCTGCGACGAGACCGCCGCAGCGGTGGTGCGCCTGTCCGCGTCGGGCGAGGCGACCGTGCTGTCCTCCGTGGTCGGACTGCAGACCGAGCAGCACGCCCCCTTCGGCGGGGTGGTGCCCGAGATCGCCGCCCGCGCCCATGTCGAGACCATCGACTCGGTGGTCGCGGAGGCCATGGCCCGGGCGGGAACCGGCTGGGGGGAACTGTCCGCAGTCGCCGCCACGGCCGGGCCGGGGCTGATCGGCGGGGTCATGGTGGGCCTGTCCTTCGGCAAGGCCGTCGCCCTGGCGCGCGGCCTGCCCCTGGTGGCGGTGAACCACCTGGAGGGCCATGCGGTGTCCGCCCGCCTCGCCGCGCGGATCGACTATCCCTTCCTGCTCCTCCTGGTGTCGGGCGGCCACTGCCAGCTTCTGAGGGTCGATGGGATCGGCGCCTGCACGCGCCTGGGCTCGACCATCGACGATGCGGCGGGCGAGGCCTTCGACAAGATCGCCAAGTCCCTGGGCCTGCCCTATCCGGGCGGACCGGCCCTGGAACAGCTGGCCGCGATGGGCGACCCCGACGGCTTCGACCTGCCCCGGGCCCTGCTCGGCCGGCCGGGCTGCGACTTTTCCTTCTCCGGCCTGAAGACGGCCGCGGCCCGGCTGGCGGCGCAAACGCCGCAAGCGCGCCGGGCGGACCTCGCCGCCGCCGTCCAGGCCGCCATCGCCCGGCAACTGGCCGAGCGCACCCGGCGGGCCATGCTGGCCTGCGCCGACGACTTGCCGCCCGGCGAACGCCGGTTCGTGGTGGCCGGCGGGGTGGCGGCCAACGGCGCCGTGCGGAAGGCCCTTCAGGACCTGGCGGCCGAACTGGGCTGGAGCTTTGACGCCCCGCCCCTGGCCTATTGCACGGACAACGCCGCCATGATCGCCCTGGCGGGGGCGGAGCGGCTGGCCCTGGGACTGACCGATCCCCTGTCTGCGCCCGCCCGGCCGCGCTGGCCCCTCGATGCGGCCGCGGCGGCGGAACGACCCACCCACCTTCCCGGCCGCAAGGGAGCCAAGGCATGAGCGAGACCTTCCGGACCGTCGGCGTGATCGGCGGCGGCGCCTGGGGTACGGCCCTGGCCCTGGTTTGCGCCCGGGCGGGACTGGAGACCACCCTCTACGCCCGCGAGCGGGAAGTCGCCGAGGACGTCAATGTCCGCCAGGAGAACCGGACCTTCCTGCCCGGCGTGGCCCTCGACCCCGGAGTCCGGGCCGTGTCCTCCCCCGAGGCCCTGGCGGGACGGGACCTCTACCTGAATGTCACCCCGGCCCAGCACCTGCGGTCCAGCCTTCGGGCCTTCGCCCCCGTTGTCGCCGCCGGAACCCCCATGGTCCTGTGCGCCAAGGGGATCGAGCAGGGCTCGCTGAAGCTGATGACCGAGGTCCTGGCTGAGACCCTGCCGGAGGCGCGGCCGGCGGTCCTTTCGGGCCCCTCCTTCGCCGCCGAGGTGGCCCGGGGCCTGCCCACCGCCGTCACCCTGGCCTGTCCCGACGAGGCCCTGGGCGCGGCCCTGGCCCGGGCTGTGGCGGGCCCCGCCTTCCGCCCCTACGCCGCCACGGACATGGTGGGGGCCGAGGTGGGCGGGGCGGTGAAGAACGTCCTGGCCATCGCCTGCGGCGTCTCGGAGGGGCGGGGCCTGGGACGGTCCGCCCACGCCGCCCTGATCACCCGGGGTTTCGCCGAGCTGACCCGGATGGCCGTGGCCCTGGGCGGCCGCGCCGAGACCGTCGCCGGCCTTTGCGGCCTGGGCGACCTGGTCCTGACCTGTTCCTCGCCCCAGTCCCGCAACATGAGCGTCGGCCTCGCCCTCGGCCAGGGACGCTCCCTCAAGGACGCCCTCGCCGGCAAGGTGTCGGTGGCTGAAGGCGTCGCGTCGGCCCCCGCGGTGCGCGACCTCGCCGCCCGCATCGGGGTCGAGGCGCCGATCTGCGAGGCGGTCGCCGCCATCCTGGCCGGCGAGGTCGGGGTCGAGGCGGCGATCACCGGCCTCCTCTCCCGCCCCCTCAAATCCGAACGCTGAACCGCCGAAAGGAAACCCCCATGGGCCTCTATGTCCTGGTCTGCAACGACAAGCCCGACAGCCTCGAACTGAGGCTGGCCAACCGCGAGGCCCACCTGGCCTACGCCCGGGGCTTCGCCGATCGCCTCAAGGTGGCCGGTCCCCTGCTG
The DNA here is from genome assembly GCA_020402585.1 of Phenylobacterium sp. Lineage (GTDB taxonomy): Bacteria > Pseudomonadota > Alphaproteobacteria > Caulobacterales > Caulobacteraceae > Phenylobacterium. The sequence continues at coordinate 63,533 of JADBZH010000030.1, read as the reverse complement.
GACGAGGCGGGGAACATGGCGGGGTCCCTCCTGATCCTGGAGGCCGAAAGCCTGGAGGACGCCCGGGCCTTCAACCTGGACGATCCCTACCAGAAGGCCGGCCTGTTCGCCTCGGTCCAGGTCACGGCCTTCAAGGCGACCATCGGCGGCCTCTGATGCGTCGTCCAGAGGCGGACAATCCAGCCGCGCCGCCGCCGGGCACGCGCCTCTGCGCCGTCGCGGAGCTGGCCGACCCCGGGGCCCGGGGGTTCCGGTTCCGGGCCGGCGAGGCCCTCTTTGCCGGCTTCCTGGTCCGCGAGGGCGCCGAGGTGCGGGGCTGGATCGATTCCTGCCCGCACAACGGCTGGCCGCTGGCCGTCATGGACGACCTCTACCTGACCCGGACCGGCGACCGGATCCTCTGCGCGGCCCATGGCGCCGTCTTCCGCCTGGGCGATGGCGTCTGCACCGCAGGTCCCTGTGCGGGCGAGGCCCTGACGCCCTGGCCCGTCGTGGTGCGCAACGGCTGGGTGGAGACCGCCTGAGGCCTCAGCCCACGGGCGAGGTTTCCGCCGCGAAGGCCGCGACCTCCTTCACCAGGCCCTCGGCGGCCAGCTTCACCAGTTCCCCGCCCTTTTCCGGCGTCGCCTGGGCCGGATCAGAACCCATTCGTCCGTCGGGGTAGCGGGCGCGGAAGTCGGCGGCCTCGCGGATCGGGCCGGTCGGGGCGATCTGCGGCGCATAGCTGGCGGTCTTGATGGCGTCCGGATAGGCCCACTGGGTGACGGCGATCTCGGAAGGGGTGGCGTGGCTGCCATGGCCGGTCGGGAACTGCCGGTTCGCCAGGGCGTTGACCCCCGGCAGCTCCCACCAGTTGCGCAGCTTCAGGGAGAAGCCCCGCGGCCGACCGGCGAAGCTGGCCTCGGCATAGAGCTCCGAGAAGGCGGCCTCGATGGTGGCGACATTCCCGCCATGGCCGTTCAGGAAATAAATCCGGGTGAAACCGTGGGCCGCGAGGCTGCGGCACCAGTCGCCGATCGCCGCGATGAAGGTGGAGGGCCGCAAGGAGATGGTGCCCGGAAAGCCCAGGTGGTGCTGGGCCATGCCGATGTTGAAGGTCGGCGCCACCAGCAGGTCGGCGTCCTTCTGGGCCTCGTAGGCGATGATTTCCGGGCAGAGCCAGTCCGTGCCCAGCAGTCCGGTAGGGCCGTGCTGCTCGTTCGAGCCGATCGGAACGACAATGGCGGTGGTGCGGGCGAGGGCGGCCTCGATCTCGGGCCAGGTCGACAGGTGCAGAAGCATGAGGGTCTCCGGAGGATTGACCGGCAGGCTAGCCGCCCCGGCGGCGGGCGCAAGCCGGGCTGAAAATCCTCCGCTCGCCGCTTCCCCCCGCCGCGCCGGCGCACTACTAGCTTTCAGGCGATGACCGCGAGGGAGGCATGGCGTGAGCGAAGGTGAAGTGTTCCCGGTTCCCGAGGCCTGGGCGAAGAAGGCCCTGATGACGGCGGAGGGCTATGCTGCGGCCCTGGAGCGGGTGGAGAGCGACCCGGACGGCTACTGGATGGAACTCGCCGGCCGCCTCGACTGGATTCGCAAGCCCACCCGGACCAAGGACGTCTCCTTCCACCGCGAGGACTTCCGCGTCCGCTGGTACGAGGACGGGGTCCTGAACGTCTCCGCCAACTGCCTCGACCGCCACATCCCTGAGCGTGGCGACCAGGTCGCCCTCATCTGGGAGCCGGATGACGGCGAGAACGTGACTACCCTCACCTACCGCCAGCTCCTCTCCGAGGTCTGCCGGATGGCCAATGTCCTCAAGTCCAGGGGCGTGAAGAAGGGCGACCGGGTCACGATCTACCTGCCCATGATCCCCCAGGCCGCCGTCGCCATGCTGGCCTGCGCCCGGATCGGCGCCGTGCATTCGGTGATCTTCGGCGGCTTCTCACCGGACAGCATCGCCGGCCGGATCCAGGACTGCGACAGCCGGATCGTCATCACCGCCGACGAAGGTCTGCGGGGCGGCAAGGTCATCCCCTTAAAGCGCAATGTCGACGAGGCCCTGAAGGACTGCCCGCAGGTCTCGGACGTCATCGTGATCCGCCGGACCCGGGCCGACGTACCGATGACCGAAGGCCGCGACGTCTTCTATTCCGACGTCAAGGGAACGGTGTCCGACCAGTGCGACCCCGAGCCCATGAACGCCGAGGACCCGCTGTTCATCCTCTACACCTCCGGCTCGACGGGAAAGCCCAAGGGCGTCCTGCACACCACGGGCGGCTACCTGGTCTGGGCCTCGCACACCCATGAGCTGGTCTTCGACTATCGGCCCGGCGAGGTCTTCTGGTGCACCGCCGACGTGGGCTGGGTCACCGGCCATTCCTATGTCGTCTACGGCCCTCTGGCGAACGGGGCGACCAGCCTGATCTTCGAGGGCGTGCCCAGCTGGCCGGACAATTCCCGCTTCTGGCAGGTGGTGGACAAGCACAAGGTCGAGATCTTCTACACCGCGCCGACGGCCATCCGCGCCCTGATGCGCGACGGCGAGGGGCCGGTGAAGGCGACCTCCCGGGCCTCCCTGCGCCTGATCGGCACGGTGGGCGAGCCGATCAACCCCGAGGCCTGGCTCTGGTACAACCGGGTGGTGGGCGACGGCCGCTGCCCTATCGTCGACACCTATTGGCAGACCGAGACCGGCGCCTGCCTCGCCTCCCCCCTGCCGGGCGCCACCGACCTGAAGCCGGGGTCCTGCGCCCGCCCCCTGCCCGGGGTGAAGTTCCAGATCGTCGACGCCGAGGGCCAGGTCCTGGACGGCGCGGTCAGTGGAAACCTCTGCATCACCGACTCCTGGCCCGGCCAGATGCGGACGGTCTATGGCGACCATCAGAGGTTCATCGACACCTACTTCTCCACCTATCCCGGCAAGTACTTCACCGGCGACGGCTGCCGCCGGGACGAGGATGGCTACTACTGGATCACCGGCCGGGTGGACGACGTGCTCAACGTCTCGGGCCACCGGCTGGGCACAGCCGAGATCGAGAGCGCCCTGGTCGCCCACCCCGACGTGGCCGAGGCCGCGGTGGTCGGCTACCCGCACGACGTCAAGGGCCAGGGGGTCTACTGCTTTGTCACCCTGAACGCCGACGTGACCCCCACCGACGTCCTTCAGGCCGACCTGAAGGGCTGGGTGCGGCGCGAGATCGGCGCCTTCGCGGCGCCCGACATCGTGCAGTTCGCTCCGGGCCTGCCCAAGACGCGATCGGGCAAGATCATGCGCCGCATCCTGCGCAAGATCGCCGAGAACGACCTGTCGAACCTGGGCGACACCACGACCCTGGCGGACCCCGCCGTGGTCGACGACCTCGTGAAGAACCGCCAGGCCTGAGCCCGGCTTGGACGCCGCCCTTCCAGAGGCGCTCCGCGCCGCCATCGAACGGCGCCTGGAAGGACAGGGAAGGGCCGGACTGGCGCAGAGGGCCCAGGCCCTGTCGGAAGGCTATCGTGGCGGCCGGGCCTCCTCAGCCCTGGTGAAGGGGCAGGCGGACGCCCTCGCCTACGCCCTGACCCGGACCCCGGCCACCTACGCGGCCGCCCGTCGCGCCCTGGACGAAGTCCTAGCCCTGCGCCCTGGCTTCGATCCATCTGACCTTCTGGATGTCGGCGCCGGGCCCGGCGGTGGCGGCTGGGCCGCCCTAGACGCCCTGCCCGGCCTGTCCTCCGTGACCCGCCTGGATCACAGTCCGGCCTTCCTCGACCTGGCGGAGGACCTTGCGGCCGCCGGTCCTGCGCCTCTGGCGTCCGCGGCCCGCCTGCGGGCGGACCTCGCGGATCCGGCGCTTTCGCCGCCGGAGGCCGACCTGGTCCTGGCGGCCTACGCCCTGACCGAGATCCCTGCGGCGGCCCTGCCGGGCCTGGTCGAGCGGCTGTGGTCGGCGACCCGGGGCCTCTTCCTGGTGGTCGAGCCCGGCACTCCGGAGGCCTGGCGCCGGGGACTGGAGATCCGCACCCGCCTCCTGGCGGCGGGGGCGCGCCTGGTGGGGCCCTGCCCGCACGAGGTCGCCTGCCCACTGGCGGCGCCGGACTGGTGCCACTTCGCCCAGAGGCTGCCCCGGGGCCGTGAGCATCGCCTGGCCAAGGGCGGCGCGGCGCCCTTCGAGGACGAGAAGTTCTTCTGGCTGGCTTTCGAGCGCCCCGTCGCCCCTGCGCCCGACCGCTCCGCCGGCCGGATCATCGCACCGCCCAGACCTGGCAAGCCTGGTGTGCGGCTCCGCCTGTGCCAGCCGGACGGTCGGGTGGAGGATGTCGAGATCCTGCGCCGGAACAGGGCCGTTTACGCTCGAGCCCGGCGGTTGGGCTGGGGTGAGACCTTCGACCCGGAAGGGCCTCAGTAGGGCGGGGGCTGGGTCGTCGCGGCGTCGGCGCCCTGGATCAGATCTCCCACCGCATCCTGACCCGCCGGCGTCCTGGCGGTGGGGGCGGGGGACTGGGGCTCGGGCGGAGGCTTGGGCGCTTCCTCAGGCTTGGCGGGCTCGGGTTCAGGCTCCGGCTCGGGAGGCGGCGGCGGGGGGTCATTGGCCAGGGGCGTCACCTCGGGGGCGATCACGGTGGGCGCCGCCGGGGCGCCGGAAGACGGCGCCTCCCCGGGCAGGTAGGCGACATCCCGCGCGCCGAGGATTCCGGAGACGAATCCGGCGAGGGCCATCAGGGCGATCACGATGACGGCGATCTTCCTCAGATTGCGGGGCATGGACCACATGCGTCCTCTCCTAGATCATGTTCCGAAACGTGGGAACCGGTTATCGGATCGAAACGGGCTCTAACCTATTGCATTTAGAGCCTGTTTTCTCGCGTCAGACCTTCCGCCCGGAAGGCGCCGTCTGGGAGGAGACTCAAAGGCCGGGCGCCCGCGGAGTAAACGCCTCTTAACCCTCTTGCCGCCACACTGCGCCCGGACCAGCGGAAAGGCGGACCGACATGGCGCGTGCGGCGCGGAAAAGAGGCTTCGACAGGGGGATGGAGATCGCGGGCGCGATCTGGACGCACCCGCTCTCGGCGCGCACCCGGGGCGGCCTCGTGGCCGCGGTCGGCGTGGGCCTGGCGGCGGCCCTGGCGACCTGGAATGTCGCCGATCCCAGTCTGAACGCCTCCACCGCAGCTGCGCCCGGCAACGCCCTCGGCGCGGCCGGGGCGACCCTGGCCGACGCCCTGCTCCAGACCCTGGGTCTGGCCGGCGCCCTCGCCGTCCTTCTTCTTCTGGTCCTCGGACTGTCCCGGCTGACCGGCCCGCAGCCGGACGCCGGGCGCCTGGCCTTACGTCTCCGGGCCCTCTGCGGCGGCTTCGCCCTGGTGGGCCTGGCGGCCCTTCTGGCCTGGGCGCCCACGCCCGCCGCCTGGCCTCTGGCCCGAGGTCTGGGCGGCCTGGCCGGAGACAGCCTCCTCAACCTTGGCGGGGGCGCCCTCTCGGAGTTCAACCTGCCCTACGGCCGGGGCGTCACCGCCGCCCTGCTGGGCGGCCTTGGCGCCTGGGGCCTCATCTACGCCCTGGCCCTGCCGCGACTGAACCTGCTGGCGGTGGCGGGGTCGCTGGGCGCCTGGCTGCGAAGCCGCAGCCTGGCCTCGGCGGTCCGCTCGCCTTTCGAGGCGGAGGGCGCGGCGGCCGGGTCCACCGGTTCCGGCCGGGCGCGGCGGGCAAGATCGGCGCCTGTCCCAGCCCCGCTGGCCGCGGAACCCGAGGCCGAGGCGCCCGGCGCGGAGGATGGCGCAGCGCCAGCGATCCGTCCGCCAAAGGCGGCGCGGGAGTCCGGACGGGAAACCCGGGAGGCGCAGGGTCTTCTCGACTTCGCCCGGGGCGAGGGTTTCTGCCTGCCTGAGCTTTCCATGCTGTCGCGGTCCGGCCCCCGGGCCGCGCAGTTCGACGAGGCCGCCCTGCGTCAGAACGCCCAGCTCCTGGAAGGGGTCCTCGCCGAGTTCGGCGTGCGCGGCCAGATCGACCAGATCCGGCCCGGCCCCGTGGTGACCCTTTACGAGCTGGTCCCGGCCCCGGGGGTCAAGTCCGCCCGGGTGGTGGCCCTGGCCGACGACATCGCCCGATCCATGTCCGTGGCCGCCTGCCGCGTGGCGGTTGTGCCTGGGCGGAACGCCATCGGGATCGAGCTTCCCAACGCCCGGCGGGAGACCGTCTACCTGCGCGACCTCCTGTCCAGCCCTGAGTACGAGAAGACCGGCCACGCCCTGCCCATGGCCCTGGGCGAGAACATCGGCGGCGAGCCCTACATCGCTGACCTGGCCAAGATGCCCCACCTGCTGATTGCCGGCACGACCGGCTCGGGCAAGTCGGTGGGGGTCAACGCCATGATCCTGTCGATCCTCTACCGCCTCCCACCCGAGGCCTGCCGGTTCATCATGATCGATCCCAAGATGCTGGAGCTCAGCGTCTACGACGGGATCCCGCACCTGCTGGCCCCGGTGGTCACAGACCCGAAGAAGGCCATCGTTGCCCTGAAGTGGACGGTCCGGGAGATGGAGGACCGCTACCGCCTGATGTCCAAGATCGGCGTGCGCAATGTGGCCTCCTACAACGAGCGGGCGCGGGAGGCGGCGGCCCGGGGAGAGCACTTCGAGCGCACGGTCCAGACAGGTTTCGACGACCAGGGCCGGCCCGTCTACGAGAGCGAGCGGATTGATCCTCGTCCCATGCCCTACCTGGTGGTGGTGATCGACGAGGTCGCGGACCTGATGATGGTGGCCGGAAAGGACGTGGAGGGCGCGGTGCAGAGGCTGGCACAGATGGCGCGGGCGGCCGGCATCCACCTGGTCATGGCAACGCAGAGGCCCTCGGTGGACGTCATCACCGGCACCATCAAGGCCAACTTCCCGACCCGGATCTCCTTCCAGGTCACGTCACGGATCGACTCCCGCACCATACTGGGCGAGCAGGGGGCCGAGCAGCTGCTGGGTCAGGGCGACATGCTCTACATGGCGGGCGGCGGGCGGATCACCCGACTGCACGGGCCCTTCGTCTCCGATGGCGAGGTCGAGGCGGTGGCGCGGTTCCTGCGCGAGCAGGGCCAGCCCCAGTATCTCGAGGAGGTCACCGCCGGGGGCGACGATGAGGACGGCGAAGGCGACTTCGGCGGCGGCGAAGGGGGTTCAGGCGACGACCTCTACGACCGGGCCGTGGCCGTGGTGACCCGGGATGGCAAGGCGTCGACCTCCTACGTCCAGCGGCGGCTGCAGATCGGCTACAACCGCGCCGCCTCCCTGATCGAGCGCATGGAGAAGGAGGGCGTGGTCAGCCCCGCCAACCATTCGGGAAAGCGCGAGATCCTGGCGCCCCCGCCCCCTTAAGCCCCTTCCGAGGGTCGCTGCGCCCCACGGGCGCCGTATTGGCGAGGCATTGACCGACGCTTCCGCCGGGACCATGTCGACGCACGGAGGGCCTTCATGACGACACGCCGCACCGCCCTGGCCGGCCTTTCCGCCGCCGCCGCCTTTCCCACCACCGGAGCGGGCCCGGCCCTCGGCGATGCCGAGCGGGCCCTGGCCGCCCGCGCGGCGTCCTGGCTTGAGACCCTCGGCGAGGCCCGGGGCGATTTCGTCCAGACGGATTCCCGGGGTCGGGTCAGCCGGGGCGAGGTCTTCCTGCGTCGACCCGGTCGGGCGCGGTTCGCCTATGCCCCGCCCTCCTCCCTCCTGGTGGTGGCGGATGGCGTCAACGTCTCCGTCGCCGACCCCCGCCTGAAGACATTCGAGCGCTACCCCCTCGCCGCCACCCCCCTCGCCCTCTTCCTTTCCCGCCGGATCCGGCTGGACGGGGACGCCCGGGTGACGGCCGTCAGGAGGACCTCCTCCGGGTTCGAGGTCACCGCCCGCGACACCCGGAGAGCCCACGAGGGGCAGATCGCCCTCGCCTTCACAGACTCCCCCCTCGCCCTCGCCGGGTGGACGGTCACCGACGCCCAGGGGCGGAGCACCCGGGTCCAGCTTGAGGGCCTGCGCGCCGTCAGCGGCCTTCCCTCCAGCCTCTTCGTCCTTGACGATCCCCGACCCCGGTCGCCGGGTCGGGGTAAGATGTAGCAGAACAGCAACACTCAAGCCGAAATCCGGCCTGGCTTGACAAAGTCGTTGCACGTTGCATTCATGCCACTCACGGGCCTGGCGACGCCGGGCCTGCTGTCTCCGGATCTCATCCCCTTCCGGCGACGGCGCGAGAGAGATAACTACGCCCGGACGGCTTGCGCCCTCCGGGCGTTCTTTTTGCCGGCCCGCCCGCGGAGCGCCCATGCCCCTGAGACTCGCCACCTGGAACATCAACTCCGTGCGCCTGAGGGCCGAGCAGGTCGTGCGCTTCCTCGCCGAGCAGTCCCCGGACGTCCTCTGCCTCCAGGAGATCAAGTGCCGGGACGGAGAGTTTCCACGCGCGGCCTTCGAGGCGGCGGGCTATCCGCACATGCGCATCGCCGGGCAGAAGGGGTCGCACGGTGTGGCCATCCTCTCGCGCCTTCCCCTCGAGGATGCGCCGGAGCTCGACCTCTGCCGGGAGGGGCATGCCCGATGCGTCGGCGCACGGGTCCAGGGCGTGGAGGTGCAGAACTTCTACATCCCGGCGGGGGGCGACATCCCCGACCCGGAGGCGAACCCCAAGTTCGCCCACAAGCTGGACTTCCTCGCCCGCCTGACGGCCGAGGCCGGCCGGCGGGACCGCTCTGCGCCCCTGGTGATCACCGGCGACCTGAATGTGGCGCCCGGCGAGTTCGACGTCTGGAGTCACCGCCAGATGCTCCGGGTGGTCAGCCACACGCCGGTGGAGATCGAGGCCATGGCCGACCTTCGCGAGGCCGGGGACTTTACCGACCTGGTCCGGGCGGCGACCCCAGAGCCGCAGAAACTCTTCTCCTGGTGGAGCTACCGCGCCGCAGACTTCCGGGCGTCCAACCGGGGCCTGAGACTGGACCACATCTGGATTTCGCCCGGTCTGAGGCCGGCCGCGCTGGACGGCGGCGCCGAGGCCCGGGTCCACGATGACGTCCGCGCCTGGGAGCGGCCCAGCGACCACGCGCCGGTCAGCGCCGACTTCCGGCTCTAGATCAGGGCGCCAGGCGGTAGCCGCCGCCCTCGGTGAGGATCAGCCGCCCGCCGGACGGATCGCTCTCGATCTTCTGGCGGAGGCGGTAGACGTGGGTCTCCAGGGTGTGGGTGGTCACCCCGGCGTTGTAGCCCCACACCTCGGCCAGCAGTTCATCCCGCGGCACCGGCTTCTCCCCAGCCCGGTACAGGTACTTCAGGATGTTGGTTTCCTTCTCCGTCAGCCGGACCTTCCGGCCGGAGGCGTCCACCAGCATCTTGGCCGCCGGCCGGAACTCGTAGGGACCAAGGCGGAAGACGGCGCCCTCGGAATGCTCATGGCTGCGCAGCTGGGCGCGGATCCGGGCCTGCAGGACCGCCAGGCGGAAGGGCTTGGTGACGTAGTCGTTGGCGCCGGCGTCCAGTCCGCCCACCATCTCGGTCTCGGTGTCTGCGGCGGTCAGCATGATCACGGGGCAGGCGACCTGGCGGGCGCGCAGCTCCCGGCAGACCTCGCGGCCATTGGTGTCGGGCAGGTCGACGTCCAGGAGGATCAGGTCAGGGCGCGATTCGAGGGCGGCGCTGACGCCGGAGGCGCCATCCGAGGCCTGATGAACGATGAACTCACCCCCCGATGACAGCAGGTCGGCGAGCTCCGTGCGCAGGTCTTCGTTGTCGTCGACGATGAGGAGGGTCTTGGGTTGAGCCATGAGGCGGAACATGCACCCTGAGGGCGGCGCCCGCCAAGGGGCCAGATTTCGGAGAGGCGCATCAGGGTCATGATCTTCACGGCGACATCGGACGGTGAGCTCGATATCGACGGCCGGCGGGTTCGTTGCGCCCTCGGCCGGGCGGGCGTCCGGCCGGCGGCGGACAAGCGGGAGGGGGACGGCGCCTCCCCCCTCGGTGTCTGGCCGATCCGGAGGGTCCTGTACCGGCCTGACCGGGAACCTGCGCCCGGAACCCGCCTGCCGGTCGCCGCCCTGACGCCACAGGACGGCTGGTGCGACGCCCCGGAGGACCCGGCCTACAACCGCCCTGTCCGCCTGCCCTACCCGGCCAGCGCCGAAGAGCTCTGGCGGGAGGACCGGGTCTACGACCTGTTTGTCATCCTCGGACACAATGACGATCCGCCGGTGAGCCCCATGGGATCGGCCATCTTCCTGCACCTGATCCAGCCGGACGGCTCGCCCACCGCCGGATGCGTCGCCATCCAGAGGGAGGACATGCTGGATCTCCTGGCGCGCGCGCAGCCCGGGGACGCCCTGGCCATCCTGCCGGCGGAGCCTCTCTAGACCGCCGGCGCGCCCCGGTCCCCGAACAGGGCCGAACCGACGCGGACGCTGGTGGCCCCGAAGGCGATGGCGGTCTCGAAGTCGCCGCTCATGCCCATGGACAGCCTCTCCAGCCCGTTCCGCGCCGCGATCCGGGCCAGCAGGGCGAAGTGGGGCCCGGGCGGCTCACCGGCCGGGGGAATGCACATCAACCCCTCGACCGGAAGGCCAAGCCCGCCGCGGACCCGGTCCAGGAAGGCGTCGGCCTCGAGGGGCGCAACGCCCGCCTTCTGGGGCTCCTCGCCCGTATTCACCTGCACATAGAGCCGGGGCAGCCGGCCCGCCGCATCCGCCGCGGCGCGGAGGGCCTCGGCCAGCCTCTCGCGGTCCAGGGTCTCGATGACGTCGAAGAGTGCGGTCGCGTCCCGGGCCTTGTTGGTCTGCAGGGGTCCGATCAGCCTGAGTTCCAGGCCCTGCCGGCGGCCTGTCCACCGGCTGGCCGCCTCCTGGACGCGGTTTTCCCCGAACACCTTCTGCCCGGCGGCGAGGACCGGCTCGATCGCCTCCCAGGGCTGCTGCTTGGAGACCGCCGTGAGGCTGATGCCCGAGGGGTCGCGACCCGCGGCCTGCGCAGCGGCGGCGATTCGGGCTAGGATGGCGTCGAGTGCGGGGGAGGCGGACATTTCCGGTTTCTGGACGGTCAGGCGGACTGCGGCCTTCCTAGGTCGCCGGCGCTCGCAGGGGAAGAGGCCGCCGCCGCCCCTGCTGGTCTTCACCGATCCGGACCGGACCCCGGATCCGGTGGCCCTGGCCCTCAGCCTGCCCCGGGGCGCTGGCCTCGTCTACCGCGCCTTCGGGGCGGCCAACCGGCTGGAGGTCGCCCGGGCCCTGGGCGCCGTGGCGAGGCGGCGGGGCCTGGTCCTCCTGGTCGGCGCAGACCCCGACCTTGCGGCGCGGGTGGGGGCGGCGGGCCTGCACCTTCCCGAGCGACTCGCCGGCCGCGCCTGGCGCCTGCGGCGGCCGGGCTGGATTCTCACCGCAGCGGCGCACTCGCCGCGGGCGGCGCGGCGGCCCGGGATCGACGCCTTCATCCTGTCAGCGGTGTTTCCCTCGGCCTCGCGGTCAGCCGGTCCGCCCCTCGGCGCCCTGCGCTTCGCCCAGAGGGTGAGGACCGCCGCAGCGCCGGCCTATGCCCTGGGAGGGGTCAATGACCAAACAGCCGGACGGCTCCGGATGACCGGTGCGGCGGGGCTTGCAGGCGTGGGGTTCAGCCAGACGCCTTCCACCGGAAGCCAGGCGGACGCGCTCAGAACTTGAAGGCGGTCTCGAGCCGGACGCGGGGCGCAGGCTGCTGGGGGGCGATCTTGCGCCAGGCCTCGGGCTGCCCGGCCTGGTCGCCCATGGACACAGCGCCCCCGATCTTGAGGCTGGGAGACACCCGGTAGTAGGCGCCGGCCTGCACGTCGGTCCAGTCAGGCTCGCGGGTCTTGGGCGCCTCGACATTGAAGGTCATGCCCCAGCGGCCCTTGCGGGCGTCCCACGTCAGGGTGGTTCCCCCGGCGGGATTGGCGGCCTGGTCGACCCGCACGCTGAAATCTGCGGGCTTGCGCGCCGGATCGGCATGCGCCGTCGCTCCCGCACCCGCAAGAAGGGCGGCGGTCAGGAGGGCGACCAGGCGCCCGGATGTCCGACCCGGAAACGACACGAAAGAACTCACCACCAGACAGACGGGCTATTTTCCAGCCCTTTGCGCCCAAATTTAGGCTTGGGGACCATTAGGGGGCGCTCGACCCGCCGGTCAACCTTGGCGCGGGCCGCAGGCCGGGAATCCCGCGGGGCCTGTGGCGGCGAGGCCACGCGATTCCTGTTTGGCCGACGTCCGGGCGTTGATATAGAGGGCGCGGCGCGGGGTGGCGCCGGTGTGCGCCGCGGGGCGCAGACCCTGAAGTGTGGAGCGGTGCGGATGCCGTCTGGAACCGGAGTCCTGAAGAAGAGCCTGATGGCGGGGCTGGCGATCATCGCTGTAGCCTCGCTCGGCGCGTGTGCGTCGAACCCGGCGCCCAAGACCTTCGAGGGCGCGGAGCCTGCAGGCCTTAACCCGCTGGGCGTCTTCGGGGGCGGCGCAAGGTCGCAGGGCGACCGGCCCGCGATCTCGGTGAACGGCTATCTGTGGCGGGCGGCCCTGGACACCCTGTCCTTCATGCCCTTGGCTTCGGCCGACCCCTATGGCGGGGTCATCATCACGGACTGGTATCTCAATCCCGAGAAGCCGGACGAACGCTTCAAGGCGACCGTCTACATCCTGGACAGCCGGCTTCGGGCCGATGGCCTGAATGTCGCCCTGTTCCGGCAGGTGCGCGATCCCTCGGGCGCCTGGGCCGACGCCCAGGTGAACCCCCAGACCGAGATCGACCTTGAGAACGCCATCCTGACGCGGGCGCGGCAGGTCCGACTTTCCGACGTCCCCGGCTGAACCCCCGGGGGCGTAGCCCGGCTCTCCAGGACCCGCTCACCTGCCCCGACCGGCCGGACCGCGCCCAGGGGCCGGTCCGCCCTTTTCTCCGTGACCCGATCCGACGGTGTGCCCGCCATGGCCAGATACAACCCGAAAGAGACCGAGCCGAAGTGGCGGCGCGCCTGGGATGAGGCGGACGCCTTCCGCGCCGGCCCCCCTGACCCGTCACGGCCCAAGTACTACGTGCTGGAAATGTTCCCCTATCCCTCGGGGCGCCTGCACATGGGCCATGTGCGCAACTACGCCCTGGGCGATGTGATCGCGCGCTACAAGCGGGCGCGGGGCTACAACGTCCTGCACCCCATGGGCTGGGACGCCTTCGGCCTGCCGGCCGAGAACGCGGCCATGGAGCGGGGTGTCGACCCCAAGGCCTGGACCTACGACAACATCGACCGGATGCGGGGCGAGCTGAAGGAGCTGGGCCTGTCCATCGACTGGTCCCGGGAGTTCGCCACCTGCGATGTGGAATACTACGGCCGCCAGCAGGCCTGGTTCCTGGACCTGTTCGAGAAGGGACTGGTCTACCGCAAGGAGAGCCTGGTCAACTGGGACCCGGTGGACCAGACGGTGCTGGCCAATGAGCAGGTCATCGACGGCCGGGGCTGGCGATCGGGCGCGGTGGTCGAGAAGCGCCGGCTGAGCCAGTGGTTCCTGCGCATCACCGACTATGCCGACGCCCTGACCGACGACCTGAAGACCCTCGATCGCTGGCCGGAGAAGGTCCGGACCATGCAGGAGAACTGGATCGGGCGTTCGCGGGGCGCCCGGTTCCACTTCCGTTTCACCGATCCGGCCCGGACCGACGGCCTGGAGGTCTACACCACCCGGCCGGACACCCTGTTCGGGGCCGCCTTTGTGGGGATCGCCGCGGACCACCCCCTGGCCGCAGAGGTCGCCGCAGCCAACCCTGAGGCGGCCGCCTTCGTCGAGGCCTGCCGCCAGGGCGCCGTCTCCGAGGCCGAGATCGAGACGGCCGAGAAGCTGGGCTTCGACACCGGGCTGAAGGTCCGCCACCCCTTTGACCCCGACCAGGAGCTGCCGGTCTGGATCGCCAACTTCATCCTGATGGACTACGGCACGGGCGCCATCTTCGGCTGCCCGGCCCACGACCAGCGGGACCTGGACTTCGCGCGGAAGTATGGCCTGCCGGTCCGACCGGTCGTGCTGCCGCCCGGCGCAGATCCCGCGAGCTTTACGGTGGGGGACGAGGCCTGGACGGGCACGGGCGCCCTCTTCAACTCCGGCTTCCTGGACGGCCTGGACATTGAATCCGCCAAGGCCGCAGCCATCGCCCGGCTGGAGGCGGACAGCGCCGGTGAAGGCGCAACGGTCTTTCGCCTGAGGGACTGGGGAGTCTCGCGCCAGAGGGCCTGGGGCTGTCCCATCCCGGTGGTGCACTGCCCGGGCTGCGGCGTCGTCCCGATCCCGCGGAGCGACCTGCCGGTCGCCCACCCGGCGGACATTGTCTTCGGGAAGGCGGGGAACGCCCTGGACCAGCACCCGACCTGGAAGCACCTGGCCTGCCCGTCCTGCGGCGGCGAGGCCCGGAGGGAGACCGACACCCTCGACACCTTTGTGGACTCGTCCTGGTACTTCGCCCGGTTCACCGACGTCGAGGCGGCCGAGCCGATCCAGAAGGCGGCGGCCGATTACTGGCTGCCCGTCGATCAGTACATCGGCGGGATCGAGCACGCGGTCCTGCACCTGCTTTACGCCCGGTTCGTGACCAAGGCCCTGGCCGACGCGGGCCACCTGTCGGTCCGCGAGCCCTTTGCGGGCCTGTTCACGCAAGGAATGGTCACCCACGAGACCTATCGCAAGCAGAACGGCGAATGGGTGGAGCCCGGCGAGGTGGCCATCGAGACCGAGGGCCGCACACGGCGGGCCCGGCTTCTGTCCTCCGGGGAGCCTGTGGTCATCGGCGACGCCGAGAAGATGTCGAAGTCCAAGAGGAACACCGTCTCTCCCGGCGAGATCTTCGAGGTCTACGGGGTCGACGCGGCGCGCCTGTTCGTCCTGTCCGATTCCCCGCCGGAGCGCGACGCCCAGTGGTCGAACGCCGGCGTCGAGGGCGCCTGGCGCTTCGTCAACCGGGTCTGGGCCGAGTTCGAGAGCCAGCCGGCCGGCCCCCAAGCTGCGGACCCGGCGGACGCGGCCGCAGAGGCCCTGCGCCGGGCGACCCACCGCCTGGTCCGCTCGGTAACGGAAGCCATCGAGACCTTCCGCTTCAATTCCGGCATCGCCCGGCTCTACGAGTTCCTGAACCTCCTGCGCGAACACAAGGCCGAGGGCGCTTCCGCCGCCCTCCTGGCTGAGCGGGCGGAGGCCCTGGCGGTCTTCGCCCGGCTGATCGCCCCCTTCACCCCCCACCTGGCCGAGGAGTGCTGGGCGCGGATCGGTGGCGAGGGCATGGCCGTCTTCGCCCCCTGGCCAGGCTTTGACGAGGCCCTGACCCGGGAGGCTGAGGTCACCCTGCCGGTCCAGGTGAACGGCAAGCGCCGCTGGGAGATCCGCGCGCCCGCGGGCGCTGAACCGGCGGAGGTCGAGAAGATGGTGCTTGACGATCCGGAGACAGCCCGGCGTCTTGAGGGCCTGACCATCCGCAAGGTGATCGTGGTGAAGGATCGCATCGTCAACATCGTGGTCGCCGGATGAGTCCCCTGGCGGCGGCGCTCCGGGGGGCGGGTCTCGCCTCGGTCCTCCTGCTGGCGGGGTGCGGCTTCACGCCCCTCTATGCGACGCCGGATCTGGGGGCGGGTCTCGCCGCCGTCGAAGTGACCACGCCCGAAGGGCGGGCCGGGGCCCTCCTGCGCGAGCAGCTGGATGACGCCCTGGGGCGAAGATCGGCCCTGCCCGCGACCTACCGGCTGGACGTGGCCCTTTCGGAGCTTCGCTATCCGCGCGGGGTCAGGGTCGACAATGTCGCCACCCGTTACGAGTACGTCCTGACAGCGGCCTACACCCTGAGCCCGGCCACGCGGCGTGAACCGTTGAAGACCGGCAAGGTCCGGGTGGAGCTGACCTACGACTCCGCCGACCAGCCCTACGCCTCGGTCATCGCCCAGCAGGACGCCCAGGTCCGCGCCGCCCAGGAGGCCGCCCGGCGGATCCACCTTGAGCTCGCCGCCTTCCTGGCCGGCCAGGGGTCCTGACCGGGGTGATCCTGAGCCGCCGGCCCGATCTGGAAAAGTTCCTGGCCAGGCCCGACCCCCAGGTCCGCGCAGCGGTGATCTATGGACGGGACATGGGGGTGGTCCGGGAAAGGGCGGCCCAGCTGGCCGCACGTGTGACAGAGGATCCCGAGGACCCGTTCAACGTGGCCGTTCTCACCGAGGGCGACCTCTCCGGGGATGAAGCCCGCCTGGAGGCGGAGTTGGCGGCGCAGTCCCTGATCGGAGGCCGGCGGCTGGTGCGGCTGCGCCTCGGCGGGGAGCGGGCCGCCAGTGAGAAGCTGGCCGTGGAGGCCCTCGGCCGACTCCTCGCCGGAGAGCTGAACCCGGACGCCTTCCTGCTGGTCGAGGCCGGCGCCCTCGGACGGGAGTCGACCCTGCGCCGGGCGGCGGAGAAGGCGGACGCCTGCGCGGTCATCCCCTGCTATGAGGACGAGGCTGGCGATGTGGCGCGCATGACCCGCGAGGCCCTGGCGAAGGACGGCGTCGGCCTCAACGCCGAAGCCCTGGCCCTGTTCGTCGCCCGGCTCCCGCATGAACGCGGCGTCGCCCGTCGCGAGATCGAGCGCCTGGCCCTCTTTCTCGGCCCCGGCTCAGGGGTGACGGCCGGACCGAAGGACCTCGAGACCTTCCTCGGCGTGGAGCCCGAAGCGTCCCTCGCGGGGGCGGCGACCGACGCCTTCGGCGGCCGGCTGGCCGAGGCCCAGGCCGGGTTGAGGCGGGCGGCCCAGGAGGGGCTTTCCGGACCCGGCGCCGTGCGCGCCCTTGGCCAGCACCTGGGTCGCCTTCGCCGGGTTCTGACGCTGGTCCGCAGCGGCGCGGGCCTGCAGGAGGCCGCCAAGGCCTCGGGGGTCTTCTGGAAGGATGAGCGCGAATTCCTGCGACAGGCCAGAGCCTGGAGCCTGGAGAGCCTGGATGCGATCACCGCCGATGTCCTGGCCGCGGACCGGGCCTGCAAGACGGCCCGGGCGCCGGACGCCCTGATCGCTGAGCGCCTGGCCCTTCAGATTGCGGCGCGGGCGCGACGGATCGGCCTCTAGCCGTATCAACTCTGTGTACGGAGGATCAGGCGGTCTCGATCAGCCTGTAGCCCGCATCATAACTGTCGAGCCCCCGCAGGACGCCATACCGGCGGTCCCAGCCGCCATTCGCCAGGTCTTCCCGAAGGCGCTCCAGGCCATCCCCAGCATCCGCCAGGGCCCGGAACGAGGAGCTTCCAGAGCGAAGCCGGGGATCGAGATAGGCCTCTGGTCGCCGCCAATAGGCGTAGAGGAACCCGTCCGTACAGTCGTGGGGAATGGCGAGGGGGGTGATGCGGACCGGACCTAGGGCCGCTTGGTAGACTTCCAGGGCGGGCATCTGGGCCTCATCCAGGGCGGCGAGCCCCGGAATGTAGTCGGTCAGCCAGGGCCGGGCTGCGGGATCGAAGGTCAGGACGACGATCCGCCCCCGGACCACCCGCCTCAGTTCCCGCAGGCCGGCGACAGGGTCGGGCCAGTGGTGGACCGTCAGCACGGCGAGCCCGGCCTCGAAGGCGCCATCGGCGAAGGGAAGAGCCTGGGCGACAGCCCGGACGGCGGGCGCAGCCTTCGCAGGCCGCTGGCGGATCATCTCGACCGACGGTTCGACCGCGACGACCCATCGGTCCTCCGGCTCATAATTGCCCGTTCCCGCGCCCAGGTTCAGGAGGGGGGCGGGCGGTCCCAGGGCGACGGTCAGCCGGGCGGCGATCCGGGGGTCGGCCCGCCGAAGTCCGGCATAGCCGTCGCCGATACGGTCATAGAGGGCGGGCATGAGGGTCGGACCGGTCTGTAGGGCCAGGACCTACCGGCGCGAGAGCCGGCGGCAGATCTCGTCGAGCTGTTCCAGCGCGGCGTAGTGGATCCGGACCTCGCCCTGGCCGCCCCGATCGGTGATCTCGACCTTCAGGCCGAGCGCGGCGGAAAGGTCGGACTCCAGGGCCTGGGTGTCGGCGTCCTTTGCGCCCGACCGACGCGCGGACCGGACGGCCGGAGCCCCGCCCTCCTGCAGGCGCTTGACCAGGGCCTCGGTCTCCCGGACCGAAAGCGCGCGCTCGATCACCTGGCGGGCGGCCGAAAGGGGGTCCGGGGCGCCGAGCAGGGCCCGGGCGTGACCGGCGGTCAGCTCGGCTTCCGCCAGCATGCCCTGGATCTCAGGGGGCAGGCTCAGGAGCCGGATCGCGTTGGCCACATGAGAGCGGCTCTTGCCCATGGTCTCGGCCACCTGGGCCTGGGTGCGTTGGTGGAGATCGATCAGGCGCTGGTAGCCGGCCGCCTCCTCGATCGGGGTCAGGGACTCCCTCTGAACGTTCTCCGCAATCGCCGCCTCGAGCTGCTGGACGTCGCTCATCTGGCGGATCAGGGCGGGGATGGCGTGAAGCCCGGCCCTCTGGGAGGCCTGCCACCGGCGCTCACCGGCGATCAGCTCGTAATGGCCCTGGTTGGAGGGATGCGGCCTGACCAGGATGGGCTGCAGTACGCCATTGGCCCGGATGGACTCGATCAGAGCCTCCATCTCCTCCGGGGCGAAGCGGGCGCGGGGCTGGGCCTCGAACCGCCAGATGCGGTCGAGGGGGATTTCGGTCACGCTGCCGGGAGGCGGAGGGGGCGGGGGGGCCGCCTCGCCAAGGAGGGCTGAAAGGCCCCGTCCAAGTCCGCGCTTTTCGACCATGGGGGCCTCCTCAGGCCGCCTCGCGCCGGGCGCGTTCGCGTTGGACGACCTCGCGGGCCAGTCTCAGATAGGCCTGGCTGCCGGCGCAGTTGATGTCATAGACCAGCACCGGCTTGCCGAATGACGGCGCCTCCGACACCCGGACATTCCGCGGTATGACCGTCTGGTAGACCGTCTCGCCGAAATGGCTCCGGACGTCGCCGGCGACCTGCTCGGAGAGCCGGTTGCGGCGATCGAACATGGTCAGCACCACGCCCTGGATCTCCAGCCGCGGGTTCAGGCTGCCGCGCACCAGGTCCACCGTCCGCATCAGCTGGCTCAGACCCTCGAGGGCGAAGAACTCGCATTGCAGCGGCACGAGGACGGCGTCCGCCGCGGTCATGGCGTTGACGGTCAGAAGGTTGAGGGAGGGTGGGCAGTCGATCAGGACATAGGTGTAGCGGCCGGACGCCCGGACCGTCTCGAGGGCGTCGCGCAGGCGGAAGGACCGCCGGGCTTCCGGCCCCAGCTCGATCTCGACACCCGAAAGGTCGGGATCGGCTGGAGCGAGGTCCAGGCCGGGAAGCCGGGTCGGGGTGACCGCATCCAGGAGGGGGGTGCCCCCCATCAGCACGTCGTAGAGGGTGATGCGGCGCTCGGCCCGGGGAACCCCGAGGCCGGTGGAGGCGTTGCCCTGGGGATCGGAGTCAATGAGCAGGACCCGCTCGCCCACCGCCGCCAGGGCGGTGCCCAGGTTGATGGCGGTGGTGGTCTTTCCCACGCCGCCCTTCTGGTTGGCGACGACCAGGACCCTCAAGGGGCGGAAGGCTTCAGCGACGGGGGCCACGACCAAAGCTCCGGATGCAAAGGATGCGACCCCGATCATCGCTCAGGCTGGGCAGGATTTCCACCTCAAAATCCCATGATCTTGTGGCATCTTCGATTTCAACCACAACATCTTGACCTTTAAGGAACAAACCCCTTGCGCCTCGCTGAAGGTAGGGCCGGGCGTACCCAAGCAGTCTGGCCAGTGGCGCGCAAGCCCGGGAGGTGACGATATCCACAGTCAGGCCAAGGGCCTCCGCCCGGGCGTTGTGGACACTCGCCGGGAGGGCGAGCTCTTCCACCACGGCCTCGAGGAACCGGCACCGTTTGGACATGCTTTCAACAAGGTGGACGTGAAAGCCCGGGCGATTTCGGCCCAGTATGGCCAGCACCACCCCGGGCAGTCCGGCGCCCGCGCCCAGGTCCGCCCAGGTGAGGGCGTCCGGAGCCAGGGGCAGGAGCTGGGCCGAGTCCAGGGCGTGCCGCGACCAGAAGGCCGGCAGGGTGGCCGGGCCCACCAGGTTCATCCTCTGGTTCCAGTCCTCCAGGAGCGCCCGGTAGCGCTCAAGGTCGGCCAGGGCCCGGGCGTCGGCGCCGGTGAGGGCGGCGAACCCCTCGGCGGACATGGGGGCCTCAGGCGGCGTGGCGTCGGGCATGGGCCAGGAGGGCGGTGAGGGCGCCGGGGGTCATGCCCTCGATGCGGGCGGCCTGACCAAGGGTCAAGGGGCGGATCGATGCGAGTTTCTCGCGGATCTCGTTGGAGAGCCCCCCCACCCCGGCATAGTCCAGTCCGGCCGGCAGGCGCAGGGACTCATCCCGGCGGAAGGCCTCTGCATCGGCCGCCTGCCGGTCGAGATAGCCGGAATAGGCGGCGTCGATCTCCACCTGCTCGCGGACGGCGGGGCTCCAGCCCAGGATCTCGGGCCAGATCCGGGCGAGGTCCTCGAAGCCGATGGTCGGATAGGCGAGGAGCTCGGAGAGGTTGCGCCTCTGCCCGTCCGCCTTCACGGGCAGTCCGGCCCGGGCGGCCTGGGCCGGCGTCAACACCCTTTCAGAAGCCATGCGGCGGGCGGCTTCGAGCTCCGCCGCCCGGGCCCGCCATGCGGACTGACGCACAGCGCCGACCCCGCCCAGGGCGATCCCCCGGTCCGTCAGCCTCTGGTCGGCATTGTCGGCGCGCAGGGTCAGGCGGAACTCGGCCCGGCTGGTGAACATCCGATAGGGCTCGGTCACGCCCCGGGTGACCAGGTCATCGATCAGCACGCCGATATAGGCCTCGTCGCGCCGGAAGACGGCGGGGTCGGCGCCCGACGCGGACCGGGCGGCGTTGAGGCCGGCCATCAGGCCCTGGGCCGCGGCCTCCTCATAGCCGGTCGTGCCGTTGATCTGGCCCGCCAGGTAGAGGCCGGGCAGGCGCTTGACCTCCAGGGTCGGGTCCAGCTCCCGGGGGTCGACGTAGTCGTATTCGATGGCGTAGCCGTGCCGGATCACCTTCACGGCCTCGAGCCCGGGAATGGTCTTCAGGAAGAGGTCCTGGGTCTCCACCGACACCGAGGTCGAAATGCCGTTCGGATAGACGGTGGGGTCATCCAGGCCTTCGGGTTCCAGGAAGATCTGGTGGCTCGTCCGGTCGGCGAACCGGACCACCTTGTCCTCGATGGACGGGCAGTAGCGGGGGCCCCGGCCCTGGATGCGTCCGCCATAGACGGCGGACTCCGACAGGCGCTCGGCGATGATGCGGTGGGTCTCCGGCGTGGTGGCGGTGACGCCGCAGGCGACCTGGGGGTTGGTGATCCGGTTCGTGAGGAAGGAGAAGGGGCTCGGGACATCGTCGGCCGCCTGGCTGTCCAGCCGGTCCCAGGCGATGGTCCGTCCGTCCAGGCGGGCCGGTGTGCCGGTCTTCAGCCGGCCCATGGACAGGCCGAGGGCGTAGAGGCGGTCGGCCAGGCCGATGGCGGGCGCTTCTCCGGCCCGGCCGGCGGGGATGCGCTCTTCACCCAGATGGATCACACCCTTCAGGAAGGTGCCGGTGGTCAGGACCACCCGGGCCGCCGGAAAGATCCGACTCGAGGCGCCCACGACCCCCGCGATGCGGCCGTCTGCGACGACCAGGTCCTCCACCGCTTCGGCGAGGATCTCCAGGCCGGGGGTGGCGGCCAGTTCGGCCTGCATGGCCTCGCGATAGAGCCGCCGGTCGATCTGCGCCCGGGGACCCCGGACAGCCGCACCCCGGGATCGGTTCAGGAGGCGGAACTGGATGCCGGCGGCGTCCGCCATCCGGCCCATCAGCCCGTCCAGGGCGTCGACCTCCCGCACCAGGTGGCCCTTGCCCAGGCCGCCGATGGCGGGGTTGCAGCTCATCTCGCCCAGGGTCTCGATCCGATGGGTCAGAAGAAGGGTCCGGGCGCCGAAGCGCGCAGAGGCCGCCGCCGCTTCACAGCCGGCGTGGCCGCCGCCAATGACGATGACATCCCACATGGGTCCGGGCCGTTCCTTGCGCTGAGACAGGCGGCGAGGTCCTACACCAGATCAGGCGATGTTTCACGTGAAACAGCTCACTTGCCGATGCAGAAGGTCGAGAAGATGCGGTCCAGGACATCCTCCGGACCGATCTTGCCAGTGATCCGATCGAGGGCCCGGGCGGCCAGACGGACGTCCTCGGCTGCGAGTTCGGGCTCCGCCGACAGGCCCAGGGCGCTTTCGAGCCGCTGGACCGCTTCAGCCAGAAGGGCGGCGTGGCGGAGGCGTGTGGCGGACGGCGGCTCGGCGGACCCCAGGGCGGCGATGACGTGTTGGGAGAGAACCGCCTCCAGGGCGGCGATGTCTTCGGCCCGATGGGCGCTGAGGCGATGGGGCTCCAGACCCAGGGCGGCGGCCTCGGCCAGGGCCCGGGCGGCGGCGTCGCCAGCCGGAAGATCCGCCTTGGCCACCAGGCAGAGATCCCCGGGCCGCAGGGCATCGGGGGCGGGCGAGGCCTCAACCCCGGCGCCGTCCACCACCCAGAGACGAAGGTCCGCAGCCTCCGCACGGCGGCGCGCGCGCCGAACCCCTTCAGCCTCCACCTCGTCCAGGGTGTCGCGGAGGCCGGCGGTATCCGCCAGGATCACCTTGTACCCCGCCAGCTGAAGCCTGACCTCGATGACATCGCGTGTGGTCCCCGGGGTGGCGGTGACGATGGCCGCCTCCCGACGGGAGAGGGCGTTGAGAAGGGTGCTCTTGCCGGCGTTTGGCGCTCCGATAAGGGCAATGGCGTACCCGTCCCGCACACGCTCGGCGCGCTCCACGCCCTCCAGGGCCGACTTGAGGGCCGTGAGCAGGCGCTCAATTGCGGGCTGCGCCCGGGCGGCGACATCCTCCGGCAGGTCTTCATCGGGGAAGTCCACCGCCGCCTCGAAGAGAGCCAGGGCCTCCACCAGATCCGAACGCCACGCCTCGCGGGCTCGACCCAGAGCGCCGTCGAGCTGGTCCAGGGCCTGCCGTCGCTGGGCCTCAGTCTCGGCCTCGATGAGGTCGGCCACGCCCTCGGCCTGGGCCAGGTCCAGCCGGCCATTCTCGAAGGCCCGCCGCGTGAACTCCCCTGGTTCTGCGAGCCGCAGGCCCAAACCGGCCAGGGCCTCAAGGACGCCCGCGACGACGGCGGGACCGCCGTGCAGGTGCAGTTCAGCGCTGTCCTCCCCGGTATAGCTGGCGGGGCCCGGCATCCACAGGACCAGGGCCTCGTCGAGAACACGCCCCACAGCATCCTTCAGCTTGCGGACGGCGGCGCGGCGGGGCGCAGGGCGGCGCCCCGCGAGGGCCGACAGCGCCTCACCCGCCCGCGGCCCCGAAAGGCGCACCACCGCCACCGCCGCGCGGCCAGGCGCGGTGGCCGGGGCGAAGACGGTGTCGCTCATTTCGGGCGGGGCGCGCCCATGCCCATGCCGGCGGCCTGGGTCATCAGCTTGGAGAACTGCTCCTGGGCGCCGGCGCCGAAGGCCATCCAGTTCTTCATAAGCTCGTCCGGCGAGAGCATGGCCATGTTGGCGCTCATGCGCGCCTGCATTTCCTCGACCAGCCTGGCGTTCAGCTCGCTGACGTCGGGCAGGCCGAGGAAGGTCCGGGCCTCGACGGGGGAGCAGTCGATCTCGACGGTGATCTTCATGGGGGGGGGTCCTCGTGGGGCCGCGCCTAAGGCGCGGGCCTCAGGATAGCGCGCAGCGGTGCGCTTCGCAAAACGGCTTCCTCCGGACGCTTCGCATCCCTAAGTGTGGAGCCTGAACAAATGGAGGAGCCCCCATGGGAGAGACAGTCCGCATCCAGGTCCCCGGCGGCGAAATGGCCGCCTATGTCGCCCGGCCCGCCACGGCCCCAGCCCCCGCCGTCGTGGTGCTTCAGGAGATCTTCGGGGTCAACGCCGTCATGCGCGAGATCACCGACGGCCTCGCCAGCCAGGGCTTTCTCGCCATCTGCCCGGACCTCTTCTGGCGGATTGAGCCCGGCGTGGACATCTCCGACCGCACTGAGGCTGAATGGAAGAAGGCCTTCGCCCTGATGAACGCCTTCGACGCCGGCCAGGGCGTCACGGACATCGCCGCCACCCTGGCCCATATCCGGGCGGACCCCGGCTGCACCGGGAAGGCGGGCGCCGTCGGCTTCTGCCTGGGCGGCCAGCTGGCCTGGCTGACCGCCACCCGCACCGATGTCGACGCCGCCGTCTCCTACTACGGGGTGGGCATCGAGACCCTGGTCGGAGAGAGCCCGGCCCTGCGCAAGCCGGTGATGCTGCACATCGCTGAGGCGGACGGTTTCGTGCCGCCCCCCGCCCAGGCCGCCATCCGCGAGGGCCTCGGCGGCCAGCCTCTCGCGACGATCCACACCTATGCCGGCCGTGACCACGCCTTCGCCCGTGTCGGCGGCGAGCATTACGACGCGGCGGACGCCGCCCTCGCCGGCCAGCGCACCCTGGACTTCCTCCGCTCAAACCTCGGAGCGACCTGAAACATGCGCGCCATCCGCCTCTCCGCCACCGGCGGCCCCGAGGTCCTTGACCTCGTCGACCTTCCGGACCCGGAGCCGGGTCCCGGTCAGATCCTGGTCCGGCAGTTGGCCATCGGGGTCAACTATATCGACACCTACCACCGGTCGGGCCTCTATCCGCTCCGCCTGCCTTCGGGCCTGGGCATGGAAGGCGCCGGGGAGGTCATCGCCGCAGGCGCCGATGTCGAGCGCTTCTCCCCCGGCGACCGGGTCGCCTTCGCCTCCGGTCCCATCGGGGCCTATGCGGACCTGCACCTGGTGGAGGCCGCGCGCGCGGTCCGGATTCCGGAAGGCGTGGATGAGCGGACCGCAGCGGCCGCCCTCCTCAAGGGCATGACGGCCGAGTTCCTCCTCCTGCGCTGTCGCCCGGTCCGGGCCGGCGAGCCGGTCCTGATCCACGCCGCCGCGGGCGGGGTCGGCCAGATCATGGTGCAGTGGGCCCGGGCCCTGGGCGCGGAAGTGATCGCCACGGCCGGCAGTCCCGCCAAGGCGGACCGGGTCCGGGCCCTCGGCGCCCACCATGTCATCCTCTATGGCGAAGAGGACGTGGCGGCAGAGGTGCGCCGGATCACCGGCGGCGCCGGCGTGCCTGTGGCCTATGACTCCGTCGGGGCGTCGACCTTCGAGGGCACCCTGGGCAGCCTGGCCCGGCGGGGAACCTTCGTGAGTTTCGGCAACGCTTCTGGCCCGCCCCCGGCCGTCGAGCCCGGCCGCCTCATGCGCATGGGCTCGCTCTTCTTCACCCGCCCAACCCTGGGCGACTATGTCGCGACAACGGCCGAACTGGACGCCAGCGCCGCCGCGGTCTTCGGGCGGATCGCCGCGGGGGAGATCTCCATCGAGATCGGCCAGACCTTCCCCCTCAGCCAGGCGAAGGCGGCCCATGAGGTGCTTGAGGCCCGCCAGACCGTGGGCTCGACCCTGCTGATCCCCTGACCGGCAGAGGGCGCCCGGTGTTTCACGTGAAACACTGGGCGCCGTCCGTCAGGTGTTCATGGACTGGAAGAAGTCGTCGTTGTTCTTGGACTGGCGAAGCTTGTCCAGGAGGAACTCGATGGCGTCCTGCGCGCCCATGGGCGCAAGGATCCGGCGCAGGACGTGGGTCTTGGCCAGCTGCCCCGGGGGTGTGATCAGCTCGTCCTTCCGGGTGCCCGACTTCAGGATATCGATGGCCGGATAGATCCGCTTGTCCGCCACCTTCCGGTCGAGGACGATTTCCGAGTTCCCGGTGCCCTTGAACTCTTCGAAGATCACCTCGTCCATCCGGCTGCCGGTATCGATCAGGGCGGTGGAGATGATGGTCAGGGAGCCGCCTTCCTCGATGTTCCGCGCCGCGCCGAAGAAGCGCTTGGGACGCTGCAGGGCGTTGGCGTCGACACCGCCGGTCAGGACCTTGCCCGAGGAGGGAACGGTGGTGTTGTAGGCCCGTCCGAGGCGGGTGATGTTATCCAGGAGGATGACGACGTCGCGCTTGTGTTCGACCAGGCGCTTGGCCTTCTCGATAACCATCTCGGCCACCTGGACGTGACGCTGGGCCGGTTCATCGAAGGTCGAGGCGATCACCTCCCCCTTCACCGTCCTCTGCATGTCCGTGACTTCCTCGGGCCGCTCGTCCACCAGGAGGACGATGAGATAGCACTCGGGGTGGTTGGCCGCGATCGCCTTGGCGATGTTCTGCATCATGATCGTCTTGCCCACCCGGGGCGGGGCGACGATCAGGCAGCGCTGTCCCTTGCCGAGGGGGGCCACGATATCGATGACCCGGCCGGAGCGATCCTTCAGGGTCGGATCCTCCATCTCCATCCTCAGCCGCTCCTGCGGATAGAGGGGGGTCAGGTTGTCGAACAGGACCTTGTGCCGGACATTCTCCGGCGGCTCGAAATTGATCTGGTCCACCTTCACCAGGGCGAAGTAGCGCTCTCCTTCGCGGGGCGCGCGTACGCCGCCATCGACGGTGTCGCCGGTGCGCAGGCCGAACTTCCGAATCTGCGAGGGACTGACATAGATGTCGTCGGGACCGGGGAGGTAGTTGGCCTCGGGAGAGCGCAGGAAGCCGAACCCGTCGGGCAGGACCTCCATCGTGCCGGAGCCCGAGATCTCCACCCCCTCCTCGGCGAGGACCTTGAGGATGGCGAACATCATGTCCTGCTTGCGCATGGAGTTCGCGTTCTCGATCTCCAACGTCTCCGCGAAGCTGAGGAGGTCGGCGGGAGACTTGTCCTTCAGCTCCTGAAGGGACATGCGGGTGAGGCCCATAGCGGCGATGGCCTGGGCGGCCTGGGTCGGCTCGTCGTCCTCGCCGGCGACGTCCTCACTCGCGGTGAGGTCGAGGCTGGCGTCCTCGATGGCCTCGACGAGATCGGCGGGGTCCTGCGAAACGGTGTCTTCAGACATGGTCAGACTTTCAGTTCCCGGGCCGCGCCCCAGCTCATGGCGGCGAGGACCCGCGCAGGCGCGGCCACGCGCCCACATTACAAATTTTCATTCCGGAGCCGGGGCAAGGGGCCGTCACGGAGGAGCGGCGCGCCCGCGGCAAGAGGCGGGATCCGGCTGCGAACACCTGTTCGGACCGGACAGGGGGAGCGGAACCACACTCGGCGGGCGGGGTCAAGCGCCGCGCCGCCGGAGGGTCAGCCGCCGAATTCGAGGGTGACCGCCAGAACCATGACGATGGCCGCGAGGAAGGGGAGTTCGTTGGTCGCCCTCCAGAACCGGTTGGAGCGCGTATTGGTCCCGGCGGCGAACCGCTTCAGCGACGCCCCGAGGAAATGATGCCAGCCGATCAGGAAGATCACCCCCGCCATCTTCACGAGCATCCAAGGCGCGAGCAGGAAGCCCCACCCCCCGAGCCGGGCCGTGGCGTCGAACCAGATCAAGGCGAGACCCAGGATGAAGGAGGCCACCATGGCCGGCCCCATGATGATCCGGTAGAGCTTGCGCTCCATGACCTGGAAGGTCTGATCCATCTCCGACCCCCGCGCCGCATCTGCGTGGTAGGCGAACAGGCGGGGCAGGTAGAGGATGCCGGCCATCCAGGCGATGACCGCGAGGATATGGAGGCCTCGCAACAGGTCATAGGTGTTCATCGGCGCGCTCCGGCGGTCTTCTCCAGGCACGGACAGCGGCCATGGACCGCGGCGCAGGACCAGTTTCCATCAGGCGCCACGCCGCCTTCGCGCTCCAGGGCGGTTCCAACGGCGCCGGCCAGGGCGGAGATGAAGCTCGGGTCCGTGCCGGGCGCCGGCGCTCTCAGCCAGACGGGACAACCGGCTTCGTGGGCCAACTCTGCATACTCATGGTCCAGCTCCACCAGGGTCTCGACATGCTCGGAGACAAAGGCGATGGGCGAGACGATGACGCCGACGCCTTCCGCCCCCGCCAGGCGGATCTCGTCGTCCGTCGAAGGCCCGATCCATTTCAGGGGGCCGACCCGGCTCTGGTAGCTGATCTTCCAGTCCGTGAACTCAGGAAGGTGCGCCGCGACGGCGGCGGCCGTGGCCTCGACCTGCGCCTGATAGGGGTCGCCGCCGGCGACCACCCGCTCAGGAAGGCCGTGGGCGGAGAAGAGGAGACGAAGTCCCGCCGGCCGGCCAGCGGCTTCCCAGACGCCCCGGATCGCTCGCGCGTGCGCCTCGGCCAGGCCGTCGGAGACCGGATAGCAGCAGACGGTTCGGCTCCGGCCAGGCCCTTGGTAGGCCTTGGACCAGTCCTTGATGGAGGACTCCGTCGTCGTGGTGGAGAACTGGGGGTAGAGGGGCAAAAGGACCACCTCGTCCGGCGCGAACTCGGTGACCTCCCGCGCCGTCTGGGCGGCGAAGGGCTTCCAGTAACGCATGGACACGAAGACCCTGACCTCATCGCCGGGGCGTTGCCTGGACAGCTCTGCCTGCAGGGCCTCGGCCTGCTTCCGGGTCTCAGGCAGCAGCGGGGATCCGCCCCCCATGAGGGCGTAGTTGGCCCGGGCGCCCTTGGCGCGGGTGGCCGAGATGAAGGCGGCGAGGGGATAGCGCACCGGGGCGGGGGCGCCGATGATGGCCTTGTCCCGGAAGAGGTTGAACAGGAAGGGACGCACCGCGTCCGGCCCGTCCGGTCCACCCAGGTTGAAGAGGACAACGGCCAGCCGGGTCATTTGCCTGTGATCCTGCATACGGCCCGCTCGATGTGGGCCACCGGGGTGTCGGGCAGGACACCATGCCCGAGATTGAAGATGTAGGGACCCGGACTCCAGGCCTCAATGAGGGTGTCTATGCGACGATCCATGTCGGGTCCGCCGACCCGAAGGAGGAGGTTGTCCAGGGCGCCCTCAATGGCCTTGCCGCCCGCCTGGATCCGCCGCCCCTGGGCGAGGCTGGCCTGGGTGTCGAGGCCCACCGCCTGGACAGGGACCTGGTCGGCGTAACCCTCCACGAGGGCGCCGGCTCCCCTGGGAAAGCCGATGAAGGGCGCCTCCACCCCCGCCGCCCGGACCCTGCGGATGATCTCCTGGTGAGGGCCCACGACAACTCGCTGGAAGACGTCCTCAGCCAGGCCTTCCGCCCAACTCTCGAAGAGCTTCAGGACCTGGGCGCCGCTGCGGGCCTGCATGACCAGGTAGCGCGCCGTCGCCTCGACCAGGATTTCCAGGATCTGGTCCAGGCGTTCGGCCTGCTCATAGGCGAAGGTGCGGGCGCCGGTACGGTCGGAACCTCGCCCCTCGATCATGTAGGTCGCCACGGTCCAGGGGGCGCCGGCGAACCCGATCAGGGCGCGGTCCGGCTCCAGCTGGGCCCGGACCCGCGACAGGGTCTCTCCGATGGAAGCCAGCCGGCCCGTTGAAGCCTCCACCTCGCCGGCCAGGGCTTCAACCTCGGGCAGGGCGCCGAGACGCGGGCCTTCCCCCGCCTCGAACCAGACCTCCTGTCCCAGGGCCTGGGGGATGAGGAGGATGTCTGCAAAGACGATGGCGGCGTCGAAGGGAAACCGTCGCATCGGCTGGAGCGTCGCCTCAGCCGCCATCTCCGGATCGTAGCAGAAGGCCAGGAAGTCCTTGGCGCGGGTGCGGAGCTCCCGGTACTCCGGAAGGGAGCGGCCAGCCTGGCGCATGAACCAGACGGGGGGCCGTTCGAAGGTCTCACCGGCCAGGGTGCGCAGGAGTTTAGGGGTCGCCGGCTCTGTCATGTCGTCCTTAAACCCCGGCGGGCCCTCTGGCTCAAGCGCCGGTGTTCGGACAGATCGTCTTACTTCACCTTCCAAGCTTTCTTTTTCAGGTAGTGAAGGAAGAAGGCGGGCCTCAAGCCGGGGAGAAGAGTCTGACAAAAGACGTCTTCACGCTGTTTCCCACCGGATGGTCAACCTTCTCGCCGATTGCCTGAGCCCGCTTGTTGAAAGCTGGCAAGTTATTGATTAAATTAACAAAGATGATGGCTCTCCTGTGGAGAACCTTCCCCGAAGACCCTGCCTGATTAGGATTTCGTTAACCCTGTGGACAGGCTGTCCACAAGGGGACCAGGTCGTGGACGGAAGGCAGGGTTTACGCCCGGGTTTGGAGCAAGGCCCGCGAGCCGCCGTCGCGCGTCCGGTTTTCTCCCCATGTCTGGGGACTTGGGCTAAGAAGGCGTTGACAGTTTCATCCCCAGAAATCCACCAGAGCCTCCCCGCCCCGAGCCCCGAATCCGACCTGAGCGTCGAGCCCCGAATGAGCACCTCCTCCCGCTACGCCACCTTCTTCCATGTCCATCTGGTGTCGGACTCCACCGGGGAGACGCTCAACGCCATGGCCCGGGCGGTCTGCGCGCGGTTCGAGAATGTCCTGCCGATCGAGCACTATTACGCCCTCGTCCGGTCGCCCCGGCAGCTGGAGCGCGCCCTGGCCGACATAGAGGACGCCCCGGGGATGGTCATGCACACCATCGTCGACGACACGCTCCGTGCGGCCCTGGAGGAGGGGTGCAGGCGCCTGGACATGCCCTGCATCGCCGCCCTGGATCCCCTGGTGTCCGCCCTGTCCCGGTATCTGGGCGCGGCGCTCACCCGGAGGGTGGGGGCCCAGCACGCCCTCGACACCGACTATTTCAACCGGATGGACGCCCTGAACTACGCCATCGGCCACGACGACGGCCAGGGCGGGCAGGAGCTGGACCAGGCCGACGTGGTCCTGGTCGGCGTCTCGCGAACGTCCAAGACACCCACCTGCATCTATCTCGCGCACCGTGGGATTCGCGCCGCCAACTTCCCCCTGGTGCCGGGTCGTCCGGTCCCCGAAGCCCTGACCCGGCTGTCCTCCGCCCTGGTGGTGGGGCTGACCATTTCCCCGGACCGCCTGATCCAGATCCGCCGCAATCGCCTTCTTTCCCTCAAGGAGTCGCGGGATACCGCCTACACGGACATGGAGGCCGTCCGCGAGGAGGTGGTCCAGGCCCGCCGCCTCTATGAACGCCAGGGTTGGCCGGTGATTGATGTGACCCGTCGCTCCGTCGAGGAGACCGCCGCGGCGATCCTCAACCTTCTCCAGTCCAACCGCCCGGCCATGGAGATCAGCCCGTGAAGGCTCCGCCGGTCACCCTCGCTTCCAAGAGCGCCGCCCGGTCCGCGATCCTGAGGGGCGCGGGGGTTCCCTTCGCCACCGAGGATTCCGGCGTCGACGAGGATGTCATCAAGACGCAGCTCCTCGGCCGGGGGGCCGGGCCAGCCGAGGTGGCCGCCGCCCTGGCCCGGGAGAAGGCCCTGGCGGTCTCCAGGAACAGGCCCGGCCTGGTGATCGGCGCCGACCAGACCCTGGATTTCGAGGGGCGGCTGCATGACAAGCCCGTTGACATGGACCAGGCCGCCGCCCGTCTGAGGGCCATGCGCGGCCGGACCCACGCCCTTCACGCGGCCGTGGCCGTCGCCCGGGAGGGCGAGGTGTTGTGGGAGACCCTGTCCACCGCGGAACTGGCCATGCGCGCCTTCAGCGACACCTTCCTGGCGCATTATCTTGAGGCGGATGCGGGCGCCCTCCTGAGCTCGGTGGGCGCCTACCGCCTGGAGGGTCCGGGGGTCCAGCTCTTCAGCGAGATCCGCGGAGACTATTTCACCATACTCGGCCTTCCCCTGACCGGCCTGCTGGAGCTCTTGCGGCGGGAAGGGGTCCTGATCCCATGAGGCTGACCGCCGCCACTCGGCTGGCCGGGGTGGTTGGCCACCCCATCCGCCATTCCCTGAGCCCGGTTCTCCACAACGCCTGGCTGGAGGCGGCGGGGCTGGATGGCGCCTATGTCGCCTTCAACGTCGCCCCGGAGCGTTTCTCCGCCCTTATCGAGGGTTTCCGGGGCGGGTCCCTGGCCGGCCTCAACGTCACCCTGCCCTTCAAGACCGACGCCTTGGCGGCGGCGGACCAGGTCTCCCCCCGCGCCCGGGCTGCAGGCGCCGCCAATGTCCTCGTCTTCGGGGAGGACGGGACCGTCCGCGCAGACAACACCGACGGAGAGGGCCTTCTCTACGCCTTCGCCCGGCAGGCGCCGGGCTTTCGTCCCGGGAGCGGGCCCCTGGTCCTCTACGGGGCTGGCGGCGCGGCCCGGGGTGCGGCCGCCGCCTTCCTCGAGGCGGGCTGCCCGGAGGTGCGCATCCTCAACCGGACCCGCGCCCGGGCCGAAGCGGTCGCCCAGGCCCTCGGGGGCCGGGTGAAGGCGCTGGACCTGGATGACGCGGCGCTCGCCCTCGACGGCGCCGCAGCCCTCATCAACGCCAGCTCCGCCGGGCTTGGGCCCGACGCCCCGCCGCCGCCGGACCTCTCGGGCGCCCCTGCCGGCGCCGTGGCCATGGACATGACCTACAAGCCCCTGCGGACACCCTTCCTGGAGGCCGCCGCCGCCCGGGGGCTGGCGACCGTGGACGGCCTCGACATGCTCATCGGCCAGGCCCGGCCCGCCTTCGAGGCCTTCTTCGGCTGCCCGCCCCCGGCGGAACCTGACGTCCGGGGCATTGTCCTGCGCATCCTTGGAGAGGCGACATGATCCATATCGGCCTGACCGGCTCCATCGGCATGGGCAAGTCCACGACCGCCCAGATGTTCCGTGAGGCGGGCGTGCCCGTATACGACGCCGACGCCGCCGTGGCGGACCTCTATGTCCGGGGGGGAGCGGCGGTCGAACCCCTTGAGGCGGCCTTTCCTGGGGTCACCCGGGACGGGGCGGTGGACCGTGAGGCCCTCCGGCTCCGGGTCCTGGGTGACGACGCGGCCATGACCCGGCTGAACGCCGTCGTCCACCCCCTCCTCGGCCGTGACCGCCTGGCCTTCCATGCGCAGGCCGAAGCCTCCGGCGCGGACATCCTGGTCTTTGACATCCCCCTCCTTTTTGAGACGGGCGGGGAGCGGAACATGGACGCCGTCGTCGTGGTCACGGCGCCCGCAGAGGTCCAGAGGACCCGGGTCCTCGCCCGGGAGGGCATGACGCCCGAGCGGCTGGACGCCATCCTCGCCCGCCAGACGCCCGACGCCCAGAAGCGCGAAAGGGCCGATTTCGTCATCGACACCGGTCAGGGCCTGGAGGCCGCGCGGGCGGCCGTCGCCCAGGTGCTGGCGGCGGTGCGCGATCCCGCCTTCCGCTCCCGCCGGGCGTCGCCTGCCGATTGAAGGCGGAGCCGAAACAGGGCATTGCGGACCCATGCCCCGCGAGATTGTCCTCGACACCGAGACCACAGGATTCGAGCCGCACCTCGGTCATCGCCTGGTCGAGATCGCCGCCCTGGAGATCGAGGACTTCCTGCCCACCGGGCGGAGCTTTCACGCCTACATCGACCCTGAGCGGGACATGCCCGCCGACGCCGAGCGGGTCCACGGCCTGTCCGCCGCCTTCCTGAAGGGCAAGCCGCGGTTCGCGGACCCGGAGGTGGCGCACGCCTTCCTGGAGTTTGTCGGCGAGGCCCCCCTGGTGGCGCACAACGCCGCCTTCGACCGGGCCTTCGTGAACTGGGAGCTGGGCCTGGCCGGCCTTCCCGACCTCCCCGAACCGCGCTGGGTGGACACCCTCGCCCTGGCGCGGCGGCGTTTCCCGGGGATGCAGAACTCCCTCGACGCCCTCTGCAAGCGGTTCCGCATCTCCCTCTCGGAGCGGGAGAAGCACGGCGCCCTCATCGACGCCCGCCTGCTCGCGGCGGTCTACCTTGAGTTGAGCGGCGGGCGGGAGCGCGGGCTGGAGCTGACGGTGGCCAAGACCCCAGGTCAGGTCGTCCCGGGGTCGCCGACCGACTACGGGCCCCGGCCCCGGCCCCTGGCCCTGCGCTCCTCGGAGACCGAGCGCGCCGCCCATGCTGAGTTCGTCCTGGGAACCGTGAAGTCAGAGCTCTGGAAGGCCTGGCTGTAAGGGAGGCCGGCCTCAGGCCGAACCGACCACCACGCCCATGGACTCAGCCTCGGCCTTGCGGGCCATGTAGACAGCGCCGAAATCGATCGGGTCCAGCATCAGGGGCGGGAAGCTCCCGTCCGCGGTCACATCCGCGATGATCCGCCGGGCGAAGGGGAAGAGGAACCTGGGGCATTCGACCAGCAGGACCGGCTCGAGGTTCTCGGCGGACACCCCGTCGACGGCGAAGAGACCGCCATAGACCAGCTCCACCACAAAGACCGGGCCGTCTTCGCGGGACGCGCGGGCCGAGAGCTTCAGGTCCACCTCGAACAGGCCGTCCTCGCGACCCCGGGCGTTCATCTCGACGCCCATGTCGATCTGAGGCTGGCTTCCTCCGGCGCGAAGGATGTCGGGCGCCCGGGGGTTCTCGAAGGACAGGTCCCGGACGAACTGGGCGAGAATCCGGATCCCGGGCTCAGTGGAGCCGCCAGGGGCGGCGGCGGGGAGGGATTCTGCGTCGGACATTCGGGGGCTCCGTCTGGGCCTAGGACCGCCCGGAGCGGCCTTCAAACCGGCGGGGCTGGCTATCATGAGGCCGTTCCCTGCGCAATCTCGGGTCCCAGCCCCTGACGCGCGGGGAATATGCCTCTATATTGTCACTGAAACCCATGACCAAAGCGACCTGAACCCAGCCGTGCTCCAGCTCATCCTCCTCGCCCTTGTCGCCGCTGTGGCCTTGTTGCAGCTCTACGCCGTGCTCGGCCGCCGGATGGGCCGCCAGCCTGAAGAGGGCGCGGCCCGGCCGGAGCCCGCGGGCGCCGTGCGCCGCCCCGCCGTGCCCCTGACGACCGAACCGGCCCCTCTGGAGGAAACCCCCTCGGGGCTTTCGGCGGTGCGGGCGCGCGACCCCAGCTTTGATCCCCAGGTCTTCCTGGCCAGCACCCGCAACAGCTACCGGACGATCGTCACGGCCTATGCCGCCGGCGATCGGGATTCCCTGGCGCCCCTGCTGACCGAAGATGTCCGCAAGGCCTTCGAGGCCGGGATCTCGGAACGGGAGGCCGCAGGCCGTGAGGAAGGCGTGGACATGCCTCAGCCGCCCCGCTCCGATGTCGAGACCGTCGACTTCGACGGCGACACGGTCCGCATCGGGGTCCGTTTCCTCGGCGAGTTGGTCCAGACCCAGAAGGCGTCGGGGGATGCCGAGCCCCGGGTCGTGCACCGGCGGACAGCCGAGCTCTGGACCTTCGAGCGCAACCTTGCGGACCGGGACGGCGCCTGGCGCCTGGCCGGCGTCGACGTCGCCGAGGCCTGATCCGTGCGGGTTCCCGGCCTGATCGCCCTGGCCGGGCTGCTGCTGGTCGCCGCCTGCGCCTCCCCGGGAGCCCAGCGCCCGGCGCCGACCCCTCCGGCGCCGGCGACGCGCCCTCTCCCTCTCCCCAGCCCCCCCCTTCCAGGGCCCCTCCTCCCGACACCGCCCGCGCCGCCAAGGCCGGAGGCGGCCGCCATCGAACTGGGCGAGCTGCCCGGCTGGGCGGAGGAGGATCACGTCGCCGCCTTCGAGGGCTGGCGGGCGATCTGCCCGGTCCGACGGCTGCCCGCCTTCGCCGCCGCCTGCCGCGCCGCCATGGCGGTGGACCTCCTCGACGCCGACGAGGCGAGGACCTTCTTCGAGACGCGATTCCTGGCCCAGCCTCTGCCCGGCGAGGGTGTCCTGACCGGCTATTTCGCCCCGGTGTACGAGGCCCGCCGGGTCCCGGACGAGACCTTTTCCGCCCCCCTGCGGCCGCCTCCCGCAGACCTTCCCCCCGAGGGCGGCCGCTATCCTGACCGCGCGGCCATAGAGGCCCGACCCCCCTCCGACGCCCTGGCCTGGCTGCAGCCGGAGGACAAGTTCTTCCTCCAGATCCAGGGCTCCGGCACCCTGATCTTCCCCGAGGGCCCCCCCGAGCGCGCGGTCTTCGCCGGGACCAACAGCCAGCCCTTCTCCGGCGTGGCCAACGCCATGCGCGAGCGCGGCCTTCTGGAGGCCGGCCAGACCTCGGCGGAGGGCATCCGCGCCTGGCTCGCCGCCAACAGGGGCCCCGGGGCGGCGGAGATCATGGCCCTCAATCCGCGCTACGTCTTTTTCCGGCTCGCCAAAGAGGACGGCCTGCCCCCGCGGGGGGCGGCGGCCGTTCCCCTGCCGCCCGGCCGCGCCATCGCCGTCGACCTGTCCCTGCATACCGCCGGGGACGTTTACTGGATCGACGCCCGCAGCCCGATCCTGGCCGGCGCCTTCCCCACCTACCGGCGGCTTGTCACCGCCCTCGATACCGGCGGCGCCATCCGCGGACCCATCCGTGCGGACCTGTACCTCGGCCAGGGCGCGGAAGCCGGTCTGGAGGCCGGCCGGATCCGGCATGTCCTGAGGCTCTACAGACTCGTCCCCCGCCCATGAGGCGTCCGCTCCGCCCCGAGGAGTCCCGGCTCTGGTCGCAGGTGACCTCCACTGTGCACCCCCTGCCCGGGCGGGCCAGCGCCCCCGCCACGCCGCCCCCCGGCCCTGGCGAGGCCCTGCCGGCGCCGGACCCCGCCGGCCCTCCCCTCCGGGTGGCGGTCTCGTCAGCGAGCCGGAAGCCCGCACCGGAGGCCGGCCCCAAGGCCCTGGAGCCCGCGCGCCGGCGGCGCATCTCACGAGAGCGGGATCCCATCGGCGCCCACATCGATCTCCACGGCCTGGGCCAGGACGCCGCCCGGGCGACCCTGGAGCGGTTTGTCCTGGAGTGCTGGCGCGACGGCCTGCGCGCGGTGCTCGTCATCACGGGTAAGGGCGTCCGGGGCGACGGCGTTCTCCGCCGCCTGACGCCGGAATGGCTGGCGGCCCCGCACCTCCAGGCGGTTGTGGCGGGCATCTCGGAGGCGCACCGACGGCATGGGGGCGAAGGCGCCCTCTATATCGCCCTCAAGCGGCGCCCGCCCGACGCCAGCGCGCCGCCCAGGCCGTGACGCCCACGTGCCCGGCGACATTGCCGAGGGTGCGCGAGAAATCCGGGAAGGTCTCCACCGCCAGCAGCAGGGGGAGGAGCTCCATGGGCAGGCCGAGGCTGATGAAGATGGGGACCAGGGTGGTGAAGAAGGTCACCGAGCTCGCCACCCCCACCGCTGCAAGGCTGACCAGGGCCGCCACCAGCACCCCGGCGGCCACCTGGGACGGGGCGAGGGTGACCCCGTAGAGGTGAGCCACATAGAGGGCCACCGCCAGGTTTCCGGCCGGGCTGGTGATCCGGAAGAGGGCCACGCCCATGGGCAGGACAAGGCCGCTGACCCGCTCCGGGATCCCCAGCCGGGCGCAGGCCGCCAGCATGACAGGCAGGCAGGCCAGGGAGGACTGGGTGGAGATGGCCATGGCGCCCACCGGCGCCATGGCGCCGGCCAGGTCGCGGGGCGGGGTCCGCCCGCCGGCCAGGGCCGCGATGAGGCCGAGGGCGCCGGCCATCAGGCACATCAGGCTGACGACGACCACATAATGGCCCAGCAGGCCCACGGCGCCGAAGCCGGTCCGAGCCCCCACGGTGAGGGCCAGGAGGAAGACGCCGCCGGGCGCCAGGACAAGGACCCAGCGGACGATCACCATCATCGCCGCCTGAACCCCGTCGAAGACCGTGACGAGCATGTCCCGACGCGCCGCGTCGAGTCGGGAGACGGCCAATCCGAAGATCAAGGCGAAGACCACCAGGGAGGCCATGGCCCCATCGGCCGCGGCCTTGAAGGGATTGGCCGGGATGAAGGCGCTGAGCCACTCCGAGAGGGGCGGGGTCGGCGGGATCTCCGCGCCCATCCCTGTCGCCGTCGACCGCAGGCCCGCCGCCGCCTCGCCCGGCGCGGGCCAGGCGGCCAGCAGGGCCGGTGTAAGCAGGGCTGTGAGGGTCGTGGCCAATAGGAGGCCGCCGCCGAAGGTCAGGAGGGCGCGCGCCGCCAGGCCGCCCCGCCCCACCGCGTCAGCCGCCCGCGCCATGCCGGTGACCAGGAGGGCGAAGACCAGCGGAATGATGGTCATGCGGAGGGCGTCGAGCCAGACGCCCCCGAGGGCCGCCGCAGCGGCGACAAGGCCCACCTCTCCGGGCGCCTCCACGGCGTGCAGGACGGCGCCGGCGGCGAGGCCGCCGCCCAGGCCCAGGAGGATGAGGGCGGTGGGGGACGGCGCCTTCACGGCCCGGCCCGGGTCCTGGCCGCCTTCTCCTCCAGACCCGAGGCGCCTTCGCGGGCCTCCAGCCGGGCGGCGACCTCGTCCGCGGAGACCCCCGCCGCCGCCAGCAGCACCAGGAGGTGGTAGAGAACATCCGCGGCCTCTGCAGCCAGGCCGTCCCGGTCCCCGGAAACTGCGGCCACGATGGCCTCCACCGCTTCCTCGCCCAGCTTGCGCGCCGCGCGCGGCGGACCGTCCTGGAGAAGGCGGGCGGTCCAGGAGGTCTCCGGGTCGGCCTCCCGCCGGGCCTCGATGATGGTCTCCAGACGCCCGAGCACCTCGCCGAGCCGGCTCATCCGGCCGGCTCCGTCTGGCGGACGGGCAGGCCGGCCGCCGCCATAGCGGCCTTGACCTCGCGGATGGAGACATCGCCAAAGTGGAAGATTGAGGCGGCCAGGACGGCGTCCGCCCCGCCTTCGGTCACAGCTTCGACCATGTGCCGGGCCTCTCCTGCGCCACCCGAAGCGATGACGGGAACCTTGACCGCGTTCGTGACCGCCCGCAACAGGCCCAGGTCGTAGCCGCTGCGGACCCCGTCCCGGTCCATGGAGGTCAGGAGGATCTCGCCGGCGCCGCGCCGCACCACCTCCTCGGCCCAGGCCGGGGCGTCCAGGCCCGTGTCCCGGCGCCCGCCGTATGTGAAGACGCGCCAGCCCCCCTCGGGCGTCGCCCGGGCGTCGACTGCGGCGACCACCGCCTGGGAGCCGAAGGCGTCGGCGCAGCGGGAGATCAGGTCGGGGTCCTCCACGGCGGCCGTATTGACGCTGATCTTGTCGGCCCCGGCCAAGAGCAGGGCCCGGGCGTCCTCCACCGTGCGGATTCCCCCGCCCACCGAAAGGGGCATGAAGCAGACGTCCGCCGTGCGCGCGACCACGTCGAGGATGGCGCCCCGGCCTTCATGGCTGGCGGTGATGTCGAGGAACATGAGTTCGTCCGCCCCGGCTGCGTCGTAGGCCCGGGCCTGCTCCACAGGATCGCCGGCGTCACGCAGGGCGACGAAGTTCACACCCTTGACCACGCGCCCGTCCTTCACGTCGAGGCAGGGGATGACGCGGACCTTGAGCATGTCAGGCCGAGGCCGCCAGGGCGACGGCCGGGTCGATGGCGCCGTTGTAGAGGGCCCGGCCCAGGACTGCGCCCGCCACGGGCGCGCCGCGCCGCGCCTTCAGCCGGATGATGTCTTCCACGGACGCCAGGCCGCCGGCGGCGATGACCGGGATGGCCACGGCGTCGGCAATGGCCCCGAAGGCCTCGACGTTGAACCCCATCACCGTCCCATCCCGGTCAATGTCGGTGATGATGAGGGCGCCCACCCCCACGTCCTCAAAGCGGCGGGCGACCGTGACGGCGTCCAGGTCCGTGCTTTCGGTCCAGCCCTGGGTCGCGACCTTGCCCGCGCGCACATCCACGCTGACAGCGATCTGCTCGGGCCAGAGGCGCGCGGCCTCGATGACCATTTCGGGGTGGGTCACCGCGACGGTGCCGAGGATGACCCGGGAGACCCCGGCCTCGATCCACCGCTCCACATCCTGAAGGGTGCGGATGCCCCCGCCCAGCTGGACGGGGGTGGAGACCGCCTCGAGGATCGCCTCAACGGCCTCGCCGTTGACGGCCCGGCCTTCGACGGCGCCGTTCAGGTCGACCACGTGGATCCAGTGGAACCCGGCGTCGGCCCAGGCGCGGGCCTGGGCGGCCGGCGAGGTGTTGAAGACCGTGGCCGTGTCGAGGTCGCCATGCAGGACGCGGACGCAATCCCCGTTCTTCAGGTCGATGGCCGGATAGAGGATCAAGGGCGCCACTCCAGGAAACGCGACAGCAGGGCCAGTCCGGCGGACTGGGACTTTTCGGGATGGAACTGCACTCCCGCCATGTTCTCCCGCACGACGGCGGCGGGGAAGGGTCCGCCATGGTCGGCTTCTGCGGCCACATTGGCCGCATCATCCGGCCAGAAGGCGAAGGAGTGGGTGAAGTACATGGGCGCCGCGCCGATGGCGGCGATGAGGTCGGGCCCGCGCGGGTTGATGAGGTCGTTCCAGCCCATGTGCGGGATCTTGGCGGCTGGATCTGCGGGGCGAAGGCGTCGCACCTCCCCGGGAATCCATCCCAGCCCGGGCGTCTCGCCGAACTCCAGACCCCGCGAGGCCATCAGTTGCATGCCGACGCAGATGCCCAGGAAGGGACGGCCCCGGCCGCGCACGGCTTCGTCCAGGGCCTCGCGCAGTCCGGGCCGCGCATCAAGGGCGGACATGCAGGCCGCGAAGGCGCCCACCCCGGGTAGGACGACGCGGTCTGCGGCCAGCACATCCTCCGGAACATGGGTGACCCGGACCTCGACCCGGCCGCCGGCGGCCCGGACGAGCGCCTTCTCGGCCGAGCGGAGATTGCCCGACCCATAGTCGATCAGGGCGAGGCGGCTCATGCGGTCAGAGCGAGCCCTTGGTGGAAGGCGCCTGTCCGCCGGCCCGCGGATCGATCTCCACCGCCTCGCGGAGGGCCCGCCCAAGGGCCTTGAAGCCGCTCTCGGCGATATGGTGCGAATTGGCGCCATAGAAGGTCTCAAGGTGCACACAGGCGCCCGCATTGCTCGCGAAGGCGTGGTGGAACTCCTTGAAGAGTTCGGTGTCCATCTCGCCAACCTTCGGCGTCGGGAAGGTGGTCCGCCAGACCAGGTAGGGCCGGTTGGAGAGGTCAATGGCGCAGCGGGTCAGGGTCTCGTCCATGGGGATGACCGCCAGCCCGAACCGCCGGATGCCGCGGAAGTCTCCAAGGGCCTGGCGGACGGCCTGGCCGAGGACGATGCCGACATCCTCCACCGTGTGGTGAAAATCGATGTGAAGGTCACCCTTCGCTTCGACCTCGAGGTCGAGCGAGCCGTGGCGGCCCAGGGAGTCCAGCATGTGATCCAGGAAACCGATCCCGGTGGCGATGCGGGTCTGCCCCGCGCCGTCCAGGTCGACCTTCACGGAAATCTTTGTCTCGCGGGTCTCGCGAACCACTTCGCCCCTGCGCGCCATGGCCTAGAGTCCTTCCTGGTCCGCCAGGGCGCGCAGGGACACCTGCGGCCGCGGCCCATAGTGAGAGATCACTTCAGCCGCCGCCAGGGACCCCAGGTGTCCGCAGACCTCGAGGGGGCGGCCCCGGGCGAGGCCGTACATCACACCGGCTGCGTATTGGTCGCCGGCGCCGGTCGTGTCCACGACTTTTTCCACCGCGCGCGCGGGAATCGAGACCGTTGCGCCATCGGCCAGCAGGAGCGAGCCCTTCTCGCTTCGGGTGACGGCGGCGAGGCGGGTGCGCTGGCGCAGGCCGTCCAGCGCCACCGCCAGGTCGTCGGTCTCGAAAAGAGCCAGGGCCTCGGCCTCGTTGGCGAAGAGGAGGTCGACCTGTGAGGAGATGAAGCCAAGGAGGGCCGCCCGGTGCCGGTCGACGACGAAGCCGTCGGACAAGGTCAGGGCGATCATCCGGCCGGCGGCCCGGGCCAGTCCTGCGGCCTTGGCGAAGGCGCGGCGGGCGGGTTCGGCGTCAAAGAGGTAGCCTTCCAGGTAGACGATGTTCGCCTGCTCGATGACCGCCGGGTCGATGTCCTCGTCGGTGAACTCCACCGAGGCGCCGAGGAAGGTGCACATGGTGCGCTGGCCGTCCGGGGTGACATTGACGAGGCAGCGGGCGGTCGCCGGCCCGCCGCGGAGGGGCCGGCTCGGGAAATGGGCGCCGATGGCCCGGAGGTCGTGGGCGAAGACCTCGCCCAGCTGGTCATCCGCCACCTTGCCGAGGAAGGCCGTGCGGGCGCCCAGGCTGGAAAGGCCCGCCACCGTGTTGGCCGCCGAGCCGCCGGAGGTCTCCACCCCGGGCGCCATCCGGGCGTAAAGCTCCCGGCCCCGGGCTTCGTCCACGAGGGTCATGGCCCCCCGCGAGAGGCCTTCTCCGGCGATGAATCCCTCATCCGCCGGGGCGATGACGTCGACGATGGCGTTGCCGATGGCGGCGACGTCGAAGAGTTCGGTCATGGGGCCTCCCGGGGCCTAGAGACTGTTCCCTTCAGACGGTCTGTCTGAACGAGAAAAGAGGCTTCAGATCCAATTAGTCAGAACAGGTTTCATTCCGATAACTGGTTCCCACCTATCGGAACATGATCTCGCCAAGCGCGGTCCTGCTACAGGCAAAGCCGGTCTGGAGCAATGCGCCCGCCCATGGCATCAGGACACATGCACCGCCTCCGCCGCCTCGCCGGGTTCGCCGCCCTGCTCCTGGCCATGACGACCGCCGCCCCTGCTGCGGCCGGAGACTGGCGGCCCATTCCCGATGACCGTCTCCTCGTGATCGACACCAGCCGGGGCCGGATGGTGGTTTTCCTGCAGCCGGAGTTCGCCCCGAAGGCTGTCGAGCGCATCCTCAGGCTCTCCCGGGAAGGGGTCTACGATGGCCTTCTCTTCCACCGGGTGATCCCCGGCTTCGTGGCCCAGACGGGGAACCCCGACAACCGCGACGGCGGCGTCTCCGCCCTCCCGGACCTCGACCCCGAATTCACCTTCCGCGTTCCGGCGGAGCGTTTCGTTCCCGTCCGCCAGTCCGCCGAGGGCGCCGAGGGTTTCGTGGGCGTCAGTCCCGTCGCCACGGACGGCCGGGCGCGCGGTTGGGGGGCCTATTGTGCGGGCGTCGTTGGCATGGGCCGTCAGGAGGGCGTCCGGACAGCAAATTCCGAGATCTTCTTCATGCTCGCCCCGGCCCGCCGCCTCGACCATGACTACACCGTGTGGGGACGGCTGGCGGACGGCGCCGGAGTGCTGGCGGCGATCGCCCCGGGCGAGCCTCCGGCCAGTCCTGACCGGATGATCCGGGTCCGCCCCGCCGCGGATCTTCCCGAGGCCGAGCGCCCGCGCCTGGAGATGACGGATCCGGCGGGCCCGGCCTTCACCCGAAGGATCGCCGAGGCGCGCCGGGCCAAGGGCGCCGACCTGGGCCTCTGTGACCTCCAGGTTCCCATCCGCCCCCGACCCTGAGGGCCTGCGCCCTACCTGGACTTCTCTGGCGAGGCGCAGAGGTCCGCGACGGAGCACTCCGCGCACTTCGGT
This sequence comes from Phenylobacterium sp., assembly GCA_020402585.1. Lineage (GTDB taxonomy): Bacteria > Pseudomonadota > Alphaproteobacteria > Caulobacterales > Caulobacteraceae > Phenylobacterium. The sequence goes on along the minus strand of JADBZH010000030.1, from coordinate 20,422 downwards.
CGCCGGGCGATGCAGACATAGCGGCCGTGCAGGATGAGCCAGTGGTGCGCCCGGGTCCGCCAGGGGTCCGGGATCACCGCCATGAGTTCATGCTCGACCTGGTCGGGCGTCTTGCCATGGGCGAGGCGCAGGCGGTGGGCGACCCTGAAGACATGGGTGTCGACCGCGATGGCGGGCTCCACGCCCAGCTCATTGAGCACCACGCTGGCGGTCTTCCGGCCGACGCCCGGGAGGGCCTGAAGGGCGTCCCGCTCGAGGGGAACCTCGCCGCCATACTGCTCCAGGAGGATGCGCGCCGCCGCCACCAGGTTCTTCGCCTTGGTCCGGAACAGGCCGATGGAGGCGATGTAGGGGATGATCCCCTCCTCCCCGAGGTCCAGCATCTTCGCGGGCGTGTCGGCGACGGCGAACAGGCGGGCGGTGGCCTTGTTGACCGAGATATCCGTCGCCTGGGCGGAAAGGGCGACGGCGGCGAGCAGGGTGTAGGGCGAGGTGTAGCTGAGCTCGGTCCGCGGATCGGACTCGGCCGCCTCGAACCTCTCGAACAGAGCCTGGATTCTTGCGCGCTCGGCCGGGGGCTTCCGGGGGGCGGGGCGTCGCTTTGCAGGTGGCTTCGGCATGCCGGATCATCCCCGGCCCCTGCAATGACGGCAAGGCCTTGCAACTCGCTTAGGCCTAAGCTAGATAGTTGAGACCTAAGCAAGAGGCTCGACATGCTGAATCGCCGCCACATCCTCGAAGTCCTGGCCGCCGCCCCTGTCCTGGGCGTCGCCGGATGCGCTTCCGCGACCGCCGCCCCGGATCCGTACGCCGCCTGGCGCAATCCCGGCCAGGGGGAGACCGACCCCCGTCGCTTCGTCCTCGCCCACGGGCTCCTGGCGCCCAATCCGCACAATCGCCAGCCCTGGCTTGTCCGGATGGAGGGCCCCGCCGCCATGTCCCTCTATGTGGACCGGACCCGCCTCCTGCCCGAGACAGACCCGTTCGGTCGCCAGATCGTCATCGGGTGCGGCGCCTTCCTGGAACTGGTCGCCCAGGCTGCGCCGCGGATCGGGTTCGTCGCGGACATCCAGGAGTGGCCCGAGGGCGCACCCGGTCCCCAGCTGGATGACCGGCCCTTCGCCCGGGTCGCCCTCAGGGCGGACGCCGGGGTAAGGGCGAGCCCGCTCTTCGACCAGATCCCGCGTCGGCGGACAGAGAAGACCCCCTTCCTCCCGGATCGTCCCGCCGACGCCGCGGTGCAGTCCGTCCTCGCCGCCGCCGCAGGGCCGGGCCTTGTGGCGGGCGAGAGCCGGGAGCCGGGTCTTCGCGACGCGCTGATCGAAGTCTGCCAGAGGGGCTGGGAGATCGAGTCGCGAACCCTCAGGACACACATGGAATCGGTCAGGCTGATTCGGATCGGAAAGGCCGAGGTGGCCCGGAATCCCGACGGAATAGCCTTGACGGGGGGTATGCTGGAGATCATGGCGCTGACGGGCATCTTAACCCAGGAGGCCCTCGCCGACCCAAACTCCACGGCCAGCCGGAGCGGCAAAGACATGTGGCGGAAGATGATTCAGGCCACACCCGGATTCTTCTGGATCCGAAGCGAGACCGCTGATCGGGCTGGCCAGCTGGCCGCGGGACGCGCCTATGCCCGGGCCCAGCTTGCCGCCGTCGCCCAGGGTCTCGCCCTGCATCCCTGGAGCATGACCCTTCAGGAGTTCCCCGAGATGGCTGGGCCCTATCGCCAGACCCAGGAACTCCTGGGCGCGGGTCCGGATGCGCCCGTCCAGATGCTGGCCAGGATGGGCAGGACACAGAGACCATCAGGTCTCACCCCCAGGCGGAGACTTGACGACCTGATCGTGGCGTGATGCCGAAGGGGGCATGTCCAGCCGAGACCCCGACCTGATCGCCTTCTTCACGGATATCGCGATCATCGAGCAGCTGGCGCGCACCCTTATGGAGCGCCGGCTGCCCCCGGGCCTCTCCATGGCCGGTTTCAGCGTGATCAATCACATGGCACGGACCGGCCAGGACACCGCTTCGCCGGCGGCCCTGGCCCGGGCCCTGCAGGTCACCCGGGGCGCCGTCACCGGGGTCCTGCACAAGCTCACCGCCGAGGGCTTCGTCACACTGGAGCCGGACCCGAAGGATGGGCGCGGCAAGAAGGTCCGGGTGACCCCGGCGGGTCACACAGCCCGGCTGTCGGCCCTGGCTGGCATGGCCCCGCTGGTGGCGCGGTTCGAAGCGGAGATGGACCTGGAGGCCATCCGGAGGATTCATCCGGCGATCCGGGAGATCCGGGAGCACCTGGACCGTAACCGGGAGGGCTGACGCCTTGTCCGTTGCCGTCGGTCGACATTCCGGATAGCAGTCGGGTGACGCCCTGTCGGTGGCGCCCCAGAGCCCGCTCGGATGACCACGTCCTCTCGGCATCCCGTCGCCTTCGACTTCTTCCTCGAGATCGCCGTGATCGACCAGTTGGTCAGTACGGAGATGGAGCGTGTCCTGCCCGAGGGCGTCACCATGGCGAGCTTCAGCCTCCTGAACCACCTTGTCGCGAAGGGTGGGACAGAGTCCCCCGCCCGGCTCGCCCAGGCGCTGCAGGTCACCAAGGGCGCGGTCACCGCCCTTCTGAAGCGCCTTGAGGGGCGCGGCCTTGTCACCCTGTCCCAGGACCCCCGGGACGGACGGGCCAAGATCATCGCCCTGACGCCAGAAGGGCGTCGCCGGCGGGACCAGGCCATCGCCGCCCTCGATCCCCTGCTCGAGACCTTCCTGGCCGCCTTCCCCGAGCCCGACCTCGCCGCGGCCCTGCCCCTTCTCCGACGGGTGCGTCTGGACCTCAATCGCCGCCGCCACGGGCGCTGAAGGGCTTCCCCGGAGGCGCGTCTCAGGCTAGGTCATCGGGCGATGAACGATCTTGAAATCCTGAATGTCGAGATCCGTCCGCACCGGTCCCTTTCGGACCGGGGCTTCATCATCCTCATCTGCGTCATCACCGCCATCCACTGCGTCACCGCGGCGGTCTTCCTGTCCATGGGGGCCACCCTGGTGCCCATCTTCCTGGGCCTCGACGTCCTGGCCGTGATTGTCGCCTTCGCGGTCAGCTTCGCCTCCGCCCGGCGGATCGAGCGCGTGGTGGTGACCGAAAGCCGGGTGCGCCTCACCGAGGAGACCCCCCGCCGGCGCGTCCTCATCTGGGAGGGCCCGACCGCCTTCACCCACCTGTCCGCCGAGACCGAGGACGACCGGATCGTGGACCTCCGCCTCTCGGTGTCGGGCCGGGACGCCCAGGTCGGGCGGGCGCTCGGGCCCAAGGCCCGCGAGGAGCTGAAGCGCCGCCTGGAAACGGCCCTGCAACAGGCCCGGCGCCCGCGGGCCCTGGCCTGGTGAGCCCCGGCCCGGCCTTCAGCGACGAAGAAGTCGACCGTTACGCCCGTCACCTGGTCCTGCGCGAGATCGGCGGTCCGGGTCAGCAGAAGCTCAGGGCCACCCGCGTCCTGATCGTCGGCCTGGGCGGACTCGGTGCTCCGGCCAGCCTCTATCTGGCTGCGGCGGGGGTGGGCGGGATGGTGATCGCCGATGCCGACCGGGTGGAGACCTCCAACCTCCAGAGGCAGGTGATCTTCACCTCCGCGGACCGGGGCCGGTCGAAGGTGGACGCCGGACTGCGGCGGCTCACCGACCTCAATCCCCATGTGGAGACCCAGGCCCTGCAACTGGCCGTAGACGCGCGGAACGCCCGCGACCTGATCGATGGCTTCGACCTCGTCCTCGACGGCACAGACGATTTCGCCACCCGGCTGGCGGTGAGCGACGCCTGCACGGCGACCGGGACTCCCCTGGTCTCCGGCGCCATCGGCCGATGGACCGGCCAGGTCGGTGTCTTTACAGGGCGGCCCTGCTATCGCTGCCTGGTCCCGGAGATTCCCCCGGAGGCCGAGACCTGCCAGGCGGTGGGCGTAGTCGGGGCCCTGGCCGGCGTCATCGGCTCCATGATGGCGCTGGAGGCGATCAAGCTGATCACGGGCGCCGGAGACAGCCTCGCTGGCCGGCTCCTTGTCTATGACGCCCTTTCGTCCGTGACCCGGACCGTCAGGGTCGCAGCCGACCCCCACTGCCCCTCCTGCGGCGGAGGTCAGCCCGGCGGCGTGTAGCTGACCTGGGCGCCAGGCCCGAGGGGCCAGTCGAAGACCACCCAAAGACCCGTCATCAGGGCGCCGGCCGCCATGAAGGCGAGGGCGTAGGGGAGCATGAGCGCCAGGAGCGAGCCCACGCCGATCGAAGCGTCCCAGCGACGACAGAAACCGAGGATCAGCGGGAAGTAGGCCATCAGGGGCGTCATGATGTTGGTGAAGCTGTCCCCCATGCGGTAGGCCGCCGTGGTCATCTCCGGGCTGATGCCCAGCAGCATGAACATGGGCACCACCACGGGCGCGAGGGCGCTCCACTTGGCTGTGGCCGAGCCGATGAAGAGGTCCAGGCCGGAGGAGAAACCCAGCACCCCCAGCAGCAGGGCGGGCGCGGGCAGGTTCAGGGTTTCCAGGACATGCGCCCCGTTGATGGCGGCGATGGGTCCCAGCCGGGACCAGTTGAACATGGCCACGAAGTGGGCGGCGAAGAAGGCGAAGACGAGGTAGGGCGCCATGGCCCGGATGCCCTCGGTCATCATGGCGAAGACCTCCCGGTGCGACCGGATAGCCCCGGTCGCGGTCCCGAAGGCCATGCCCGTCGCCAGGAAGAGCACAAGGAACCCTGCGATCAGGGCGGTGTAGAAGGGCTGGAGGGCCGCCGGCCCGGCCTTGGTCTCGTCGACCAGGGGCGTGAAGCCCGGCCAGAGGGCCAGGGCGACGAAGCCGGCGACGACGACGAGGGCGGCGAGACCGGCCCGGCGCAGGCCCTTCTGCTCAGCCTCGGTGGGCGCCGATTGGGCGAGCTCGGCGGTCAGGTCCGCGTCCGGCTCGCCCCGCCAGGGTCCGAGGCGGGGCTCGATGATCCGGTCGGTCACGAACCAGATCAGCGGGGTGAAGACGCCCACAATCGCCAGGATGAACCACCAGTTCCCCAGGGGGTTGAGGGTCCAGGTCGGATCGATGATGCGCGCCGCCTCCTGCGTGAAGCTGAACAGGACGATATCGATCTGGCCGGGCGTGATGTTGCCCGCAAAGCCTCCGGAGACCGCAGCGAAGGCGGCGGCCAGGCCGGCCAGGGGGTGGCGCCCGACGGCGGCGTAGAGCAGGGCGGCCAGCGGGATGAAGACCAGGTAGGCGGCGTCCGAGGCATGGTGCGAGACCATGCCGATCAGGGCCACGATCGGGGTCAGCCACCGGCGGTCGGCGCCCCGGAGGCTGGCCCGGATCAGCGCGCTGAAGAAGCCGGAGCGTTCGGCGACGGCGGCGCCGTACATCACGGTCAGGGCCACGCCGAGGGGGGCGAAGCCGGTGAGGGTCTTGGCCGTCTCGGTAAAGAGCCTTTCCAGGTTGTCCTCAGACAGGAGGCTCTCGGCCCGGAACACCAGCCGCCCATCCTCCAGCACGCCCCAGGTCGGAGGCGTCTCGCCACGGAAGGGCAGGGAGGCGTTCCATCCGAGGATCGCCCCGATGGTCGACAGGATGAAGAGGGCCCCGATCAGCCAGACGAAGATCATCACCGGTTCCGGGAGCCGGTTGCCGATGCGCTCGACCAGGTCCAGCAGGGAGCGCCGTGGCGCGGGAGGAAGGGCGTCAGGGGCGGCCAAGGGAGGTCTCCGGTCCTTCGGTCTGGGACCCGGCGGCGTCTAGGAGCCGGGAGGAGGGGTCTAGATCATGTTCCGAGGGGTGGGAACAGGGTCTCGGGACTCCCCGTGGGGAGGTAGGAGGCGCCGCCAGGGGTTCAACCTGGCGGGGTCTCAGAGCATGGAGGGCAGCACCCGGTCCGGCGGGCGGTGCCCGTCCATCCAGGTCCGGATGTTGATGAGGACCTTCTCGCCCATCTCGGTGCGCGCTTCGACCGTGGCCGAGCCCAGGTGCGGCAGGAGCACGGCGTTCTTCAGGCCCAGCAGCTTGGGATTCACAGCCGGTTCGAACTCGAACACGTCCAGACCCGCCCCGGCGATGCCGCCTGAGGCCAGGAGGTCGGCGAGGGCGGACTCGTCGATGATCTCCCCGCGGGCCGTGTTCACCAGGATAGCGTGCGCCGGCATCAGCTTCAGCCGCCGCGCCGACAGGAGGTGGTAGGTGGCCGGCGTGTGCGGGCAGTTCACCGAGATGATGTCCATGCGGGCGAGCATCTGGTCGAGGCTTTCCCAGTAGGTGGCCTCCAGCTCCTCGGCGATCCGCGGGCTGACCGGCGAGCGGTTGTGGTAGTGAATCTGCATTCCAAAGGCCCGGGCGCGACGGGCCACCGCCTGGCCGATCCGACCCATGCCGATGACGCCGAGGCGCTTGCCCGATAGCCGCCGCCCCATCATCCAGGTCGGCGCCCAGCCCTTGAACTCCCCGGCCTCGATGGACCGGGCGCCTTCCACGATCCGGCGGGACACGGCCATCATCAGGGCCAGGGTCAGGTCTGCGGTGTCCTCGGTGAGCACCCCCGGCGTATTGGTGACCGTCACGCCCCGGGCGGCCGCGGCGGCCACGTCGATATGGTCCACGCCGGCCCCGAAATTGGCGATCAGCTTGAGCTGCTCGCCGGCCGCCTCGATGACGTCGGCGTCGATCCTGTCGGTAATCGTCGGGGCCAGGACGTCGCAGCGGCCCACCGCGTCGATCAGGGCCTCCCGGCTCATGGGCGCGTCTGAGAGGTTGAGCTCGGTGTCGAACAGCTCGCGCAGACGGGTCTCGACGGCGTCCGGGAGCCTGCGGGTCACAATCACTTTCGGCTTGCGCGTCGGCATCGGCGGCGGGGTCCCGAATTTCAGCGTCTGGCGAAACGGCGCTCTGGCGCCTTCGTTGTGGAACCTCTAGCAAAGAGGGCATGAACGGCCAAGTTGAGCCTGCCCGGCGCAGACCTTGCGTCGCCGCCATCCTCCTGCTGGCGACCGCCTTCGCCCTGTCGCCCCTGGGCGCGATCGCCGTCGCAGATGCGCGCCGGACGCCCTCCGGCCTGCCCGTCCCGCGCTATGTCACCCTGAAGTTCGGATCGGTGAACGCCCGGTCGGGTCCGGGCGACGACTATCCCGCCCTCTGGAAGTACCAGGTCCGCGGCCTGCCGGTTCAGGTCATCGCCGAGTCGTCGGAATGGCGGCGCATCTGTGATCCGGACCGTGGGGTGGCCTGGGTCCACATGCGGACAACGGACGGTCGAAGGAATGTCATGCGTCTGGCCCCGACCCCGGTCGCCGTCCAGTCCGACCCCCGGTCCGACTCCCGCACCCTCGCCCTCCTCAGGCCCCGCGCCCTGGCCGCGCTGCAGCGTTGCGAGGCCGGTTGGTGCCGCATCAAGGCCGACGGTGTTACCGGCTGGGTCCCGGAGGCGGCCATGTGGGGCGTCGATAACCGCCTCCAATGCGTCCCGGCCCCGGCCCGTTGAGCGACCCCTCCGGCTCTGATAGACCCATCATCTCCTCTCCGGCGCGCGTCGCCGGGAGACCCCGTTGAAGTGACCCGCGGAAGGGCGAGCCATGATTCCCGGCGCCAAGGCCAAGGACCATTATTCCCGAGAGGAGCTCCTGGCCTGCGGTCGGGGCGAGATGTTCGGTCCGGGCAACGCCCAGTTGCCGGTTCCGCCCATGCTGATGTTCGACCGCATCACGAAGATCACCGAGACGGGCGGCGCCTACGAGAAGGGCCAGGTGATCGCGGAGCTGGATATCCGGCCGGACCTCTGGTTCTTCGACTGCCACTTCATCAATGATCCGGTCATGCCGGGCTGCCTCGGCCTCGACGCCATGTGGCAGCTGGTCGGCTACTTCCTTGGCTGGTCCGGCGCCCCGGGCAAGGGCCGGGCCCTGGGAGTCGGCGAGGTGCGTTTCGCCGGTCAGGTCACCCCCAAGGTCAAACAGGTCGTCTATCGCATCGACCTGAAGCGCGTGATCATGCGCCGGCTGGTGCTGGGCATCGGCGACGGCGTCATGGAGGCCGACGGCAAGGTCATCTACGAGGCCAAGGATCTGAGGGTGGGTCTGTACGATCCCAAGGATCTGGTCTGAAACCGGCGTATCGGGGGGAAAAGGGTATGCGGCGCGTCGTCGTCACCGGCATGGGCATTGTCTCATCCATCGGCAACACCCTGGACGACGTCCGGGCCTCGCTCCACGGCGCCCGGTCGGGAATTGTCGCGGCGCCGGAGTACGCCGAGCTGGGCTTCCGTTGCCAGGTGCACGCCGATCCCGGGCTGGACTGGGAGGCCGCCGTCGACCGTCGGGCCGCCCGCTTCCTGGCCCAGGGGACGGCCTTCGGCCATATCGCCATGGAACAGGCCATCGCCGACTCCGGCCTGACCGAGGCCGAGGTCTCCCATGAAATGACCGGCCTTATCGTCGGCTCGGGCGGACCTTCGACCAAGGCGATCATCGAATCCGCAGCCATCGCCCGGGAGAAGGGCCCCAAGCGGGTCGGTCCCTTCGCCGTGCCCAAGGCCATGAGCTCGGGGGTGTCCGCGGTCCTGTCGACCTGGTTCAAGATCCGCGGGCTCAACTACTCGATCTCGTCGGCCTGCGCGACCTCCACCCACTGCATTGGCGCCGCCTATGAGCAGATCGCCCTTGGCAACCAGGATGTGGTCTTCGCCGGCGGCGCCGAAGAGCTGCACTGGACCCTCTCGGTCCTGTTCGACGCCATGGGGGCCATGAGCTCCAGCTACAACGACCGGCCGGCGGTGGCCAGCCGGGCCTACGACGTCAACCGGGACGGGTTCGTCATCGCCGGCGGAGCCGGGATTCTCGTGCTCGAGGACCTGGAGCGCGCGAAGGCGCGCGGGGCGAAGATCTACGGCGAGATCGTCGGCTACGCCGCCAACTCGGATGGCTTTGACATGGTCGCCCCCTCCGGCGAGGGCGCCGTGCGCTGCATGCGCCTGGCCCTCTCCCGGGCCGGGAACCGCAAGGTCGACTACCTGAACCCGCACGGCACCTCGACGCCGGTGGGCGACATCAAGGAGATGGAGGCTGTCCGCGAGGTCTTTGGCGAGGCCGCCCCCGCCATCTCGTCCACCAAGTCCCTGACCGGCCACAGCCTGGGGGCCGCGGGCGCCCAGGAGGCGATCTATTCGCTCCTGATGCTGAACGGCGGTTTCCTGGCCGAGAGCGCCCACATCGAGACCCTCGACCCCGCCTTCGAGGGCCTGCCCATCCTTCGCCGGCGTGAAGACCGCCAGGTTGAGACCGTGATGTCCAACAGCTTCGGGTTCGGCGGCACCAACGGGTGCCTTGTCATGTCCCGGGTCTGACCTCCCCGACCTCCCGACCCTCCAGGAGACACAAAGTGGCCGACGACTACGACATGCCGCGGGGCGAGCTCATGAAGGGCAAGCGCGGAATCATCACCGGGGTGGCCAACCACCAGTCGATCGCCTGGGGCATCGCCAGCCAGCTGGCCGCACAGAGCGCTGACCTCGCCTTCTTCCACCTGCCGGGCATGGAGCGCCGGGTGCGCCCCCTGGCCGAGAGTGTGGGCGCGACCGTGATCGAGCCTGTCGACGTCACCGATGACGCCAGCATGGACGCCGGCTTCGCCGCGGTCGAGGCGGCTTTCGGCAAGATCGACTTCTTCCTTCACGCCCTGGCGTTTGCGCCCCGGGACCAGATCAAGGGCTCTTTCGTGGAGAACGCCACGCGGGAGGGCTTCCTCACGGCGATGGACATTTCGGCCTACAGCTTCGTCGATTGCGCCCGCCGGGCCAGCCGGATAATGCCGGACGGCGGCTCCCTGGTCACCCTGACCTACCTGGGCTCGGAACGGGCGATCCCGAACTACAACACCATGGGCGTGGCCAAGGCCGCCCTAGAGGCCGCCACCCGCTACATCGCCCGCGACCTCGGGCCCCAGGGCATCCGCGCCAACGCCATCTCAGCCGGCGCCATGCGCACCCTGTCCCTGGCGGGCATCTCCGGCGGCCGGGCCATGCTGGCCCAGGGCCGGGCCCTTTCGGCCCTCAAGGAAGACACCTCCATGGAGGGCGTCGCCGGCGCGGCCCTGTGGCTCCTGTCCGATCTCGGACGGTCGACCACCGGCGAGGTGGTCCATGTGGACGCCGGATTCCACATGATGGGCCTTCCGGACGACTCCGAGGAGGGCTGAGCCGCCTCAGGCGGCGTAGGCCCTCACGAACCGGCCCGCCGCCTCGCAGGCGATGCGGTCGATGACCGTCGGCGTCAGGTCCGAGTCCACCCCCAGGAGCCGGCCGGTCTGGTGGGAGCCAATGACCATGCCGGCGAAGAACTCCGCCGCCAGGGCGCAGTCGTCCACCCGCAGGCGACCGGCGCGCGTTTCCCCTTCCAGGAAGGTCGCCAGGCGCGCCCTCGATGTCCGTGCGCCGGTCTCGAAAAAGGTCCGGGCAAGGTCCGGCATCTCCGCCGCCCCCTGGATGTGGATTCTCAGGAGGGCGGTCGATGAGGGTGTGGCGATGGATTCCAGAACAACCCTGGCGTAGCCCGCCAGCGCGTCCTCCGGCCCCTCGCCGGACCCGGGATTATCCAGGTGGGCGGTGATCTCGTCCACGCGCCGTTCGATCAGCACCCGCACCAGCTCGGCCTTTGAGCCAAACCGGTTGTAGACCGTCTGTTTCGAGACCCGCGCCCGCCGGGCGATATCCTCGATGGACGCGCCCATGCCGCGCTCGGCCAGGGCTTGCCGCGCGGCTTCGAGGATGGCGATCCCCTTCGATTCATCCACCTGGCCCAGTCGGCGCGGCATCAGGCCCGCGCCCCGGCGTGATCCAGGGTCTCCCTGCGAAGGTGAATCCCGATGACGACACCGGGTCGCCCGGGGCTCTTCCGGCCCATCGCTTCCCCCCTCCCTTGTACTCGGGAGCTTGCCTTCTCCCTTGCCCCCACCTTGGCGCGCGCCGCCAGATCGCACAACACCCGAATGGACCCTCTCGTCCATGAAAGGCCCGGGAGTCGCCCGCGAAGGGGACTGGACGCCGGCCTCCCGCCGACGGCATATCGCGGCATGGACGCCGACGTGATCATCGCCGGCGCCGGCATGGCCGGCGCGACCCTCGCCCTCGGCCTGGCGCGCAGCGGCCTGAAACCCATCCTGGTTGACGCGCAACCCTTCGAGGCCCAGCTGGCGCCCGCCTTTGACGGACGGGCCTCGGCCATCGCCTATTCCAGCTTCCGCCAGTGGCGGGCCCTCGGCCTCGCTGAAGACCTCGAGCTCCATGCCGAGCGTATCGCCGAGATCCTGGTCACGGATGGTCGAACGCCTGGCCCCTCCGCCGGAACGCCCGCCTCGGCCTTTCTTCGCTTTGACGCCGCCGAGATCGCCGACCGGGTGGCGGGCGAGCCCCTGGGCTTCATGATCGAGAACCGGCGGATCCGCGCCGCCCTGGCGGCGGCCGTCCGGCGCGAAGGGGTCCAGGTCCTGGCCCCGGCCCGGGTCGCCGGGGTCGACTTCACCCCTGGGGCGGCGGTGGTCCGCCTGGAGGATGGCCGGGTCCTGACCGCACCTCTCGCCGTTGGCGCCGAGGGCCGCAGCTCCGCCGTGGCCGCGGCGGCGGGGATCCGCAGCACGGGCTGGACCTATCCCCAGACCGGGGTGGTGGCCACGGTCCGGTTGGACCAGCCGCACGGCGGCGTCGCCCACGAGTATTTCCTGCCCTCCGGCCCCTTCGCCATCCTGCCCCTGACCGACCAGCGCGCGAGCCTGGTCTGGACCGAATCCCCCACCCGGGCCGAGGCCCTGCGGACCGCCCGCCCGGAGATCTTCCACGCCCACCTGCAGCGCCGGTTCGGCGACCTCCTGGGCCGGCCCCGGCTGGAAGGTCCGGTCTTCACCTACCCCCTGTCCCTGCACCTGCCCGAGACCATCACCGCCCCCCGCGCCGCCCTCCTCGGCGACGCTGCCCATGGGGTGCACCCGGTGGCGGGCCAGGGTCTGAACCTGGGCCTTAAGGACGCTGCGGCCCTCGTCCAGGTCCTGGTCGAGGCTGTCCGGCTGGGGGAGGACATGGGCTCGGAGGTCGTGCTGGACCGCTACGCCCGCTGGCGCAGCGTCGACAATATCGGCCTGGCGGTGGCGGCGGACGCCTTCGTCCGACTGTTCTCGAACGACAATCCGATCCTCAGGGCCGTCCGCGGCCTCGGCCTGTCGACGGTGAACCGGATCGGCCCCGCCCGGCGCTTCTTCATGCAGGAGGCCGGCGGCGCTGTCGGCGACCTGCCGCGGCTCCTGCGCGGCGAGGCGCCCTAGCGCCTGGTCAGAGCGCCCGGGCTTCCTCGGGCAGCATGACGGGAACGCCGTCCCGGACCGGGTAGGCCAGGTTCGCCTTGCGGCTGATCAACTCCCCCGCCGCCCGGTCGTACTCCAGGGGCCCGTGGGTCACCGGGCAGACCAGGATCTCCAGCAGGCGCGGGTCCAGTCCGGCGTCAAGCGCGGGAAGGGGCGGATCGGAAGGCGTCTCGGACATGTGCGGTCCTATTGCAGGGTCTCGGGCGGACCGTCGTCATCACCCATGGCGTCGATCTCGAGGAGGGCGGTCAGCACGTCCTGGCGGTCCGCGCGGTCGGGCGCCTCCAGGAGGGCCTGTTTCTCCGCCGGCGAAAAGGGCAGGCTCATAGCCAGGCCGGCGACCAGTTCGTCGAGGGGCGCGGCATTGAGGGCCGAGTCATCCACGTCGAGGTCGCGGCGGTTCAGATAGGCCCTCAGGGCCTTCGATAGCCGGGTGCGCTCTCCCCCCGTCCTACGGCCTGGCTCGAGATCATCCGTAAACGGAGAAAAATCGGCCTTCACCTGCCGGTACGGAGTGGGGCGGTCCAGCTCCTCCACCATCCGGAAGCGACAGACGCCCGTCAGGGTGATCAGGTAGTCCCCCTCCGCGCCGTCCCGGAACCGGGTGACCCGCCCGGCGCACCCGATGCGCGCCAGGCTGGGCTGGGCCCGGTCGCCGCCGGAGGTCTGGACCATGCCGATCATCCGGGCGCCGGCCATGACGTCGTCCAGCATGTTCAGGTAGCGCGGCTCGAAGATGCGCAGGGGCAGCTCCGCCCCGGGCAGCAGAAGGGCGCCGTCCAGTGGAAAGACCGGAAGGGTCTGCGGCAGCTCGATGCGGAGGGGCCGGGACGCCATCGACTTAGGAGAACAGGATGGCGGAAAGCCGCCGCCGGCCCTGGCGGGCCAGGTCGGAGGCGGCGCCGGCCGCTTCAAAGACGGTCAGCAGCTGGGCCCGCGCCGCGCCTTCATTCCAGTCGCGGTCAGCGGCGATGATCTGCAGCAGGTGGTCCATGGCCGCCTCCAGCCGGCCGGCGCCGGCCAGGGCCCGGGCCAGCTCAAAGCGGGCCTCATGGTCTGCGGGATCGGCCGCCAGACGCGCCTCGAAGGCGGCGGTCTCGGCGGGGGCGGCGTCGGCCAGGGCGAGGGCGGCGCGCACGCTCTCCAGCCCCGGGTCCTTGGCCCCTTCCGGCGCCATGGCGGCGATCTCGGCGGCGCGCTCCAGGTCGCCGCCCTCCAGGTAGACCTTCGCCATCCCGCCCAGGGCGCGGACGTCCTGCGGGTCGGACTGCAACACCCGGGCGAAGGCCTGGGCGGCGGTGTTCAGGTCGCCGGCCTCAAGGGCCTCGCGCCCCACGGCGATCAGTTCATCGCCCGCGTCGGCGGGGGCCTGGGCGGCCAGGCGGTCGACGAAGGCCTTGATCTGGCTCTCGGGCAGGGCGCCGGTAAAGCCGTCCACGGGTCGCCCGCCCACGAAGGCGAAGACGGCGGGGATGGACTGGACGCGGAGCTGGCCGGCGAACTGGGGGTGCTGGTCGATGTCGATCTTCACCAGCTTCACCTTGCCCTTGGCGGCGGTGACGGCGCGCTCGATGGCCGGGCCCAGCTGCTTGCAGGGACCACACCAGGGCGCCCAGAAGTCGACAATGACCGGCGTCTCGCGCGAGGCCTCGATCACGTCGGCCATGAAGCCGGCGTCGGTCCCGTCCTTGATCAGGCCGGCGGGCGCCGCACCCGGAAGGGGGGCCGAGTTTTCACCGATCAGCGCCATGGGGCTCTCCGTGGGGAAGTTGAGGGTGCAAGATGGACCTTCCGGGCCGCGGCTTCAACGCGCCGGAAGCGGACAGAGCGCCAGGCGCGCGAAATCCACCAACAGGGGCTCGCGGCCCAGGTGATCCAGGAACCGGCGCAGGCTCCCCTGGTCCACCGTGGTGGTGGCGGTGTTCTCGAGGGGATGGAAGCTGACCTGGTCGGCCTGCGCCAGGGCCAGGTCCAGGACCAGCCGCACCCGGTGCAGGGGATCGTTGACGAGGGCGAACAGGGTCACCGAGCCGGGCGTCACCCCCAGGGCGGCCTCCATGAGGTCGGCGGCGCCGAAGGACAGGCGCGCCGAGCCGATCGCCCCGTGCAGGCGCTTCAGGTCGATAGCGGTGTCGTCCCTGGCGCAGACCAGCCACAGGTCGCCCCGGGCGTCCTTGAGAAACAGGTTCTTGGTGTGGGCGCCGGGGATCCTCGCCTTGATCTCCGCGCCTTCGCCGACCCGGAAGACCGCCGGATGGTCCAGGGTGGCGTGCGCCATCCCCAGCTGGTCGAAGAGGTCGAGGAGGCCGGCGCGGTCGAGCATGGCGCTCCTTACCCTTCCCCCGCCCGCCGGAAAAGCGGTGGACGCTCCGCGCGCGGCCTCGCTAAGGGGAAGGACAGGACAGACAAGGACCGGGAGCCCGCCATGGAGCTTGAGTGCTATCCCACCGCCGACCGCCCGCCCGAGATCGTGCCCGGCCGGCCCCAGCGCGCCTGGATGGACAAGTTCGCCGCCCGGCACCCCTATCGCTGCCTGCCCCTGTCCATGGCCAACACCACCGGCTGGGAGATCCTCTGCCCCATGAGCTTCACCGCCGAGTGGAACGGCGGGGTCATGCAGGAGGACATCACCCTCACCCCCGACCGACCGCACCCGGAGTTCCACCGCTTCGTCATGAGCCACTTTTCCTCGGGCGTGGTGACCATGCACCCGGGCTATCTCTTCCGCACCCCACCCGGCTGGTCGGTCCTGGCCCAGGGCCCGCCCAACCACGTGAAGGACGGCATCCAGCCCCTGTCGGGCCTGGTGGAGACGGATTGGCTGCCCTTCCCCTTCACCATGAACTGGATCTTCACCCGTCCGGGCAAGGTGCGGTTCGAGAAGGGCGAGCCCTTCTGCTTCATCACCCTGATGAAGGACCGCGAGATGGCGGACTTCCAGCCCGTGATCCGATCCATGTCCCGCAACCCCGAACTGCGCGGCCAGTACGAGGCCTGGGAGAAACACCGGGCCGAGTTCAACCGTCGGATCATGCGCTTCGACCCCGAGGCCACCAAAGAGGCCTGGCAGCGTTTCTACTTCCGCGGCGAACTGCCGGATGAGACCGGCCCCGCCCCTGCCGAGCACGTGAACAAGCGCCGCCTCAAGACCCCCCGCTTCATGGGCTGAGACCGTCTTGCCAAGCCGCCGGCCCTCTGCCATAAGCCGGCTCCCGAACATCGGGGCCCCGCAAGGAGCCTCACGGAGCGCGGGCGTAGCTCAGGGGTAGAGCACAACCTTGCCAAGGTTGGGGTCGGGCGTTCGAATCGCCTCGCCCGCTCCAGAATCGGTCACGTCGCAGGCTGGACCACCCCGGTTTTCGGGGCGACGGCCCGCAATCGTCCTCCCGAACGTCGAACGCTGAGAACAAATGGCCGAACCCAAGGGCATGAAGTACGAAGACCGCCAGCAGGCCTCCGCCGCCGCCAAGAAGGCGATGCTGGAGCGCCTGAAGCCCAAGCCTCACATCATGGATCCCGACCTTGAGGCCCGGAAGGCCGCCGCCGCCGCTGAGCTGGAGGCCGTCCGCGCCGCCCGCAACGCCGAGCGCGAAGCCAAGCGCGCCGCCGCCGCCGAGGCCGAGCGTCTGCGGCTGGAGGATGAGGCCCTCACCCAGGAGGCCCGCGACCTGGACCTCCGCGCCCGCCAGAAAGAAGCCCGCGACCTGCGCTACGCCGCCCGCAAGCAGAAGCGGAAGTAGGCGGGCGCCGCCTTAGCGGGTCCGCCGCCGATGCCCAACGCCTTTCGGGCGCGGAGGCGTCCCCCGTGCAGCTGGAGCACCGAGGCGTGTTTCCGGCGGAAACCTTCTGAGATGGCGCGCGCGCCGGTCCGGATCAGGCCGCCCTTTCTCCCCCGATCCCCCGAACTGGGCTAGGCTTGCGGCCGGGCAGTTCAGGAGGCGGTTTCCATGCGCAGTTTCGACGCCGATCCGGCGGGGGTCGGCACGGGGCCCCTCGGGCAGAGGGCGCACCGGCGTCACCTGGAACATTCGGTCCGGCTGGAGCGGCGGCTCTACGCCGTGCGGCCGGGGGTCTGGACCCTGGTGGGGAACGGCCTGTCCAACCAGACCTTCCTTGAAGGGCCCGAAGGCCTGATCGCCATCGACACGGGCGAGAGCGTGGAGGAGATGCGCACGGCCCTGGCCGAGGTGCGGGCCCACACTTCGGCCCCCCTGGCGGCGGTGCTCTACAGCCACTTCCACTATGTCGGCGGGACAAGGGCGGCGGTGGAGGAGGCCGCCCAGGACCCGGCCGGTCCTCGGGACCTGCCCATCCTGGGCCATGAGCGCATCCCCCTGAACCTGGCCCGCACCTCGGGCGAGATCGGGCCGGCCTATTCCCGGGGCCTGATCCACCAGTTCGGCCTGCGCCTGCCCCCAGAGGGCCCGGACGCCCTGGTCAACGAGGGGCTGGGCCTGCACTTCCGCAATCCGGAGCATGCGCCCTACACCCCGGGCTATGTTCCGCCCACGGACGTCTTCCGGGGCAGCGAGCGCCTGACCCTGGCGGGGCTGACGGTGGAGATACACCACGCCCCCTCCGACGCCGACGACAGCGTCACCTTCTGGTTCCCCGAGCTCGGAACCTGCGTCCAGAACCTGGTCTGGCCGACCCTGTTCAACGTCTTCGCCATCCGCGGCGAGGAATACCGCGATCCCCAGGTCCTGCTGGCCGGGATCGACCACATCCTCTCCCTGGGGGCAGAGCACCTGGTGGGCGCCCACGGCCCGCCGATCTCCGGCGCGGCCGAGATCGCCGCCCGGGTGACGCGGTATCGCGACTCTATCCAGTTCCTCTGGGACCAGACGGTGCGGGGCCTGAACCGGGGCCTGACCGCCGACGCACTTGCCCACCAGGTGCGCCTGCCGGCGGCCTGCGACGACGACTACCTGACCAGTGAGTTCTACGGCGTGGCCGAGCACCATGTTCGCCAGATCGCCGCCGGCCTGCGCGGCTGGTTCGATGGCGAGCCGGGCAAGCTCTTCGTCCTGCCCCCGGCCGAGCGGGCGCGGCGCCTGGTGGAGGGCTTCGGCGGGGCGGATGCGGTACGCGCCCAGGCGACGGCCGCCAAGGCGTCAGGCGACCTGCGCTGGGCCCTGGAGCTGGCCTCCTGGCTGGTCGGACGGCCCGAGGCGGAGGCTGGCGACCGGGCCCTGCTGGCGGGGGTCCTGCGGGCCCTCGCCCAGGGGACCTCGGCGGCCAACATCCGCAACTGGTGCCTGACCCGGGCCCTGGAGCTGGAGGGGGCCCTGGACCTGTCGCGGGTGGCCGAGCACCGGTTCCGCCCGGCCCAGCTGGCGGGGCGCCCGCCGCGGGAGGTCCTGCACCTCCTGAGGGTCATGATCGATCCCGGCCGGGCCGAGGGGATCGACCACCACATCCGCTTCGACTTCCCGGATGCGCCGCCCGCCGGTCTGCACGTGCGCAACGGCGTCAGCGTCGCCACCGACGGGGCGGGGGCGCACGCCGTCCTGTCCCTGGCCTGGGCGGACCTGGTGAAGCTGGTTTGCGGACAGGGGCGCCTGTCCGAGCTGGAGGCCGCCGGCGCCGCCCGCCACGCCGGGGACGCCGCCCTGACCCGCCGCGCCCTTTCGGCCTTCGACCTGCCGGGCCTGGGGGGCTGAGATGCACCGTCGCCTGACGGCCCTCCTTCTTGCCGGGGGCGCCCTTGCCTGCGCCGCCGGTCCCGCCCTGGCCGACCCCTGCCGCACCGTGCCGGATAAGGGGCCCATGCCCGCCAGCCTCGCCCGGGGCGAGCGCTTCTCGGGGCCGGTCGTCCACGTCGCGGACGGGGACTCCCTGTGCGTGGCGGTGGGTCCGCGCCGGGGCGCCGACTGGGTGGAGGTCCGCCTCGCCGACTTCCACGCCCCCGAGCTGAAGGCGCCTGGCGGGCGCGAGGCCCGCGACGCCCTGAAGGGCATCACCGGGGGGCGTCGGGTGGACTGCGTCTCCCGGGGCCGGACCTGGGACAGGGTCGCCGCCGATTGCCGGCTGGGCGGCCAGTCCCTGGGCGACCGGATGCGGGCCGCCGGGGTGGCCGAGGGCGGGCGGGGCCGGGGTGAGGCCGCGCGGCCTCGCTGATGACCCCCGGGGCGGCGACGCCGCCGGGTCAGCGCTTCGGTGGTGTCTTCGGCCGGGGAGCGGCCAGGGCGTGGGCGGCCTTGAGCGCGGATACGAGGGTGGGTTCGTCAACGATCGCTAGATCGCACCGCGTGGCGCCCATCCGGCCCCAGCCGCCGGGGACCGGCGCAAAGACCAGCGGAACCTGCTCGCAGAAGAAGTCGCGCAGGTCCGGGTCAAACATCAGATTGATGTCGGCGCCGTCGCCGGCGAGCGTGGCGAAGGTCTTTCGCGGCGTCCGGAGCGCCGTCCGATCAAAGTGCGGGCGCTCGGAGGCGTCCTCCAGGCTGAGCGCGAGTTCCCTTGCGCGGGCGGGTGTCACGGCCATGGATTACGCTTTAGCATCTCAGGGTAAGCTAGGGCAGGCCGGGGCCCAGGGCCCCGACGCCCTGGGCGACGGCCAAGGGGGGCGCCGTGACGACTGACGACCCGATCGCCCGGGCGGCCTCTGATGTGGTCGGGCTCTTCACGCGCCACGCCGGGGCCTGGGACCAGGTCCGGGGCCCGGAGGTCCGCCAGGAAGGCGGCTGGCTGGCGCGCTTTTCAGCCCTCCTGCCGACCGGCGGAAGGGTGCTTGATCTCGGCTGCGGCACGGGCCGCCCCCTGGGCGCCTGGCTGCTCGACCAGGGTTTCGGCGTCACCGGGGTCGACGCCTCCGCTCCCGCCGTCGATCTCGCCCGGGCGCGGCTCCCGGGCGGCGAGTGGATCTGCGCCGACATGCGCAGCCTGGATCTGGGCCGCACCTTCGACGGGCTCCTGGCCTGGGACAGCCTCTTCCACCTGACGGCGGCTGACCAGGCGGACCTGTTCGCGGTTCTCGGCGCCCACGCCCGCCCGGGGGCGGCCCTGATGTTCACCTCCGGGCCCACAGCCGGCGTCGCCATGGGCGAGTTCGGCGGCGACCCCCTGCACCACGCCAGCCTGTCCCCGGACGACTACCGAGCCCGGCTTGCGGCGGAGGGCTTCGAGGTCGTCGCCTTCACGCCCGAAGACCCCGACTGCGGCGGTCATACGGTCTGGCTTGCACAGCGGCGCCTTGGCTGAGGCCCTTCCAGGGTCCATATCCAACCGGACAATCAGGGAGGGACCCATGCGGACCGACGCGGAATTCGACATCATCGTCTATGGCGCCACCGGCTTCACCGGCCGGCTCGTCGCTGAGCACCTGGTCCGCACCCAGCCGCCGGGGGGCGAGGTCTCCTGGGCCATGGCCGGCCGTTCGGCGGACAAGCTGGCCGAGGTCCGCGACCTGATCGGCGCCCCGGCCTCGACCCCGCTGGTGGTCTGCGACGCCGCTGACCCGGCCCAGCTGAAGGCCATGGTCCGCCGCGCCAAGGTCATCGTCACCACCGTCGGGCCCTACCAGCTCTATGGCTCGGACCTGGTCGCCGCCTGTGTCGAGGCGGGGACCGACTATGTGGACCTGTGCGGCGAGTCCAACTGGATGGCCGAGATGGTCGCCGCCCATCATGAGGGCGCACGGGCCTCGGGCGCGCGCATCCTCTTCTCCTGCGGCTTTGACTCCATCCCCTTCGAGCTCGGCGTACTCTTCGCCGAGGAGACCGCCAAGCGCAGGCTGGGCCATCCGGTTCCGCGGGTGAAGGGCCGGGTGCGGAACATGCGCGGCGGCCTGTCCGGCGGCACCGCCGCCAGCGGTGCGGCCACCATGGACGCCATCCGGCGTAACCCCGCCCTCTTCCAGCTGATGATCAACCCCTTCGCCCTGACGCCCGGATTCACTGGGCCGGCCCAGCCGTCGGGGAATGAAACGGCCTTCGACGAGGATGTCGGGGCCGAGGTCGGCCCCTTCATGATGGCCGCCATCAACACCAAGAACGTCCACCGCTCGAACTTCCTCCAGGGCCATCCCTGGGGGGCGGACTTCGCCTACGACGAGATGGCGG
>JADBZH010000003.1 GCA_020402585.1 Phenylobacterium sp. | reverse complement strand
CTTCCTGGTGCTGGGCTCCAGCCTCACCGTCTGGCCGGCGGCGGGCTTTCCCCTGCAGGCGCGGCGGGCCGGCGCGCGCCTGGTGATCGTCAACCGGGATCCCACGGACCTGGACGACTACGCCCACCTCATCCTTCGCGACGAGATCGGGCCGGCCCTGTCCGAGGCGATCCCGGCCAACTTCCCCGGCTGACGCCGGGGCCGGTCAGTTCCGCAAGGCGACCGAGGCGGAGACCTCCTCGCCGCCGCCTTCGTAGGCCCGCAGCTCGTTACGGCCGACCACCAGGTGGTGAACCTCGTCCGGGCCGTCGGCAAAGCGCAGGTGGCGGACGTCGGTGTACATGGAGGCCAGGGGCGTCCACTGGGAAATGCCCGTGGCGCCGTGCATCTGGATGGCCTGGTCGATGATCTTGCAGGCCCGCTCAGGCACCATGGCCTTGACCATGGAGACCCAGACCCGGGCTTCGCGGTTGCCAAGCACGTCCATGGCGCGGGCGGCCTTCAGCACCATCAGGCGCATGGCCTCGATGTCGATCCGGGCGCGGGAGATGATCTCCACATTGCCGCCCAGCCAGGCGATCTTGCGGCCGAAGGCTTCGCGCGAGAGGCCCCGGCGGACCATCAGGTCCAGAGCCCGCTCGGCCTTGCCGATGGTGCGCATGCAGTGGTGGATCCGGCCGGGCCCGAGGCGGACCTGGCTGATCTCGAAGCCGCGGCCCTCGCCCAGCAGGACGTTGGACTTGGGCACCCGCACATTGGTGAAGCGGATGTGCATGTGGCCGCGCGGCGCATGGTCCTCGCCGAAGACGTGCATCGGGCCGAGGATCTCCACCCCGGGGGCGTCGATGGGCACCAGGATCTGCGACTGCTGCTTGTGCGGCGGGGCGTCGGGATTGGTGCGGACCATGGTGATCATGATCTTGCAGCGCGGGTCGCCGGCCCCGGAGATGTAGTACTTCTCGCCGTTGATCACCCACTCGTCGCCGTCCAGCACCGCCTGGGTGGCGATGTTCTTGGCATCGGACGAGGCCACCGCCGGCTCGGTCATGGCGTAGGCCGAGCGGATCTCGCCGTTCAGCAGGGGCTTCAGCCACCGCTCCTTCTGCTCAGGGGTCCCGACGCGCTCCAGCACCTCCATATTGCCGGTGTCCGGGGCCGAGCAGTTCATGACTTCCGAGGCCATGGGCGCCTTGCCCAGCTCCACGGCGATATAGGCGTAGTCGAGGTTGGACAGGCCCTCGCCGGTCTCGGCGTCGGGCAGGAAGAAGTTCCAGAGGCCCTCCTTCTTGGCCTGGTCCTTGGCCTTCTCCAGCACCTCGAGCTGTCCGGGCGCGAAGGTCCAGCGGTCGGTGTGGCCCTCGCCCAGGGCCTGGAACTCCTTCTGCATGGGCACGACCGTCTCGGCGATGAAGCGCTTGACGTGTTCGTAGAGCGGCGTCGCCTTCTCGCTCATCCGCAGGTCGTTCATGTCGTCGTGCGGATTGAAGCCGAAGGTCAGCGGTCCTGCGGTGGGCGGCGTCGGCGCGTTCATGGAGGGCGTCCTTCCTGAATGATCGGTATGTCGCGGCGGATTAAGGCCTTCCCGGCCCTTCCTGACAAGCCCCGGGCGCTATCGGACCTTTGCGGAGAGGAAGTCCAGGGTCAGGCGGGTGGTCGCGTCGCCCACGGCGCCGAAGCCGTAGTTGAGGCTGTTGTGGCTCTCGCCCTGCGCCGTATGCACCACGGCCTCGCCGCCGGCGGCGCGCAGGGCGCCAGCCAGGGCCTCGGCCTGGCCCGGCGTCTCCGGATTGCCGGCCACGACGTGCAGGATTATGGGCGGCGGACGGCGACCGGGGCCCGCGTGACTGACCGGCGACAGGGCCGTCCAGCCCGAGGGGTCGGGGCCGAACACCCGGGCGTAGACGGGGTCGCCCGTCTCCTGGACGTGCCGGGCGATGTCCAGGCCATAGGCGTCGAGGAGGACACCGGCGCGCACCGCCTCCGGCGGGACTCCCGCCGCCGCCAGGTAGGACTCATCCAGGGCGACCAGGGCCGCCAGGTGGGCGCCGGCGGAATGGCCCATCAGGATGATGCGGTCCGGATCGAGCCCGCACCCCTTCGCCTCCCGCCGCAAGAAGGCCACGGCCTCGGCGATGTCCCGGGCGGCTTCCTGTGGCGGGCCGTGGCGGAGCAGGCGGTAGTTCACCGTGGCGTAGGCGTAACCCGTCCCCCGGAAGGCCCGGGCCTGTTGCGGGGTGCCGGCGTACTTGCCGCCATGCATCCAGGTCCCGCCGTGGACGAAGACCACCAGGGGCGCGGGGAGCGGCGTGGCCCCTGGCCACAGGTCGAGCTTGAGAGCCGAGGCGGGTACGCCCGCCTCGGGGGCGGCGTAGGCGAGGTTGCGGATCGGGGCATCGGCGCCCGGGGCGAGCCCGGCGCAGGCGCTCTGCGCATGGGTCGCCCCGGCCGCCGCCAGGGCGAGGGCGAAGGCCATGGCCCCCAGGCGGGCGGGCCAAGGTTGCACTGTCGGGCCTGCGCCGTGCAGGATCATGCCGGAAGCTCCTGTCCTCATGTCCGGAAGATGCCCATGCGCCTGACCCGCCGCAACCTCCTCGCCGCCGCCGCCGCCTCGCCCCTCGCGGGGATGGGGACCGCCGCCCTGGCCGCCGCCCCGCTCCCGGCCCTCGTCGCCCCGCAGGCGGCGGGCTTTGATCCGGCGCCGCTCAAGGCCCTGTCCGACGACCTCCAGGGCCTGGTCGACCGGGGGCAGCTGGCCGGCGTCACCACCCTGGCGGCGCGGAAGGGCAAGGTCTTCCACTTCGAGACCCGGGGCCTGGCCGACGTCGAGACCGGCGCCCCGGCCCGGCCCGACACCATCTGGCGGATCGCCTCCATGACCAAGCCGGTGGTCGGCGTGGCCATGATGCAGCTCTGGGAGAAGGGCCTCTGGAAGCTGGACGACCCCGTCGCCCGGCACATCCCTGAGTTCGCCGGCCTCAAGGTGAAGGCGCCGGACGGGAGCCTCGTTCCCCAGGCCTCGCCCATGACCATGGCCCAGCTGATGGGCCATACCGCCGGCTTCGACGTCAGCGCCGGGTACGCCCAGGCGGGCCTCCGGTCCGGCGACCTGAAGGAGATGATCCGCCGCCTCGCCGCCCTGCCCCTGGCCGCCCAGCCGGGGACGGACTGGCGGTATGGCCCCAGCGTCGACATCCAGGGCCATGTGGTCGAGACCCTGTCCGGCCAGCGCCTCGACGCCTATCTGGCGCAGAATGTCTTCGGCCCCCTGAAGATGCCGGACACCGGCTTCCACGTCCCGGCGGAGAAGGCGCCTCGGGTGGCCCGCATCCATACCTACAAGGACGGCCGGATCGTCGCCGGTCCGCCCCAGGTCATACCGGTCACGCCGCCGGTCTTCCTGTCCGGGGGCGGGGGCCTCCTGTCCACGGCCGGGGACTATTTCCGCTTTTCCCAGGCCCTGCTGGACGGCGGGGCCCTGGAGGGCGTGCGGATCCTCAAGCCGGAGACGGTCCGCCTCATGCGGCGCAGCGTCCTCGCGCCCGGCTTGACGGTGGACCTCTACGGACCCTCCCAGGCGGGGGTGGGCTTTGGCCTCGACTTCGCCGTCATCGAGGACCCGGCCGCCGCCGCCACGCCCCACGGCAAGGACACCTTTTACTGGGGCGGCGCCTTCGGCACCTGGTTCTGGATCGACCCGACCAACGACGTCGTCTTCGTGGGCATGATCCAGAATCTCAACGGCAGCATACCCGGCGCCGGCACGCCCAACCTCCGCGAGATCACCCCCCGGCGTCTCTACGCCGCCCTGCGTGAGAGGGCGGCGTGAGGGCGTTGACCGCGCGGCGCCGGGGCGTCCTGGCGGCGGGCCTGGCGCTGGGTCTTGGCGTGAGTTCGGGCGTCCTGCCGGGCGTCGCGCGGGCGTCCTCCGGGCGGATGGTGGGCTTCCTTTCGGACTTCGACGAGATCGACGACGCGGTCGCCATCTGCCGGGCGGTGATCCTGTCCCTGGCGCCGGAGGCGCGGCTCCTGGACATCAGCCACCGGGTCACGCCCTACGACATTGCGGCCGGCGCACGGATGCTGGCGGGGTCTGCGCCCTGGCTGGCGGCGGACGCGGTGATCATGGTCGTGGTGGACCCCGGCGTGGGTTCGTCCCGCCGCGCCATTGTCGCCCGGACCCGGCGTGGCCAGAGCCTGGTCCTGCCCGACAACGGCCTCATCACCCTGCTGGATGCGGCGGACCCGATCGTCGCGGCCCGGGAGATCCGCAATGAGGCCTGGATGATCGGCGCCCGCCGGTCCTCCACCTTCCACGGCCGGGACATCTTCGCCCCCGTCGCCGGCCGTCTGGCCCGGGGGGACGACTGGACCGGCGTCGGCCCGGAGATCGATCCGAAGTCCCTCCTTCGCCTCGACCTCGCACCGCCGAGGATTGGACCGGAGGGCGCGCGCGTCCGGGCGATCGGCACGGACGGCCCCTATGGCAACCTGATCCTCGACCTCTCCGCCGAGGCCTTCGCCGGCCTGGGCTGGCGGTGGGGAGAGACCGTGCCCCTGACCGTGGCCGGCCGGCCCGAGCCCGCCCCCTATGTGCGCACCTTCAGCGACGTGCCCGAGGGCGCCGTCCTCCTCTATCCGGACTCCAGGGGGCGGATGAGCCTGGCGATCAACCAGGGGAACTACGCCGCCGCCCGCGGCGTCGGGCCCGGCGTCGAGGTCCTCATCCCCCGCCGCCGCTGACCCCCTCACCGCGCTTCGCGCGGAGCTCCCCCTTGGGGGAGCAATTAGAGCGCTCAATTCCTCCCCCCAGGGGGAGGTGGACCGGGGCGAAGGCCCCGGGCCGGAGGGGGTCAACGGGGTCTCTTCAGGCCCCCTCGCCAGACTTCAGACCCAGCCCGCCGTCTGGACGATCATCCAGAGGCCGATCGCCAGGAAGAGGCCCGCGGCGATCCGGCGGACGAGGGTCAGGGACACCCGCTTCAGGATCTCGTGGCCCAGGAAGACGGCGGGGACGTTGGCCAGCATCATGCCCAGGGTCGTGCCCAGGGTGACCAGCAGGGCGGACTCGTACCGGGCGCCCAGGGCGACGGTGGCCAGCTGCGTCTTGTCGCCCATCTCGACGATGAAGAAGGCCACCGTGGTGGTCAGGAAGGCGCCCATCTTCGCCGGGGCCTTCAGGGGCTCGTCCTCGTCCAGCTTGTCGGGAATGAGGGTCCAGGCGGCCATGGCGATGAAGGACGCGGCGATGGCGTAGCGGAAGACATCGCCCTGCAGGAAGGCCGCCGCCTGGGCGCCGACCAGGGCGGCCAGGAAGTGGTTGGCCAGGGTGGCGACAAGGATGCCCCCGATGATGGGGAAGGGCTGGACGAAGCGCGCGGCCAGGACAATGGCCAGCAACTGGGTCTTGTCGCCGATCTCGGCGAGGGTGACGACGGCGGTGGAGGTGAGGAGCGATTCCAAGGGTCGGTTCCAGGTCGGGCGGCGAGACATCCAATGGTCGCCACAGCCCCCGCCCGACAGAACGGGGCCGCAGCGCCATCGGTCTCGCCCGAACCGCCGCCCCTGAAGGACGGACTGCTCTCCCTGCGCCATGGCCATGCCGGCCAAGTGTGTTGACGCAGGGGTCCGCCGGGGATGGCGGAGGGCTACTCCCCTTTGACCTTCTCCCGATACGCCCGCCGCCGCACCGGGGCAAGACCTGACGCGACGTGATCTTGCGGTGCGCGCCGGAGTGTCCATTGTGCGCCCCCGGAACAGATCGGCCCCGCGGGGGCCAGGCAGGGAGAGGCCCCATGAAAGTCGCCGCCATCAAGGCCCCGGGCGGGCTGGACAAGCTGGTCATCGAGGAGCGGGCCCAGCCCGTCGCCGGTCCCGTCGAACTGCTGGTGCGGGTGCGCGCCAGCTCGCTGAACTTCCACGACTTCGCCGTGGTCGCCGGCATGCTGCCGACCGCCGACGGCCGGATTCCCATGTCGGACGGCGCCGGCGAGGTGGTCGCCGTCGGCGAGGGGGTGTCGGGCTTCGCCGCCGGCGACAAGGTGTTGTCGACCTTCTTCCCCAACTGGCAGACGGGCGGCCCGATGCTGGAGCGCCTGATCGGCGTGCCCGGCGACCATGCCGACGGCTTTGCGGCGGAGTTCGTGGCCATGCCGGCCCGGGCCTTCACCCGCATGCCCGCCGGCTGGTCCTTCGCCGAGGCGGCCACCCTGCCCTGCGCGGCCCTGACCGCCTGGCGGGCCCTGATGGTCGAGGCGCGGATCAAGCCCGGCGACGTGGTCCTGACCCAGGGCACCGGAGGCGTGTCCATCTTCGCCCTGCAGCTGGCCAAGGCGACCGGCGCCACCGTCATCTCAACCTCCTCGTCCGACGAGAAGCTGGAGCGGCTGAAGGCCCTCGGCGCCGACCACCTGATCAACTATCGCCAGACCCCGGACTGGGGCGCCGCCGCCGCCGCCCTGACCGGCGGCCGGGGCGTCGACGTGGTGGTGGAGATCGGCGGGGCGGGCACCCTGGCCCAATCCGTCACGGGCACCCGCATCGGCGGCCATGTCTCGCTGATCGGCGTGCTGGCGGGCTTCGCCGGCGAGGTGCCGACAGCCGTGATCATGTCCAAGAACGTCGCCGTGAAGGGCGTCACCGTCGGCTCCCGCCAGGAGCAGGAGGAAATGATCCGGGCCCTGGAGGTTTCGACGATCCGTCCGGTCATCGACTCCACCTTTCCCTTGGAGGGCATCGCCGCAGCCTTCGCGCACCAGATCTCACAGAAGCACTTCGGGAAGATCTGCCTGGAGATCTGAGGCCGCTCAGGCCGCGTCCATCTCCCGCCAGGCGAGGGCCAGGGCGCCGGCGACCGGCAGGCGCCGCCCCGGCCCGGCGACGGAGTCCGTGGCGATGAGCCGGTCTATCCCCGCCGCCTTCAGGGCGCGGGCGACGTCGGCGTCATGGAGGCCGTGAACGACGGCGGACGTCACCCTGGACGCCCCGGCCGCCTTCAGGGCCCGGGCGGCCGCCATCAGCGTGCCGCCGCTCGAACAGATGTCGTCGACGATGGCGACGTGCGCCCCCGGCAGGCGGACATCGTCCGGGTACTGAACGCTGACGTCGCGATCACCGCGCCGCTGCTTGCGGGCGACGAGAAGGCCGGCGGCGATGTGCGAGGCGACCTGCGAGGCCCAGGCCAGGCTCTCGGAGTCCGGTCCGGCGACGAGGTCCACCCGGGGCGTCAGGCGCGCCAGGGCCGCCGCAAGAATCCCTGCGCCGCCGACATTGCGGGCCGGTCGATCCGGAAAGACCGCCGCCAGGTCTGGCGTCCGGTGGAGGTGGGCCTCGAGGGTCAGGATCCGGTCGAAGCCCCCGGAGAGGACCCGTCCCATCACCGCCTGGCTGAGGGGCTCGCCCGACGTGAAGATCCGGTCCTGGCGCATGTAGGGCAGGTAGGGCGCGACCAGGTCGACCCGCGCCGCCCCGGACCGCCGCAGGGCGTCCGCGGCCAGAAGCAGGGGCATGAGCCGGCCGTCCGGGCGGGCGAGGCTGCGATAGAGGATGGCTGCGGACCCCGCCGTCGCCATGACGACAGGCCGGGACTCCCCGTCCGGGAAGACGTGGGGCCGGATGAGATTCAGAGGCAGGCCGAGGGCGTCGGCGAACCGTCCCGCCGGGCCGGCCTCGTCCGGGAAGGCGTGGACCTCGGCGCTCATGCGAGGACGAAGCCCGGGTCCTCGCCCGCCGCCTCGCAGGCCAGGGCGAAATCGGCGGGGTCCTCGGCGTGCAGGCGATAGAGAGGCTCGCCCCGGCGAACCGTCTCACCGCGGCGCTTGAGAAGGTCCAGCCCCGCCCCGGGGTCGGTCGGCGCCCCGGCCAGGCGGGCGATGCGGGCGATCCGCAGGCAGTCGATGCCGGTGACCGTTCCGTCCCGGGCGGCGGGGATCTCGCACACCAGGCGTCCCGGCGTCAGCCCGCCGGCCAGGGGAGACGGGCCCTGGGCCTCGGCGATGGCCTCCAGCTTGGCGAGGGCTGCGCCGCTCCCGATCAGCTCCCGGGCCCGCGCTTCCCCCGACCCGCCCGGGCAGTCGGGGTCCAGCTCGATCAGCCGCCCGGCCAGGCGGATCGACTTCTCCCTCAGGTCGGCCGGCGCCCCGGCCTCGCCGCGCAGGACCGCCAGGACGTCGCGGGCCTCAAGGGCCGGGCCGACCCCGCGTCCCACGGGATGCGAGCCGTCGGTCTCCACGATGTCGACCGTCAGGCCCACCCGGTCGGCGACGAATTCGAACAGCTTTCGCAGCCGCAGGGCCGACCCGGGCTCGCGCATCTTCGACCCCGGGCCAGAGGGCAGGTCGAGGAGCAGGTGGGTGGAGCCCGCCGCCAGCTTCTTGGACAGGATGGAGGCCACCATCTGCTCGGGGGTGTCCAGCGACAGGGGCCGCTCCACCGAGATCAGCACGTCGTCCACGGGCGACAGGTTCACCCGGCCCCCCCAGACGATGCAGCCGCCGCAGCGCTCGACCACGGCGCGCATCTCCTCCTCGTCCAGGTCCACCCGCGCCAGGACCTCCATGGTGTCGGCCGTCCCCGCCGGCGAGGTGATGGCCCGCGAGGAGGTCTTGGGGGTGATCAGGCCATGCGCCACCGCTACGGGCGCCACGATCAGCGAGGTCCGGTTGCCGGGCACCCCGCCGATGCAGTGCTTGTCCGCCACCAGGGGCCGGTTCCAGGACAGGCGTCGCCCGGCGCCGGCCATGGCCCGGGTCAGGGCCAGGGTCTCCTCAGCGGTCATGAAGCTGGCGCAGGCCACCAGGAAGGCCGAGATCTCGATGTCCGACCAGCGGTGGTCGGCCAGGTCGTGCACCACCTCCTCGATCTGGGCGTCGCTCAGGGTGGCCCCGGCGATCTTGGCGCGCAGGGCCGCCGCACCCCGGGGAGGGGGCGCCGGGGTGATGCGCACTTCGCTTCCGGCTGGGGCTCCCAGCCGCCGGAAGGCGGGCTCCGTCAGTCCCGCCTCGTCCGGCCCGACCAGGGCGGGGTCGTCGCAGATCACCACTTCGGCCATCATGGTGCGCCCGCTGGCGCTGACCTCGACCTTGCGCACCCCCGCCAGCCGCTCGGGCCGCAGGGCCCGGCAGTCCCGTGACAGGAGGATCGTGTTCTCCCGGAAGGTGTCGATGGCCAGGGGCCGGACGGTCAGCAGCATGGAGGTCTCCGCAGGGGATCATCCGCCTCTGGGGCGACCGGGGCAATCTCCGGGTCCCTGCGGGGGCGCCTCGGGGCCATCGCGCCTCTCTTGCCCGGGAAGACGCACATGATCCCTCCACACTCCGGCGCTAGGCCATGAGACCGACCGTCGCGCCAGCGATGCCCGAGGGAGCGCCTGACATGAAGCCAACCTGGCCCGCCGCCTGCAAGATCAGCGCTGCCGCCTTTGCGATCGCACTCCTCTGTTCCGCCTGCGCCAGCGAGGGGTCGGGAGCGCCGGCCCCGGACTCAGGCGGAAACTCCGGTTCGGATGGGACCAAGCCCATCACGACAGCGGATGTTGTCTGCGGCCTCAGCAAGGTCGTGCTCAATCCCACGCTCGGCGTGACAAGCCAGGCGACCTGGAGTTGCGCCAACGGCGCCCGGACCCTTTCGGCCAACGGGATTCCGGACCACGCGGTGGGGGTCTTCCCGAATCCGGAGAACCCGAATGCGATCACCGCCCAGGCCGTGCAGTTCACGGCCACTCTGACCCCCACCGCCAGCACCCCGCAGATGGTCACCCCCTGGCGCCTGGGTTACCATCTCAACGGCGTCAAGTTTGATCCGCTGACAGCGGGCTCATGCCCGGCCAACGCCAAGTCCGTCAGCGACTGCACCTTTATCGGGCCGCCCAGTCAGTTCGGCCTCCTGGCGCTGGGCCAGTCCCTCTTCAAGTTCGGGGTCGACCAGAACAATGGCCATGTCCAGCCGGACGGCGCCTACCACTACCACGGCGTCCCGGAGGCCACCCTGACCGCGGCCGGGGCCTCGGCCGCGACGCCCAAGATCGTCCTGATCGGGTTCGCGGCGGATGGCTACCCGATCTACGCCCGCTTCGGTTACGCCAAGGCGACGGAGGCTTCGAGCGGCCTCAAGACCCTCGCCTCCAGCTACCGGCTCAAGGCGAACCCGGACCCGGGTCGTCCCGCGGTTTCCGTGATCCCCATGGGCGCCTTCACGGTCGACTACGAGTATGTTCCCGGCCTCGGCGACCTCGACGAATGCAATGGCCGGTTCGGGGTCACTCCGGAGTTTCCGAAGGGGATCTACCACTACTACGCCACCGACGCCTTTCCGTACCTCCCCAACTGCTGGAAGGGCGCGCTCCCGTGATCGCCCTCGGAAGCCTGCGCCAATGAGGGCCGGCCTGCGCCTCCTCGCCCTCGCCCTCGCGGCCTGGGGGTTCGCCCTGTTTCCCGCCGAGGCGCACATGCTGCCGGATCGGACGGTGACGTTGAACGTCGTGAATGCGGAGGTCTACACCGCCGCCTCCATTCCCGTGTCCGCCCTGACCCGCTGGGACACCGACCGGGACGGTCGCCTCAGTTCCGGAGAAGTGTCCCGCGGCCAGCCGGGGATCGCGTCGGATTTCGCCGCCCGGTTCCGCATCTCGAGCGAGGGTCGCGTGGCCCAGCCGGTCGGGACTCTCATCCTGGCCTCGGAGGCCGGCGGCGCGGGGCATGCCGTGGACCACGTGATCATCCTGCAAAGATCCCGTCTCCCGGCGGCGCCGGAAACCCTGGCTGTGGAGGTGGACCTCTTCGGCTCTGGTCCGGGCGGAGGGGACATGACCCTCACGGCCGCCCGCGGCCAGGTCTCGGAGGCGGCGGTCTTCAGCCCCCTCACGCGGCGCCATGTCTTCTTCCGAACTCCTGTCCGGGTCTTTCTGGACAATGTCGTCGCAGGAGCCGCGCACATCCTGCGGGGCCCGGACCACCTGGTCTTCCTCCTGACCCTGCTCCTGGCGGGCGCAGGCTGGAGATACTGGGCCTCGGTGACCGCAGCCTTCACCCTCGCGCACAGCCTTTCGCTCTCCGCCGCCGCCCTGGGCGTCGTCAGGCTGGATCCGGGCCTCGTGGAGCCCGCCATCGGGGCGAGCCTGGTGATGATGGCGGGGCTGAACCTCGCAGGACGGACCCCTCCCATCGGTCTCAGGCTGGTGCTGGTCGTCGGCTGCGGCTTGCTGCACGGGCTGGGGTTCGCCTCGGGTCTTGGCGCCTTGCCCCTCGATGCCTCGACGCGACTCTCGACCCTCGCCGGCTTCAACCTTGGCGTTGAGGCGGGGCAACTGGTGTTCCTCGGCGGCGTCCTGCTCGCGGGACATCTCCTGGGACGGCGCGCGCGCCCCACCCTTCGCGCCGCGGCGACGCCCGCCGCCGCCGGACTTGCCCTGGTGTTCGGCCTGGTCCTCACGGTCGAGCGCCTGGTCTCCGGCTGAATCCGGCGCGCGCGCCGAGGGTTTCAGACCTCGAAGCGGTAGCCCACCCCGTACACGGAGACGATGCACCGGGCCTGTGGATCGACCTTGGCGATCTTCCGGCGCAGGTTCTTGATGTGACTGTCGATCGACCGGTCGCTGACATCACGGAACTCGGCCCCCAGCTGGTCCAGAAGGCTGTCGCGCGTGAACACCCAGCCCGGGCGCCGCATGAGGGCGGCGAGGATCTGGTACTCCGAGCCGGAAAGGGACAGCCAGCGGCCCCGCCAGGCGATCCGCCGGCCTGCCGCATCCACCACATAGGGGGCGGCGGCCGGATCGGTTCCCACCCTCCCGCCTGACCGGCGCAGGAGGGCGGCGACCCGGGCCATGAGCTCCCGCATCCCGAAGGGCTTGCAGACATAGTCGTCGGCCCCCGCCTCGAGACCCGCCACCTTGTCCGCCTCCTCCGCCCTTGCCGTGAGGATCAGCACCGGAGCGGTCGAGAACCGGCGAAGCTGCCGGCAGACGGCCGGCCCCTCCATTCCCGGAAGCATCCAGTCGAGGATGATCAGGTCCGGAGGCTCATTCTCCATGGCTCTCAGGGCTCGCCCGCCGTCCCGGAAGGTCCGGACCTCATGACCAGCGTCGCGCAGATAGTCGGCGATCACCGCGCTGATCTTCGGATCGTCCTCGACCACGTAGACGCAGGCGGCGGGGCCGGGCGCGCTCATGCCGCCGCCCCATCCGGCAGGTAGACTTCGACCCTCAGGCCTCCGAGCTCTGACGCCAGCGCGCGGATGGCGCCGTCATGGGCGCGGGCGATCACCTCGCATATCGCGAGCCCCATGCCGCTCCCGCCCGCCTGGCGGTTGCGGTCCGGCTCAATCCTGTACAGGGGTTCGAACAGGCGCCCGAGGGCGTCCCGCGGGGGGGCGGGGGCCGTGTCGTCCACGGTGAGGATGAATCCCAGGCCCTCGGTCCGGCGAAGGACGATGAGGATTCGGCCTCCGGGCCGGGTGTACTTGACGCTGTTGGTCAGCAGGTTCGCGATCATCTGCTCCAACGCCCGGCGATCTCCCTGGCAGGGCGCGCTCTGGAGCCCTCCGACATCAATTGTGAGAGTCAGGCCCGCGCCTCGCACCAGGAGCTCGAAGCGTTCCGCAGCCTCCTTCAGAAGGTCGACGAGATCGATGCTGTCGCTGCGGTCCGGCGTCCCGGACAGCCTGGCGACGGCGAAGACCTGCAGGTCTTCCAGGAGCCCGGAAAGGCGGGCGGCTTCTTCGGCCAGGGATCCGATGGTGTCCGGCGTGAGGGGGCGAACACCGTCCTGCAGGGCCTCGATTTCAGCACGGAGGGCGGTCAGTGGGGTGCGCAGCTCATGCGAGATCTCCGCCAGCCAGCGCCGCCGCGCCGCGTCCATGGCTTCGAGCTCCTCCGCCATCCTGTTGATGTTGCCCAGGGTCTCGGCCACCTCGACGGGCCCGCGCTCGCGCAGCCGGGTCCGGAACTCGCCCCTGGCGATGGAGTCGGTGACCCGCCGGATCTCCCTCAGGCCTTCTCCCGAGGCCCTTGCGATCCAGAACGCCGCCAGGCTGCCCACCCCGAGGATCAACGCCCCGGCCAGGATCATGTGCCTCAGCTGGCGCTCCAGGAAGCCCGCATCGGCGGGTGTGGACAGGCGTGGCGGCAGGATCAGGCGGGCTTCGCCGACCTGTTCGCCCCGCACCACTATGGGCGCCCTTGGCAGGAGGGCGTGATCGGCGATCCGAAGCGCCCCCGAGGGGCCCAGCAGCATCCGGCCCTGGTCATCGAGCACCACCAGGCGCGCCGTGAATTCCATGGGTGGGGCGAGCCGTTCCGGCGATCCCGGGATCGGGCGCGGCGGAGGCGGGCGGTCCTCCCTGGGCAGGTCAAGGCCGGGCAGGCTTCGGAGCAGGTCCGGGCGGTCGGCCAGCCTGATCGGCCCAGGCAGGGCGGAAAGCCTGCGCTCGAGGTTGGCGACATAGGCCTTGAGGTCGGCCAGGTCCCGCGCCAGCAGATAGTCCTGGAAGCCCTGTCGCAGGTTCAGGGCCATGGCCAGGGCCAT
Organism: Phenylobacterium sp.; assembly: GCA_020402585.1. Lineage (GTDB taxonomy): Bacteria > Pseudomonadota > Alphaproteobacteria > Caulobacterales > Caulobacteraceae > Phenylobacterium. Next base: position 7,467 of record JADBZH010000003.1, on the reverse strand, counting down.
GACCGTCGTGGTCGCCGCGGCGACGACCATGATCAGCAGAAACACCTGGTGAGCGAGGCGGAGCCTCATTCCGCGCATTCCTTCCAAGACGCACAAGCCTCACCCTGCGCCTGAAATGAGGAAAGACCGTGGACGTCAAGGATCGGTAAAGCCGTCGGGATGCGCCGGCGGCGCGACCGCTAAGGCGGTCCCGCCGCCGGCGCTCCGTCCGGGCAATGTCAGGCCGCCTTCATCCACCACTCCCCCTTGTCTTCCGCCTCATTGGAAGCGGCGGCCGTCATGAGGTTCGCCAGGCCTCCGGCCGGCGGGGCCGGCTTCGGGGCGGATGGGGATCCGGCGCCTTCAGGTCCGCCCTTGCGCATTTCGTTGAGGGCGCCGCCGATCTCCTCCGCGCTCAGTTCGCCATCCTCGTCCCGGTCGATCTTGGCGAGACTCTCGCTGATGTCATCGGGAGCCTCATCGCCCAGCACCGACTTCAGCTCCTCCGTGCTGAGGCCGCCGTTCCCGTCAGCGTCTGCGGCCTGCATGAGCTTGCTGACCGGATCGTCGGAGTCCCCAAGCTTGCCGGCGCTCATTTCCTGGGCGTTCAGAAGTCCTGACATCGTACCCGACGACATCCGCCCACCCGCCAGACCTGGCGGCGGCCCCTTCTGGCCCTGCGGGCCGCCCGCGGGCCCGGCGCCGCCCGGCCCACCCTGTGGCGGTTGGGCTCCGGCAGGCCCGGCGCCGCCGACCCCCCCGGCCTTTCCCAAGAGGGCCGAGAGCATCTGCCCTGGCCCGCCAGAGGCAGGCCCCTGGCTCGATTGTATCTGCATGACTGATCCCTTCCCGGGGCGCGCCCCGCCTTGTCGACCTCCCAGGAGCGGGAAGCCTCGAATCAAATCTCGCATGGGAGCGTGGTGAAAATTAGGGTTAATCATGTATTAACAGAGCATCGGAGGCTTCAGAGCTGAAAGTCAGGGCATTCCTGCAAAGACGTGTGTCTTGAGTCGTCTATATTCATGTTTTCACCGACCCGGATGCGTCAGAATTGCTCCAATCTTGTCTCGCCTTAGTGCTGATGGGGGTTGTCTGGCCCCGTAAGTCTCGGGCGAGAGCATCACCTCTCTCGGGCTCTTGTCTTAGGGTCGCCAGTTCGGTCGAGAGGGGGTGCATCCCTCGCCTCCCTGGGGCAGGGTAGGGGCCGGGATGACAGCGGGAGGCGCCCATGGGACGGTTCGAAGGCAGGGTCGCGGTGATCACTGGCGGGGCCTCCGGCATTGGCGCCGCTGCGGCGCGCCGGTTCCACGCCGAAGGCGCCTCGGTGCTCCTGGCCGACCTCAATGCAGAGGCGGGCGAGGCCCTCGCCGCCGCTCTGGGCGAGGGCCGGGCGCGCTTCCGCCGGGTCGACGTGGCCGAGTTCGGCGAGGTCGAGGCCCTCGTGGCCGACGCCGTCGGGGCCTTTGGCGGCCTGGACATCCTGTTCAACAACGCCGGCGTCGGCAGCTTCTCCAATGTGGTCGACCTGCCGGTGGAGGACTGGCGCCGGGTGATCGATGTCGACCTGTCCTCGGTCTTCTACGGCTGCAAGGCGGCGATCCCCGCCCTGCGCGCCCGCGGCGGCGGGGCCATCATCAACACCGCCTCCATCTCCGGCCTGGCGGGGGATTTCTCCTTCGCCGCCTACAACGCCGCCAAGGCAGGGGTGATCAACCTGACCCGCTCGGTGGCCATCGACCACGCCCGGGAGAACATCCGCGTCAACGCCGTCTGCCCCGGCCCGGTGGACACCCCCATCATCGCCGGCATCAACGACCTGCAGGGGGTGCGCGAGGCCTGGGACGCCCGGGTGCCCATGGGCCGCTTCGCCCGCCCCGAGGAGATCGCCGCCGTGGTCGCCTTCCTGGCTTCGGACGACGCCAGCTACATGACCGGGTCCATCCTGGCGGTGGACGGCGGGGTCACCGCCCATACGGGCCAGCCCGACCTGCCGCGCATGCTGGGCCTGGCCTGAAGGAGGGCGCCATGAAGAAGGTCGTCGGCGAAAGCCTGGAGAACTTGTCGGGCTACAGCCTGGTCGAGGCGCCGCTGCCCGAGCCCGGCCCCGGACAGGTGCGCCTGCGCGTCACCGACTGCGGCCTCGGGTATGTGGACGCCCTGGTCGCCCTGGGCCGCTACCAGGTCAAGCCGCCCCTGCCGCACACCCCGGGCCAGGAGGTCGCCGGGGTGGTGGACGCCCTCGGCGAGGGGGTGGAGAGCCTCCGCCCCGGCGACCGGGTGATGGCCACGGTGGCCGGCGGCTTTGCGGACTTCGCCCTGGCGGCGGCGGGCGCCTGCACGCCCCTGCCCGACAAGATGACTTCCGGCCAGGCGGCCGGCTTCCGGATCAACCACCTCACCGCCCTGCACGGCCTGGAGCACCGGGCCGCACTGCGCCCCGGCGAGACCCTGCTGGTCCTCGGCGCCGCCGGGGGCGTGGGCACGGCCGCCGTCCAGGTGGGAAAGATCCTCGGCGCCCGGGTGATCGCCTGCGCCTCCACCCCGGAAAAGCGCGACTTCGCCCGGGCCTGCGGGGCGGACGCGGTTCTCGATACCGGGGCCGAGGGCTGGCGCGACCGGCTGAAGGCCCTGTGCGGCGGCAAGGGCCCGGATGTCATCTTCGATCCCGTGTGCGGGCCCCTGTTCGAGCCGGCCTTCCGCTCCCTCGCCTGGGGCGGACGGCACTTGGTGGTGGGCTTCGCCGGCGGCCCCATCCCGGCCCTGCCCGCCAACCTGCCCCTGATGAAGGGCGCCGCCCTCACCGGGGTGGACGTGCGCCAGTTCCTGCTGTTCGAGGGGCCCCGCGCCGCCGAGACCCTGGCCCGCCTGCTCGCCTGGGTCGGGGAGGGCCGTCTCTCACCCCCCGAAGGCCGCCGCTTCCCCCTGGCCGACTACGGCGAGGCCCTTGAGTTCGCCCTGTCCGGCCAGGGCCTGGGCAAGACCCTGGTGGCCCCCGCCGGGTGAACCGACCGCCACCGTCGCGGGGCGGGCGGACCTTCGAGCATTCCAGAAATAAAGAATGGGTGCGATCCCCTAATCTGGAGCAGTGCGCGCCGTTCCCGAAACGGTTCTTGTGGGTTCGTTAGAAAAATATCCCCCCGAAACAAGATCCTTGGGATCTGACCCTGAGGATACGAAGGAAAAAACCATGACGCCTGAACAAACGAAGACTTCCGAGAAGATGGTTTCCGTCAAGAGCGCCTGGGACAAGGCGCCGACCGGCCAGAAGAAGGACAACGCCCTGAAGCATTATCAGGCCGCTGAAAAGGCTCACAAGGAAAACAACGAGGCCGAGACCAACCGGTGCCTCGACGCCGCCAAGCTCGCGCTCGCCTGATCCCTGTGATCTGAACGCCTAAGGGTCGCTCCGGTCCCCAGGATCGGGGCGACCCCGCTCCGGCGCGACAAACCCCTTGTCCCCGGGGCCCCCGCGTCGGGTCGCGCCGCTGCAGACGCGAACGACGCTAGGCCAGGAGCGGACCGGTCTGGTCGAGATAGGCCGGATCAAATCCGGCCAGGGTCACAAGCCCCTGGCGATCCTCGACATGCACATGGCCGTCACGGAAGGTCATGAGCCCCCTCTCCCGCAGCCGTCGTAAGGTGCGGTTGACGTGGATGGCCGTCAGGCCGAGCGCATCCGCCAGGTGGTACTGGGTGAGCGGGCAGTCGTAGCCGTCGCCGTCCCCGAGGCCGACCAGGGCCAGGCGCGCGCCCAGTTCAAGCAGGAAGTGCGCCATGCGCGCATCGGCGTCCCGGCGTCCGACACCGACGAGGTGCTCGACCACCATGGCCTGGTCCCTCGAGGCCGCCCAAAGCATGGAGATCGCCAGCCGGGGCGCTTCGTCGAAGGCCGCCAGGAGGTCGGCCGCGGACACCTCAGCGGCATAGCTGTCCACGACGGGTTCAAAGCTGTGGTCCGAGGTGCGGAGGAGAAGGCTGCGCAGTCCCAGGAAGTCGCCGGCGACCTGGAAGTCGACGATCTGGCGCGTTCCGTCCGCCTGGACCTTGTAGGAACACACCCAGCCGGAAACCAGGAGGTAGATGCGGCTCGGGGCCTGCCCCTGCTGGACCATATCGTGTCCGGCGGCGAACCGGCGCCGCCTGCGCTGGAGACGATCCAGCACCCCCAACTCGGCCTCCGACAAGGCGACGAAGGCCGAGAGCTTCCGGTTCAGGGCTGTAGGGTTCATCGCGTCCATCGGATCGGAGAGTCTCCCACTCCCCTCCGGAACACATTGAGGCAGCGCAAACGCCACCCGGATCCAGGCTGAGGTCACCGCACACCGGAACACCCCCTATGACGCGCTTTCCGGATTCCGTTCAGTGCAAACCCTTCGTGAGCCGCAGTCTCCGAACGGAAAGACCGCGGAGACCCTGTTCCCGCCTTGGGATCGACGACGCGCAATCGCCCGGGCGGCCCGGCCGCCCCCTGGCCGAACGCGAGTTCCGCGCCTGCGTCTCGTCGTAGTAGCCATCCGCCCGCCTTTCGGCTAGAAGGCCCCTCCGCTGAAGACGCACCCGTAGCTCAGCTGGATAGAGCGTTGCCCTCCGAAGGCAAAGGTCACACGTTCGAATCGTGTCGGGTGCGCCATTCGCAAAATCTGAAGTGCTGGGAGTGAACCGAATTTTGGGTGCGGGCCGTCAGACGCCCTAGATTGCGACCTAACCTTCGCTTCCTTCAGGCGCATTGGGGGTTTGACGTTCGTCCTCTAGCGGGGGAAGTTCATCGAAGCCTCGAATGACGGCGTTCAAAATTGACGCTGAGTAGACGATCTCATAGATTCCCGGCGGGAACTGCCCACTTCCGAGAGCATGAACGTGGAGGGCAATTTTACCCGAAGAGCTAACGCGTGCTACAACTCTAGCGTCTGGCGCGTCGGCAGGCTTTGCTACGAGGCCAGCCGAAGCTTCTGCTTCCTCCCAACCGCTAGGAGGATCGAGGCTGACAGTGGCGGTGAAACTCCTTACCGGCCGCAAGATTTCGACTCGAGCAGTGCCCAAAGTCTCGAGAGGACCGCTTCCCGTGTTCGTATCGCTGCTCGTTACACGAACCGCCGCCGATTTGGCATAGCGGTACGAGGATCGCTCGGCATCAACCTCTCGGATGTCGTCGACACTTGATTCGTCTAGCTGATCGCCAATCTTTGCCAGCGCATGGACGAGGAAACGATCAGTTTGATATATCAGGATTCGTTGCCCTGATACCTTCGCTGCTTCTTCTAGTAATTCTGGCCGGGGACCTATTGTTTTCCCGCTTTGTACCTCCCACCAGTCTTCCTTTCTTTCTGAGGTGACTAAGATGATCGGCATTTTGACGGTACGCGCGTGCTCGAGAATTTGTCTCCACATCAAATAATCACCGTACTTCTGATCTCCGTCCTTCTCTCTGTCTTCATAGCCAGGCGGGACGTGAGCCAGCATTCGACTCTCGCCGGACTTACGGATATCGACCCACTCTTCCTGACTAGGCTCAGCACCTAACCGACCATCAAAGGTTGTAAGAATCCAGTCGAGCAGTGGATCGGACTTTAGATATTCCGGGTGGGCAGTCTGAGCTGCCATGACTTTCTCTGATGCGTAATCGATCGCGGCTTCGATCTTCTCAGACATCTCCTCAAGGCCCTCACGTGGCATGAGCCGGTAGCCACGGAGCTTTTCTCGGGCTGTGGTGTATGACTTCCGAAGGTCATCGATTGCGGCGTTCGCATCGCTAAATGTCTTATCAGCGGAAACGATCACCCTATTACGGTTGCGAATGAACTCTCTGGCAGCTTGGGCGGGGAGCCAAACTCGCTCTCCAAAAAAGCTGACGGCCTTGACGATGTCTTCGCGGGTTTTCGCGTTGTAGCGGTAGAGGTCGAGGAGGACATTGGCGTCTAGCGTGAGAAGGCCGCCATCCCAGATCGCGTTGATCTCGTCCTCGCCTGCGCCAAGGTACCAGTCGAAGGTCTTCCGCATGTAATCCTCCGGCGCTTTGGCGTGATCGTTAAGCCGATACGACTGAGCCGAATTTACTTGTTCCCACAAGCTTCAAGTGATCCAAGATGCATCTTGTACAGCCCATCCGGCTCGTCCTTCGCCCTCCACCATGCTGGCGTGTGTCGATCCAGCAGGGCGCAAATGCGCCGGCTGTGGTTATGTTCGGCCACGGGGCAAAGCTCTTGAAGCAAGACGTACTCCTCCCATCGAGCATTAACCGTGACGAGCGCCAGCTTGGTCGTGATGGACCCGAGCGGGGAGCGGGTTCCCCAGTAGAGCTTCACAGCGAGTTGTCCGATGGGCGGCTTAGCTCCGTTAGGCGGTCGGCTTTGAGCGTGCTGAGCCTGTTGTAGCCCCTTCGGAAAGGGACTTTCGTCACGGTGTTGGTCCTTCAGGTCCCCCTTGCAATTGCCCCAACCCCGAGCGAAGGCCGTCGGGGACCGAGCAGAAGCGATGTTTGATGTCCAAGCCGAGTCACGGTCGGTGGGCGTACAAGGCCCGCTTTCATCGCGCCTGCCCCTCCCTTGCGCTGCGCGCCCGCCACGCCGGCGGCTCAGCCCCCGACCTCCAGGGCGGCTAGGAGGTCGCCGCGGCGGGTTAGGTGATAGCTGGCGTCGTATGTCTCGTCTGCCTTGGGGTCGTAGTAGCTGAGCGTCTTGAGGTTGCGGTCCAGGGCGCGGCGACAGCCGCCGCCGTCCGGCGGGTCGATTAAGACGACGCTCCTGGAGCTGGCGTCGCGCAGGATCTTGCGTTCCATCGGCGGGTCCTTTGGCGGGCGTCGACAGCCGCTCACGGTTCCCGGGGCTGGGTCAAGCGTCCGCCACCGCGGCGGGACTCGCGCCCTGCCTATTCATTCACGCATGGTCATTCGCCGCCTTCGCCCTATCTTGTAGGCTGCGCGCGCGACGCGCCCATACAGCGGATGAAGACCGGAGGACTCCCCATGGACATGCAGGCCATTCTCGAGCGCCAGAAGGCGGCCCACCTGCGCGATGGCGAGGCCAGCGCGGCGCTGCGGATCGAACGCATCGACCGCTGCATCCGGCTCCTGCGGGAGAACCGCCGGGAGATCGAGGAGGCGCTGAATACGGACTTCGGCTCTCGGTCCCGGGAGGCGACGGCCTTTACCGACATCGCCGGCTCCATCGGCCCGCTGCAGCACGCCCGCGACAACCTCGCCAAGTGGATGCGCCCCGAAAAGCGCAAGCCGACCCCGGCCATACTGGGCCTGTTCGGCGCCAAGGCCGAGGTGCGCTTCCAGCCCAAGGGCGTGGTGGGGGTGATCAGTCCCTGGAACTTCCCGGTCAACCTGACCTTCGCGCCCCTGGCGGGCATCCTCGCCGCCGGCAACCGGGCCATGATCAAGCCCTCCGAGTACACGCCGGCCACTTCGGAACTGATGCGGACGATGTTCGCGGGCGCCTTCTCCGAGGAGGAGATCGCCGTGGTGACCGGGGGCCCGGAGGTGGG
>JADBZH010000029.1 GCA_020402585.1 Phenylobacterium sp. | reverse complement strand
CTGACGGCGCCATCGCCGCCCTGCCCATCCCCGACAGCCTCAAGCGCGGAGACGGCCAGATCGCCGGGTCCGTGGACCGCGAGGGCCTCTGGCGCGCCCAGACCCCCCAGGCCTTCCCGAGGGACGCCCTCCTCGCCGCCTTCCAGGCCTGGTCGGGGCCGGAGCCCACGGACGAGGCGGCCGTGATGGAGGCCGCCGGCGCCCGCATCGCCCTGGTCCCCGGGGGCCCGCGCCTCTTCAAGCTCACCTGGCCGGAGGATTTCGCCATGGCCGAGTCCCTCGCCCGCCCCACGCTCGAAGTCCGCATGGGCCAGGGCATCGACGCCCACCGCTGGGGGCCCGGCGACGGGGTCTGGCTCTGCGGCGTCCGCATTCCCCACGACGGCGCCCTCATCGGGCATTCCGACGCCGACGCCGGCCTGCACGCCCTGACCGACGCCCTGCTCGGCGCCATGGGCGAGGGCGACATCGGCCAGCACTTCCCGCCCTCGGATCCGCGCTGGAAGGGCGAGCCCTCGGCCACCTTCCTCGCCCACGCCGGCGCACTCCTCGCCGCCCGGGGCGGTCGTATCCTGTCCCTGGACCTCACCCTGGTCTGCGAGCGCCCCAAGGTGGCGCCTCATCGGGAGGCCATGCGCCAGGCCGTCGCCGGCATACTGGGGATCGACGTCTCCCGGGTCAGCATCAAGGCCACGACCACAGAGGGCATGGGCTATACCGGCCGGCAGGAAGGCCTCCTCGCCCAGGCGGTGGCCGCCGTCGAGCTTCCCGCCCCCTGATCACCGCCCATGGGGGCTTGCGCCCGCCCCCCGGCCGGTGGTCAGGTCGGTTGGCCCGCGCCAGACCGGAGTCGAGACATGTTTTCCATCGAGATCGAGACCCTCGCCCGCCTCCTGATCGACGAGGCCCGCGAGCGCCAGTTGCGCCTGGTCACCGCCGAAAGCTGCACGGGCGGCCTCGTCGCCGGCGCGATCTGCGCCATCCCCGGGGCGTCTGACGTCTTCGAGCGCGGCTTCGTCGTCTACAACAACCGCGCCAAGCAGGAATTGTTGGGCGTCCCTGGCGAGATCATCGCCGACCTCGGCGCCGTGTCCGAGCCGGTGGCCCGCATGATGGCCGAGGGCGCCCTGGAGAACTCCAACGCCCACCTCGCGGTGGCCATCACCGGTGTGGCCGGCCCCGGCGGCGGCACCCGCATGAAGCCCGTCGGCACCGTGCACATCGCCACCGCCCGCGCCAATCACGGGCTCCATCACCGGCAGGAGTTCTTCCAGTTCGAGACCCGCGCGGAGATCCAGCTGGCCGCCGTCCAGTCCGCCCTGGAAGCCATGCGCGAACGGATCAACCGCTAGACTCAGCTGACCCCCTCACCCGGCTTCGCCGGGAGCTCCCCCTTGGGGGAGCAATGGCTCTCTAATTCCTCCCCCAAGGGGGAGGTGGCGCGCGCAGCGCGACGGAGGGGGTCAACGGCCTCTCAGCCGCCCTTCGTCCCGAACAGCGCCTGCGCCCGGTCCTCGAAGCAGGCCAGCAGGCGGCCCGCCGCCCGGTCGAAATTGCCCGCCAGCAGGCCCTCCAGGAGCCGGCTGCGCAACTCGAAGTCGATGTCGAAGTCGATCCGCGTCCCGCCGTCCTCGGCCACGAAGTCCCAGCGGTTGCGCAACCGCCGGAAGGGACCGGACAGCAGCTCCGCATCGATCCGCTTCAGGGCCGGGTCCCGCCGAACCCGGGTGGAGAACCGCTCGCGCACCGGACCGAAGGCCACCTGTACCTCGGCGTCCAGCCACTCGGCGCCATCCGCCTCGGTCCGGGCGTTCCAGGTGCGAAGCGACCGGACCCAGGGCACGAACTCGGGATAGCGGACCACATCACCCACCAGGCCGAACAGCGCCTCCGGGGCGTAGGGCGAATGCCGCGAGAGCCGGTGACGCACCGGCCCTATCCCCGGCGGGCCAGCCGCGCCGCCTTCAGCCGGGCGAAGTCCTCGCCGGCATGGTGCGAGGACCGGGTCAGGGGGCTGGCCGAAACCATCAGGAAGCCCTTGGCCCGGGCCGCCTCCTCATAGCCGCGGAATTCGTCGGGATGGACAAACCGCTCCACCGCCGCGTGCTTGCGGGTCGGCTGCAGGTACTGTCCGATGGTCAGGAAATCGATCCCGGCCGAGCGCATGTCGTCCATGACCTGCAGCACCTCCTCCCGGGCCTCGCCCAGGCCGACCATCAGGCCCGACTTGGTGAAGGCTTCGGGATCGGCCTCCTTCACCCGCTCCAGCAGGCGAAGCGAGTGATAGTAGCGCGCGCCGGGCCGGATCGAGGGATAGAGCCGGGGCACGGTCTCCAGGTTGTGGTTGAAGACGTCCGGGCGGGCGGCGATCACCATCAGGGCGGCCTCCACCGGCTTGCGCAGGAAGTCGGGCGTCAGGATCTCGACGGTCGCCCCGGGCGCCCGGGCGCGGATCTCGCGCACCACCTGCGCGAAGTGCGCCGCGCCCCCGTCGGCCAGGTCATCCCGGTCCACCGAGGTGATGACCACGTGCTTCAGGCCCATCTTGGCCACCGCGTCCGCCACCCGGGCGGGCTCGGTGGGATCCAGGGGCTCAGGGCGGCCGGTGGCCACGTTGCAGAAGGCGCAGGCCCGGGTGCAGATCTCGCCCATGATCATCATGGTGGCGTGGGACTGGGTCCAGCACTCGCCGATGTTGGGGCAGGCCGCCTCCTCGCAGACCGTCACCAGGCCATGGGCCTTCACGATGGCGCGGGTCGCGGCGTAGCCCTCTGATCCCGGCGCGCGCACCCTCAGCCAGTCCGGCTTTCGCAGGACAGGGGTGTCGGGGCGGTTGCGCTTCTCCGGGTGGCGAGGGCGCGGCCCGGCGCGGGTGTCGATGACGGTGGCCATGCCCCTAAATCAGCCTTCCCGGCCGCCGGATCAAGCCGCTGCGGCGCCGCCTGACCGGATCACGAACTGTAACCGGTCTTTTCAATCGGCTGGGGGGCGACTACTTTTGAACCAGAGAGAGAATCCAAAGGGAGAGGCCCGTGGCGAAGCTGGGCGACTACATCGGGGGCGGGGGCACGATCTTCAGCGCCCTGGTGGACGCAAGGACGGCCTTCGGGGCCAAGAAGCTGATCCTGGAGGACCAGGACCGCAATCCCCTGTCCTACACCGACCTGATCCGCGCCGCCTTCGCCCTCGGGCGCCGCATCGCCGCCCTGACCGAAAAGGGCGAGCGGGTCGGCGTCATGCTTCCGGCCAGCTCGGCGGGCGTGGTCACCTTCTTCGCCCTGCACGCCTTCGGCCGCGTGCCGACCATGCTGAACTTCACCTCCGGCATCCGCAACCTCAAGGCCGCCTGCGAGCTGGCCGGGGTCAAGCGGGTCCTCACCGCCCACAAGTTCATCGAGCAGGGCCAGCTGCACGATCTGGTCGACGCCCTCGAGACGGTGGCGACGGTCACCTACTTGGAGGACGTGCGCGAGAAGGTCGGACTTGCGGACAAGCTCTTCGCCGCCGCCGCGGGCGCCCTGCCCCTGCGTTTCGCCCCGCCGTCCCGCCCCTCGGACATCGGCGTCATCCTCTTCACCTCAGGAAGCTTCGGCGTGCCCAAGGCGGTGGTCCTGACCCAGGAGAACCTGATCGCCAATGTCGCCCAGGCCGCGAACATCATCGACATCAATCCCGACTGGATCCTGTTCAATCCCCTGCCGATCTTCCATTCCTTCGGGCTGACGGGGGGTATCCTCCTGCCGTTGCTGTCCGGGATGAAGGTGTTCGAGTACCCGTCCCCCCTCCACGTCAAGCAGATCCCGCCCCTCGTGAAGGATACCGGGGCCGCCATCCTGCTGGCCACCGACACCTTCATCAACCAGTACGCCAGGGCCAGTGACAGCGATGAGCTTACGGGTCTCAAGTTTATCGTCGCAGGCGCTGAAAAGGTTCGGGAAGAGACCCACAACCTGATCCGCGACCGCTTTGGCGGCGTGCCGGTTCTGGAAGGCTACGGGGCGACCGAGGCCGCGCCCATCATCGCCATCAACCGCCCGGACGACAACCGTCGCGGCACGGTGGGCGGCCTGCTGCCCGGCATGGAGGCGCGCCTTGAGCCTGTCGAGGGCATCACCGGCGGCGGCCGGTTGCTGGTGCGCGGCGCCAACGTCATGGCCGGCTACCTGCGTCCCGATGGAACCCTCGAGGCGCCGGTCGATGGCTGGCTCGACACCGGCGACATTGTCAGCATGACCGACGACAACTGGATCACCATCCTGGGGCGCGCCAAGCGCTTCGCGAAGGTCGGCGGCGAAATGGTCTCCCTCACCGCCGCCGAGGACCTCGTCCTGTCCCTCTGGCCGGACAACCGCCACGCCGTCATCGCCATGCCGGACCCCAAGAAGGGCGAGCGGCTCATCCTCTTCACCGACCGCACCGACGCCGCCGCCACGGCCATCGTCGAGCACGCCCAATCCCTGGGCGCCCCCGAAATCGCCGTGCCCCGCAAGATCGTCAAGGTGCCAGAGATCCCCGTCCTGGGCACCGGCAAGACCGACTACGTCACCATCCAGCGCCTGGCGGAGGTCGAGGGCAGAAGGGCGGCGTAGGGGCGGCTCCTCAGCAGACCCCCTCAGTCAGCTTCGCTGACAGCTCCCCCTGGGGGTAGCAATGGCTCCCTAATGCCTCCCCCCAGGGGGAGGTGGACCGGGGCAAGGCCCCGGGCCGGAGGGGGTCCGCTGAGCCGCCGTTGACCTCCTCACCGACCTTCGGTCGGAGCTCCCCCTTGGAGCGCCCAATTCCTCCCCCCAGGGGGAGGTGGCGCGCGCAGCGCGTCGGAGGGGGTCTCCGACCGCCCCGCCCCTTCACCTTCCGCGCCCGACACCGCGATAGCGCCCGAATGGATGGCGTTTCCGCACCTGTCACCGCATTTGCGCCGATCGCAACAGGGTCGCGCTCCAGTCCGGCAGCTCCCGCAAGGCCCGGGCGACCGGAACCAGGCTCGAGCCGACTTCGCTCTGGGTCATGTCCCGGGCGGATCGGTGAAACGAAAGACCCTCCGCCACGAAGATGGGATTGATGAATCCGGCCGCCGGAAACCCTGGCGGCGGCGTTTCAAGATGCTGGACATGCTCGAACCCCAGCGGCCTGAGCGCACCCAGTCGCCAGCCACACTCCTCCAGCACCTCCCGCCTCACCGCCGCCTCGACGGTCTCACCCGGCTCCAGACGCCCTCCTGGCGTGATGTGGCGATAGCCATCGCGCTCCCGCACCACAACGACGGCCCGGCGCCGCAACACCAGGGCCCGCGCGGACCGGACCAGGGCCACCGGCAGGGCTCGATCCGAGACATAGGTCCGAGCCACCACAGGGGCGTCGACATAGTTCCCCCTCCGCTCGGCGACGGGCGTCAGGTCGGCCAGCGACGCGGCGAAGGCCTCGGCCTGAGCCATGACCGCAATCGTCAGGGTCAACGCAGGATCCAGAAGGCGCAGAGGCCGGCGGCGAAGATCCAGTCATAGACCGCACACATGGGCGGGTACCAGGAGGGCATCGCCGTGGTGATCCGTCGGTGGTGGAGAAGATCCCACACCCCGTGCAGCGCATACGCCGCCGGGATCAGCCAGGGGCTCCAGATCAATCCCGCCAGGGCAAAGGCCAGGAAGGCCAGGGCCGCCAGCCCCTCTATCGCCAGGATGTGCGCCCGGCCGTCCTGGAGCGCGAAACCGGCGTAGATCCCCGCCACCAGGCCGAGGATGACCGCCGCGAACGGGATCGAGACCGCTTCCGGGAGGACCAGGTGAATCGGCAGGCTGAGAAGGGAGAGCACAGCGCCCGCCATGGCCGGGTGTCGGGTGAGGCCCGCCGCCAGTCTCGAGATCATCCGCGCCTCCTGCGCCGCAGCGCGGGCCGGAGCCCGCCCCTCAACTGTGCAGGGCCCGACCGAAGGCGTCCAGCGCCGCTTCGTGCATGCCCTCGCTGATCGTCGGGTGGGGGAAGACGGTGGCGAAGAGGTCGGCCTCGGCGGCTTCCAGGGTCATGGCGACGGCGTAGCCCTGGATCATCTCGGTGACAGGCCTAATCCCCCCTCGGTTCGGGACGCATGGCGGCAACGCCTCACATGAACAGTAATGGCTTTCGTCATGGTCGATCCTGGGAGTAAATTGGAACCCTTCTAGGTTTCTTCGGAACCCCTCAAATGTCAGCGGTTGGCCCTGCGCGCGCGGAAGCACTGTTTATCCCCGCAGCCGTTGTTCCGCCTCAGAGAGATCCGCCATCCTGGTGGCTGGCGGCGCGCATGCCATTCAATCAGATCGAAGGCTGGTCCCGAGCGGTGTTCGAAGCGGACGCTTACCGCCCGTTTCCCGGAACGCCCCTGTTCGTTGTGGAGCCACAGGCCATACGGACAGTCCTGCTGGATGCCGCACAGGACTTTCCGCAGGGTGAACTGCTCAAGCGCATGATGCGACCTGCCTGGGGAAGGGGTCTTTTCACGGCTGAGGATCGAGACTGGCGATGGCAACGGCGGGCTACGGCGCCAGCCTTTCGTCCGGTGGAGATGGCGGCGCTGGCGCCATTGGTCAGCGGCGTCGCCGACAGAACAGTGGAAAGCTGGACCGGTTCAGAACAGACGAACCTGATCGACATCCCTTCGGAGATGGCGAGGCTGACCTTCGACGTCATCCTGGACACAATGCTGTCAGGTGGTGAGGACTTTGACCGCGCCGCGATGCAGTCCCGGATTAAGTCCTTCTTCGCGGACATCGGCAGAATGCGCATCAGCTACTTCCTGGCGCCGGATGCCTACCATGCGTCGCGACCGGACGCCCGTTCCGCACACCGCCAGCCCCTGCTGAACGACATCAGACGCATGGTTTCCCGCCGCCGGAGCTCGGCTTCCCGCTCCGACCTGGTAGACCTCCTGCTCAAGGCTCGCGACCCGGAGACGGGCCAGGGGATGGATGACGATCTGCTCGCCAACAACTTGCTCGGGTTCATTCTGGCTGGCCACGAAACCACCGCGCTGGCGCTGACCTGGGCGCTCTACCTGGTCGCCATGCATCCCCCGACCGCCGCGCGAATCCGGGACGAGGTGACTGAAGTCGCGGGAACGAATGCGATCGACGCCACTCACGTCGATCGATTGGTGTTTACCCGCCAGGTTCTCAGCGAGACCTTGCGGCTCTATCCCCCGG
>JADBZH010000028.1 GCA_020402585.1 Phenylobacterium sp. | reverse complement strand
CCTGGCGAAGAAGGCCTTCCAGTCCTCGGCGTGCATGATCGTCAGAGCGGTGAGGTTCCACGCCTCCATGCGCCGTCGCTGTTCATCGTCGAAATAGGCGTCGACGGTCACGAAGGCGCCCCTGCGGGCGACCCGCTCAATCTCGGAGAGCGCCCGGGCGCAGTCCGCCTCGGCGAGATTGTGGATGGTGTTGACCGAGATCACGACGTCGAAGGACTTGTCCGGGAAGGGCAGCCTGTCCGCGCTGGCGACCTGGACGTGGTCGCGCATGTCCTCGATGGCGTTCTCGATGGCGTAGGCCGAGATGTCGACTCCCTTGACCTGGACGCCGGGGATCAGCGCAGCCATGTCGTGAATCATGAACCCCTTGGCGCAGCCCACGTCGAGCACGCTGTCGCCAGCCTTCAGGCCGAAATGAGACTGGAAGGTCGGGATCACCGGGGTCCAGAACCGGGGATTGTAGGAGAATCCGCCGTAGCCGTGGGCGCGGTCGCCGTCGAAGAAGTCCTTGCCGAACTGGCGGGCGAGGGCCCGGTCCGCTTCGGTCTTGGTCTGGCCGCGCTCGTCGACATTGCGACGGGTGCGCGGATAGTTCGCAAGGAGATCGATTTCCTGGCCCATGCGCTCGCTCACGGCTTGTGGATGTAGGACTGGGGAAGACGTCTCAGATCATCGAGGTTGGCGTCGACCCAGGCCAGCGTCTCCTCGATCCCGGCGTCGAGGGACAAGGCGTCAGACCAGCCGAGCTCCCCACGGATCTTACGGCTGTCGAGGGTGTAGAAGGCGTCCTTGCCGACCCGTTCCTCCGCCACATCGGCCACGGACTCCAGAGTCACGCCCATGCGCGCGCAGATCGTCTCCACCAGGGCGCGTATGGTGATCTGGTCCTGGGTGGCGATGTGGTAGGTTTCGCCGAGGCGACCCTGCAGGGCGACCCTGAGAGTGGCGTCGCAGACATCGCGGATGTGGATGAAGGACCGCTGAGAGGCGCCTCCGCCATGCAACTTCAGCCTCTCACCTGTGCGGATGCAGAAGATCGTGCGGGGTATGATCCGGTAGAGAGGCTGGCCGGGACCATAGACATTCGCCGCCCGGGTCGTGACCACCGGAAAACCGTAAGCCGCATGATAGGTGCGAAGGCTCATGTCGGCGGCGGCGCGGGAGACGGCGTAGGGGGTGCTGGGGTTGAAGGGGGCGTCCTCAGTCACCGACCCCGATGTGCTGCCGTAGACTTCAGGGGTGGAGACATGAACGTACCGCTCGAGGAACGGCATGGTCCTCAGCGCCTCATGGAGCCGAATGGTCGAGACGACATTGGTCATGAACCAGTGGTCGGGGTTCGCCCAGCTTTCCGCCACCATGCTTTGGGCCGCAAAGTTGACCACCCGCGGCGGCCTCAGCGCGCTCAGGAGGTCGCAGATTTCCTCAAGCTGGGTGTTCAGGTCGAGTTGATGGAACACCGCCCCTGTCCGGTCCGGCCTCCAGAGGTAGGGCGTCAGGGCGGGGTGGCCCTCCGGGGATCGACTGACCGCGACCACCGAATACCCCTGCTCCAGCAGGAAGGCCGTAAAACTGGCGCCTGAGAAGGAATTGCTGCCAAGGATGAGGAAGTCAGGTCTCAACTTGGCCGCTCACAGGCCTTTGGCCGTCTCGGCCATAAGCCATTGCATCACCATGTGGCCGACGATCAGCTGCATGTCCTCGGAGATCTGCATGTCGTCGACCGGGAAGTGAATCGGGACGTCCACCAGGGATCTCGCCTTGCCGCCAGAGTACCCGAGGATGGCGAAGGTCTTCATTCCAAGGGCCCTCCCCGTCTCAATGGCCTTCAGGATATTGGGGGAGTTCCCGCTTCCGGACAGGGCCAGGAGGATATCCCCGGGCTGGCCGAAGGTCTTGAGCTGAAGGGCGAAGACCTCGGAATAGTCCGTGTCATTGGCCAGGCAGGTCAGGACCGCTGCGTTGGCGGAAAGGGCGTGGGCTCGGACGCCGGGGCCCCTGCCCTGCACGGCGCCATAGATCAGGTCGTTCACCAGGTGGATGGCGTTGCCAGCGCTGCCGCCGTTTCCGCAAAGATAGACGCTCCGGCCTGCCCGCCAGGCCTGGAGCAAGGCTTCCGCAAGGGTCTCCACAGGCGCGAAGTCAGCCGCCGCCAGGGTTTCCTGCAAACGGGCGGCGTAGCCATGGAAGAACTCGGGGCCACCGGTCACGCCATCATCCTTTGCATCCACTTCAGGTTATGCCAGCGGTCGATGTCCTTCAGTTCACCGCGCTGGTAGGCCACCACGATCTCGCGAATGGCGTCGTCGACGGTTTTCCTGGGCGCGAACCCGGCCGTGCGGAGCTTGTCCGAGTTCTGCCGGTAGGACCGGGGATCGTTGGAGGGGGTGACGATGATCTCCGCCGGGATGCTGCGGGCGACCCGCTCGGCGATCTCGCGGATTGAGATGTTCTCGAAGCCGGCGTTGAAGACGCCGGTGATCCCAGGGCGCTCCAGCAGGAAGATGTAGAGGTCCGTGATGTCCTCGATATGGATGTTGGGACGGACCTGGTCTCCGCCGAAAACGGTGATGCGGCCCCGGGTCAGGGCCTGCATGG
>JADBZH010000027.1 GCA_020402585.1 Phenylobacterium sp. | reverse complement strand
GCTGGTGATCTTCCCTGCCCTGGGCTTCATCCTGCGGGAGGTCGGGTGGATGTTCCCCAACGGCGACCCACGGCTCCTGCCCACATTGGTGGCCATTTCCGCGGTCAGCTATGCGGTGGGCGCCATCCTCAACATCTCGGTGATGAGCGCGCTTGCCGACGTGGCCGATGAGAACGAGGTCCGCTTCGGGGTCCGGCAGGAGGGCGTGCTCTATTCGACCCGCGCCCTGTTCGCCAAGCTCGACACCGCCATCGGCGCGGCCCTCGCCGGCATGGTCCTGACCCTGATCGCTTTCCCCGAGAAGGCCCAGCCGGGCGAGGTCGCCCCCGATGTCATCCGCAACCTGGGCCTCTTCCTGGGGCCGGTCTCCATGATCCCCGGGGTCTTCGCCGTCTTCCTCTACGCCCGGTTCAGCATCTCGAAGGCGGACCATGCGGCGACCCGGGAGAAGATCGCGGCCATGAAGCGCGACCGGGCGTCGGGGGCCTGAGACCCCGGACCTTCAGTCAAGCCAGCCGCCCTGGGGCCGGAATCCGCCCCCCGGCAAGGTGGAAGGCCGTGCCTTGAAATCAGCCTCACCGAAACCCATTTCGCGCCCGATACTGGTTCCTGGAGTGGGCCATGGCGGATCTCGCCCTGTTCTTCGGTCAAGCCCTCACCGTCGCCGTGGTGACGGCGCTTCTGGTCATGGTCCTCTCCATCTTCTTCAAATGGCTGCCTCGCCTCGGCCCGAAGCGGCAAGGCCTGTATCTGAGGTCGGCGACTGAACTTTTCGAAGAGGGTCGCCATTACGATATCCTCCTGACCTCAGGCCAGCGCCTCACGGCCCTGCGCTTCGAGGGCGTCGTCCAGGCAGACGCCGAGGCAGGGTGGCCTATGGTCACTTTTGTCGTGATGCGGCGGGGTGATGGCGGCAAGGTGTTTCTGCAGGCCCACAGCGTGCGCGTCTTCGAAGCGGTCGCGACGACGCCCGACCATGGCTGACCCGTCATGTCGGAGACGATCGAACACTTCATCTATGGAGCGCCTGCGCGGCTGAAGCGCTTTCGCACCACCCTCCCCGCCGGGGTGAGTGTGCGCTCGACACAGGGCGGCTTGATCCTGCGGGAGACGCTCGACGCCGGATTCGACATCGACTCCGCCATCGCCCGCATCGAGGCGCTCGCAGTCCTCCGGGGCGTTGAGTATGACGGCTGGGGGCGGATGGTCGAAGCGGCCGATCCGCAGGGCGGGATCGACCTCCAGTCTCAGACCTTCACCGTACGGACGGGCGTGAGGGCGGGGCACGGCTTCGCTCTGCCCTTGCCGGACGGGCGGTTCGGACACGCGATCCACCTGGGCGGCGACAAACAGGGATACCTCCTGGTCGAGGTCAGCGCCCTCGTAACGGATCAGCCCGCCAGCCCGGACGACCTGCAGCGCGCGCCAAGGTGGTATCGCCAGCCGATCCTGATCTGGCACACCGGCTTCGCCGCCCTGCCCCTTGCAGCCGACGTGAAACTCGCCGGCCTCCCCCTCGAAATCGCGTTCCGCGACAGCATTGGCTGGCCTGATCCGGACGCAGTGGCGCAACTCGAAAGGCGCTTCAAAGTCGCAAGAACCGATACGCCGGAGGGCTGGCGCGCCCTGTTGGGCGCCATGGACCGGTCCGGCGAACGGCTCCCGGGGATCGATGGCTTTTGCCTTGTAGCAGCCCGGGTCGGACGGACCGGAGCGCTGAAGCTGATCTGGGATCACGACCCCGTGGAGGCCGCTGACCGCGCCCAGCGGCCAATGCCCTGGCAACCTTCACACATGGACGACGTCATCTCGGCTCTGCTCGGGGCGCCGGACTTCATCAAGATGACGGACACCGTGACATGACCCGACTGGTCTTCCGAGAGGACTTCCAGACAGCGGCGGTCGTTCAATCCAGGACATGCGAATGGAAAGTGGAGTGAGACAGTGTGCACCTACATCACCCTGATCGCCGCCACCGATGACCTCGACCGGCTGAACGCCGCCCTCGCCACCCTGGACAGGAGAGGTCAGGTCCGCCGGGCCGAGCGGATCGACACGCCCGGCCTTCGTCCGCTGCTGGCGGCGGACGAGCGGGAGTACCTGATTTCCCGAAACCCCTGCGATTGCGGCGCTTTCTTGGGCAGCGCCCTGCAGCAAGGAGAGGACCCGCCAGAGGCGCGCGCGGCCGAGATCGCGCGGTATCGCCGCAGGGGCTGGTCTGAGGCGCGGATCGCCCGCGCCATGACCGACAAGGCGCGCGCTGACGCCCGCCCAGCGGGCCGGACACCGAACGAAGACGCCGCCTACTGGATCGACCTGCTGACGACGCTCTCAAGTGAGCTTGAACTGAACCGGCTGGCCCTGATGCATCATTTCTACAGCAAGTCCCCCGGGAACGAGCCCGAGATCGCGACCCGCCGCAAGGCAGGGCGGATGCGCGAGGCGGCGGAAGTTCTGGCGTCCATGGGGGACGCCGTGATCCATGATTTCGAGACCGGGGAGGCTCTCAGATGACGCACGACATGCGCAACCTGCTGCCGGAACTTCGTGAGATTGGCTTCGGGACGTGGGACCCGCTTGGCCTCTTGAGCGCCTGGAGGCATGGCGAGGCGGTCGCTGACGAGTACGACCGCTATCTGCTCCAAGCCTATTCCGCCGCCTTGAACGGGGCCGATGCAGGGTCGATTTGCACCTACCTGCGCGAGGCGGAGATTCAGATGGGTCTTGAGGCCGCCGGCCCCGACCCTGGTCGGAAGAAGGCCGCTGACCAACTTCTGACGCTCTCTGGGCAGGCGATCGCAAGATAGGACCAGCTCTGGCTGGGGCCTTCACCCCGGCGTGGGCAGGGGAAGTCAGCGACCCGCCTTCAGGATCATCTTCCGAAAAATAAGAACCGAGGACGGGAGGCCGCACCGCTGCCTTCGCACCCTTCAGCCCCCTGCGCGGTGTTCCTTCAGCAACCCGGCCGATGCCGCTGTTGCGGCCAACACGCTCCCGACCTGTCCGAGCAGGAACCCCGGGACGGACTCCGGGGCGAGGCGCGCTTCGCGGTCCGGCGGGAGGGCGTGCTCCATATCTTCGCCGTCTTCCTCTACGTCCGGTTCGGCATCTCGAGGGCGAACCCTGCGGCGACCCGGGAGAGGATCGCGGCCATGAAGCGGGACCGGGCGCCGGAAGTTTAGATCAGGGGACCGCTCACGGCTTAAGCAGCCTGCGAAGGAACTCAGCGTCCTTGAACTGTTCCTCGGGCGTGTTGGCGGGGGCATGTCGGATGACGGTCAGTTTCCGGGAAGGGATCACATAGAGCCGCTGGCCATAGGCGCCTGCAAGCATGACAAAGTCGCCCGGGACGCTGGGCTCTTCGATGATCGGTTTGATCTGCCGGGTGAACTGGTTCTTGTTGTTCGCATCGATGGTTGCCGCAAGGCTGGACGGAACGGGCTCCTTGAGCCACCAGTAGAAGCCGTAGGCAGGATGCGCGCGTGAGCCCCGCAGAACCTGATCGAATTCAGCGCGGGATAGGATCTGAGGACCTGTCCAGCGACCTTCGATTGTCAGCCGGACAAACTCGCCAAACTTCGCCCAATCTCGAGCGGTGATATAGGCGCCGCCCGACAGTTGGGGGTGGCCGTCGGCGAAGTTGGTTCCCCACCTCAGGGAAGTTATGCTCAGAGGCTGAAAGAGCTTCCTGTCGAAGTAGGTGGTCACCGACTCTCCGCCCAAGCGTCGCTCAAGTGCGAGGCCATAGATGTTCGGATCACCACTGTAAATGAAGACATCCCCTGGGGTGTTGATCGCCTCGGCCGACAGATATTCATTCCAGCCGGACAGGTCATTCAGTTCCTTGAGCCCGCTGCTCATGGTGAGCAGGTGGCGGAAGGTGATCTGGGATTTCAGGGGGCTGGTCTTCCATTCCGTAAGGGCGCGCTGAGAGACCACCTCATCCAAGGCATATAAGCCTTCCGACGCACCTATGGCTCCCACCATCCCGGTGAAGCCCTTGGTCGCGCTCGCGAGGAGTTGGGCCCGGCCTGCAGAGCCACCGTTGGCGTAGGCCTCGTCCAGAACCTGGCCATCATACATCACCAGGAAGGTCTGGCCGCCGACACTGAAGTTGTACTCCCTGGCGGACCGAACCGCGGCGGCGCTCAGGGGGGAGCGATAGGAGCCTGCAGGCTTCTATTGAAGAAGTTCCAAGCGATCTCTGCGAACTCTACGTCGCGGTTCTGCGGCCCTGAGGCCGGGGATGAGGCGACCAGAACGATGCGGCTCGATACCGGGTGGCCGCCAGCATCCATACGCCACCATTCGACAGGCGAGCCGCCTGCATAGGCGAAACGGTTAGCCGGTCCGGGATCGGTCTTGTTGGCGTCGAAAACGGTCTGCACCGGCGAGATTGCGGCGAGTCCATTGGCGGATAGCCAAACATTCCGGGTGGCCTCCGCGCTGATCACGCGTCCCCGGAGGCAATCAGAGCCCAGATTGGCGACGCACCCGCCTGCATAGGGCATCGCGGGGTCGGCGGTCCCGTGCGCCATCAGAACAGGAAGCCGGCGCGGCGGCGGGGCGCTGCAGGCTCCGCTCTTTGGGTTTTGCGGCAGATTGCCGTTTGAGGTGGCGATGGCGCCGACATTGCCGGCCCCGGCGATGGCGTACGACAAGGTCATCTGGGCTCCGTTGGAGCCTCCAGCCATGAACACCCTTGTGACAGGCATGCCGTACTGAGCACGCAAACGCTCGATCAGCGCGTTCAGGAAACCCAGATCATCCGCCCCACTGGACGTCTGATTGTCCGACCGGCAATCGTCCC
The DNA here is from genome assembly GCA_020402585.1 of Phenylobacterium sp. Classification (GTDB taxonomy): domain Bacteria; phylum Pseudomonadota; class Alphaproteobacteria; order Caulobacterales; family Caulobacteraceae; genus Phenylobacterium. The sequence continues at coordinate 3,348 of JADBZH010000027.1, read as the reverse complement.
ATCCCGGCGATCCGTCCTTGGCCGGTAGACCTCCAGGGTAGACCACGATGAATCCCTCCTGGTCTGCGACGTTTCGGAAGACGGACAAAGGATGCGCGCCCGGATTGGCTATGTTCAGACCGGCCCCGCCGCCGCCATGAAGCACGAATACCAGAGCCTTGGGGGCGGACGTCAAGTTGGCGGGGGTATAGACCCTGAACTCGCGCGTCACGCCGCCCACCTGGAGGGTGTCGGCGGAGAGTCCAGGCGGATAGGCCGCGCCCAAGACCGTCACAGTCGTTGACGCCGTGACCGAGCCAGAGCCGTTGGTCGCTGTCAGGACATAGGTCGTGGTCGCACCCGGCGAGACCGTCCTGGACGAAAGACCATCGACGGAACCCACCCCGGCGATGGAAAGCGACGTTGCACCTTGAACCGACCAGGTCAGGGACGCGCTCTGGCCAGGCTGCACCTGGGCGGGCGAGGCCGCGAAGGCGCTGATCACCGGGGCCGGTGCTGCACCTCCGCCTCCGCCACCACCCCCACTCCCGCCGCCACCCCCACCGCAGGCGACGAGCGTCAGGATGACAGGAAGGAGGTAAACGAGAACCAGAGAACTCCGCATGACGATCCTTTTCATAACTGTCGTCAGTCCCTTCCATAACTGTCTTCAGTTTCGGGGTAAACGCTCTGGCCTTCGCTTTCCGTCGGCCAGGGTCAGGGGGTCGGTCGTCCCCTCCGCAGGATCCAGTTCGCCACAGAAACCGCCAGGAGAGTTCCAGCCGCCTGCCCGAGCAGGAACCCCGGGACGGACTCCGGGGCGATCCCCGCGAAGGTGTCGGTGAGGCTCCGGGCGAGGGTGACGGCGGGGTTGGCGAAGGCTGTCGAGGCGGTGAAGCCGTAGGCGGCGGTAATGTAGAGGGCGACCAGGGCGGCCGTGGCCGCCGGGGCGAGGCGCGAGGCGAGGCGGATCACCAGGATCAGGCCGAAGGTGGCGACGGCTTCCGACAGCACCTGCCCGCCACCGGACCGCACCTTGTCGGAGACCTGGAACAGCGGCAGCTCGAACATGGCGTGGGCGAGGAGGACGCCGGCGACAGCGGCGGGGACCTGGACCGCGACTCGGGCGAGAGCTTCCCCGGCGGCGAAATCCCGGTCGCGGGCGGCGAGGAGGCTGACGAGGGGATTGAAGTGAGCGCCGGAGACCGGCCCCAGAAGGGTGATGAGGACCGCCAGCCCGGCGCCGGTCGAGACCGTGTTCAGCAGCAGGGCGATGGCGTCATTCCCGCCGGACAGCCGCTCTCCCATGATCCCCGAGCCCACCACGATGGACAAGAGAAGGGCGGTGCCGAGGCCTTCGGCCGCCAGACGCCGGGCCAGACCGAAGTCGGGGGCCGCCGCCGTCAAGGCGCTGTGTCCTTCCCGATCGCCTCCAGCCGGGCCCGGACATCCGGACCGTCGAGGACTTCGGGCGGGAGGGCCAGGAAGTGTTCTATGCGACGACGCAGCCGGCGTTCCGCAGCCGCAAAGGCCGCCGCCACCTCGGCCTCTGATCCGGTCACCGCCGCGGGATCCTCCACCCCCCAGTGCGCCGTGACGGGACGTCCCGGCCAGATCGGGCAGACCTCGCCGGCGGCGTTGTCGCAGACGGTGAAGATGAAATCGATCGGCGCCGCTCCTGGGGCGGCGAACTCATCCCAGGACTTGGAGCGGAACTCAGCAGGGTCGAGCCCCAGAGACCTGAGCACGGGATAGGCGCCCGGATTGACCCTGCCGGTCGGGAAGGACCCGGCGGAGAAGGCGCGGAACCGGTCGCCGCCAAGGTGGCGCAGCAGGCCCTCGGCGATGACCGAACGGGCGGAGTTCCCGGTGCAAAGGAAGAGGACGTTTCGGGGACGATCCGTCATGGCGTCAGTTCCGGCTGGAGTTGAAGCATGTCAGGGCGCGGGGGCGTCCGGGCAGGTCGGGGACAGGTCGGCGCAGATCTCGGGCCGGCCCTGGCAGCAATCTTCCATGAGGTAGGCCAGGAGGCCGCGCATGGCGCCGAAGTCGGCGGAGTAGACGATGGACCGGCCCTCCCGGCGCGACTGGGTCAGGCCCGCTGCGGTGAGGATGGCGAGGTTCGACGACAGGGTGTTCGGAAGGCTGCCCGTGGTGCGGGCGATCTCCCCGGCGGCAAGCCCCTCCGGACCCGCCGCGACGAGCCTGCGGAACACCTCCAGGCGCCCCGGATGCGCCAGGGCGCTGAGGGCGGCGACGGCCTCCGCCGTGGGAGTTGAGGCGCTCACGAGCATGGGCTGGCTTTTATCTCGATACTTCCGGAATTGTCGAATCTTGAATGCAGGATCATCCTCGGCGCCACACTCGAAACCCCGGGCGCTTCATGCCGACCCTCCACCCCCTGACGACTGGCGATGCCTGGCTGGGCCGCGACATGTCCCGGCGCGACGACTGGCGTCGCGTCCTGCGGAGCGATGAGGTCGCCGAACTGATGGCGGCGCGAACGGTCGCCCGGACCCGGTCAGCGGACCGCACGTCCTGGACCCGGGAAGACTTCCCCCTTCCCCGACTGGGCGCCGAAGTGACCGCCTGGCTGGAGGCCCTCGACCGGGGCCGGGGCTTCCTTCTCCTGAGGGGCCTGCCGGTGGACGAGATCGGCCCGGAGGCCTCGGCCGACATCTACTGGGGCCTGGGTCTCCATATGGGACGCGCGGTCTCGCAGAATACGGACGGCGACCTTCTCGGCCATGTCCGGGACACGGGCGCCGACCCCGCCGCCTACGGGGTCCGCCTCTACAAGACCCGGGCCGAGCAGGACTTCCATACCGACGGCGCCGACATCATCGGCCTCCTCTGCCTGCAGGGGGCGAAGACCGGCGGCGTGAGCCGGATCGCGAGCTCGGCGGCGATCTTCAACCGACTGCTGTCCGAACGGCCGGAGCTCGTCCCCGCCCTCTTCGAGGCCTTCCCCTTCGATACCCAGGGCCAGCATCGGCCCGGGACGCCGGCCTGGTTCGCCCGGCCGATCTGCCGCCTGATCGACGACCGGCTGAACCTCTTCTTCATCCCCTGGTACATCCGCGAAAGCCAGCAGCACGAAGGCGCCCCGCGGCTGTCCGCCGACCAGGAGGCGGTGCTGAGCTTCATTGAGACGGCGGCCAACGATCCTGACCACTACCTCGACATGGACTTCCAGCCCGGGGACATCCAGCTGCTGAAGAACGCCTCCATCCTGCACAAGCGCACCGCCTACGAGGACTGGGATGATCCCGTGCGCAAGCGCCACCTGCTCAGGCTCTGGCTCGTCCAGGAGGGCTTCACCGCCGGAGACGCCAGCCTTCGCGAGGGCGTGCAGGCCCCCGCCTAGGC